>CAIXPZ010000283.1 GCA_903921455.1 uncultured Verrucomicrobia subdivision 3 bacterium | reverse complement strand
GCGGTTTTGCCGACGCCCCGGATGGCGGCGTTGAGGCCGGGGCTGTCGCCGCCCGCCGTGAGGATGCCGATGCGTTTGATTTTGTTGCCCATGCCGGGAACCATTTGAAACTGCCGGGAGAAATTGTCGAGCAGAACTTTCGGAAATGTTTTAGTTGCCGCCCTTGTCCAGACACTCGCGGACGACTTTGGTGAGTTCGGCGTGGCCGTAAGGTTTCTGGATGAAGCTGGCGTTGGTGCGCTGCAGCAGATCAGGGCTGACGTCCTCGGAAGTGTAACCGCTCATGTAGATGACCTTGAGTTCCGGCGCGCCAGCCACCAGCCGTTCGGCCAGTTCGCTGCCGGAAACGCCTTCGGGCATCACCATGTCGGTGAGGAGCAAATCAATCGTGCCCGAATGCTGTTCCCAGACGGCCAGCGCCTCGCGACCCGACGCGGCTTCGAGAATTTGGTAGCCGGCGTCCTTGAGGATTTCCCGCGCCAGCTCGCGCAGCATCTCCTCGTCTTCCACAATCAGGATGCACTCGCAGCCGCCGGCGGTGGGCAAAACCGCTTCTGGAGCCGCCGCCTGAAAACGCGGCAACGGCTGCGTGTGGGCGGGCAAATAAACTCCGAAGGTGGAGCCGCAGCCGGGCCGACTCAAAACTTCCACCCAGCCGTTGTGCTGGCGGGCGATGTTGAAAACGGTGGCGAGGCCGAGGCCGGTGCCCTTGCCGATATCCTTGGTGGTGAAAAACGGCTCGAAGATGCGGGCGCGGGTGGTTTCGTCCATCCCGCAGCCGGTGTCGGTGACTTCCAGTTTGACGAAATGACCGGAGCGGGCTTCAGGATTGATCTCCGCGTGTTCCGGGCCGACCATGGTTTCGGCAATCTCGATAACCAGTGTGCCGCCGTCGGGCATGGCGTCGCGGGCGTTGCTGGCGAGGTTCATGACGACCTGCTCGATCATGCTCTGGTCGGCGTGGACCAGCGGGAGGACGTGCGGGCTTTTGAATTGGAGCGCAATAGTCTCGCCGACGAGTCGTTCGAGCATCTGGCTGGTGCTGCCCACGACTTCGCGGAGGTCGAGCAGCTTGGGCTGCATGACATTCTTGCGGCTGGTCAGGAGCAACTGCCGCGTCAGCCGCGCCGCGCGGTCGCCGGCGGTATAAACCTGCGTGAGCGATTCCTTCATCTCGGGCGACAGCGCGGGGTCGGTGAGCAGTTTGCTGGCGTGGCCCTGGATGATGGTCAGCATGTTGTTGAAATCATGCGCGATGCCGGCGGCGAACTGGCCGAAGGTCTTCATCTTTTCGGACTGGAGCAACTGCGCCTCCAGACTCAACCGCGCCGTGATGTCTTCGCCGTAGCAATGCACGACGCCGCTCGCGGGCAGCGGGTTGAACGACCAACTGATGGTGTGATGATCCACCTTCGTGAGCAGGCCGGTCTTGGGCCGACTGGCGGCCAGACAGTCGCCGACGATTTGCGCGAACTGTTCCGGCAGGATTTGCCGCGGATGTTCCTTTCCCAGCGCCGCCGCCAGCTTCTCGGCGGCGTCGTTGCAGTAAGTCACCGTGCCGTCGGCGGC
>CAIXPZ010000282.1 GCA_903921455.1 uncultured Verrucomicrobia subdivision 3 bacterium | reverse complement strand
TTGGTAAAATTTTGCCAGCAATCGCTGCCGCTGTTTAGAAGTTAAACGTCGCTGGCCGGTTTCAGTTTTTGATGTTTCCATCTGGCCATGGTCTCATAGGCCATCGGCGGAAACTAGGCGTGGACCGTCAGCCGCATACGACTAAACGCACTTGAGAGGTGGAGAAACGGTTTGCCGTGGGCGATATGGTTGCGCAAATGAGTAATATGATTCTGGCTCAGGGAGATCCATTCTTCCGGCGTCAACGGCACATACTCTCCGCCATAAAATTTGGCAAACCACTGGCGTCTTTGGTTGGCATATTCAAAGGAGGGCAAGCGCTCCGGCACAATCATTTTTTCTGCCACGGCCATACGCAAAAGCTCCTTGAGCATGAGTGGAATTTTTTTGATTTCTTCGCCACGCTTGACCTCGCGAGCCGGATAACCAAATTTCTCGCCCAAGGCATACTCCAGCGCGGCATAGGCTTGAAGTTGAGCCTGCGTTTGAAATTCAAAAACGTAGTAGGCGTAGAGCATCAGGTTTCGCGCCACTTCAAATTGCGTTCGAATGCGCTCAGGCACTTCGCCATGCAGGCGGGAACAACTCTCAAGCCGTTCGCGTATATCCTCAGCGTTTAAAGGTCGCTCGCCGTTCGCCGATTGAAGACATTCATATTGAAAGCGCGGATCAGGCAAGGCCAATTCTGCCAACGGCTTGAGCACTTCGGCTGAAGTTCCGTATTTCACTGCCCGCCCTCCACGAGTTTGATTTCCTCCGGCGTCAGGCCGTAAAGTTCATAGACCAGGGCGTCGATTTGCTGGTCGGTGGCGGTGACGGCGTTTTGCAGCACGGCTTTTTCCGAATCTGCCGTGGCCGCGCGCAGTTTGGGCATCAAACCCAACATTTTATCCACCAGCGCCACGAGTTTGTCGTGGCGTGCTTTGTCGGCGGGCTTTTTTCAAATCAATTTTCCGAACTGGAACTTGAGAAAGGCTGAATATCGTAACTTGCGGAAATGATGATTTGAAATCAGCAAACATTATTCGCCAGAAATAAGCCGTGAGCTTCGAGTTGATTATCGCCAGAAGATATTTCTCCTCCTCTAGCGAACTTGCCATCACCGTGAAAATGTTTCCTGTCACGGCAATCGGCTCGGTAATGACGCTTGCGGTTGGCGCAACGCCTATCTGACGAATGACTATTTTATGCGGTGCAAGATGAACATCAGAATCCCAGCAACCTCCAGATGTTTTGGGACGTTCAAACAAAACAAATTCCGAAGACGGGTTCGTGGAGTAACGGTGGACATCCGCACCAGCAAGAATCGGTTTGTGTTTTGCGGTGAGTTTTTGCGCTGAAAAATACTTCTCCCGATCGCCAGTAATCAGACCACGATTGATCTTGCTCACCTTTTCCAACGGAACACATTTGGCATTTAGTTTTTCAAAGAGAGGCGCATTGCTTTCGTTCAATAGTATGTTCCAATTTGCACCGGGCAACGCGGTAAATCGTTTTTGCTTCGTGCAAGTGAAATTGGTCGGCGATTTGGTAAAATTCTCTGAAAGATCAGAAGTCGTCAGAACGTCATGCTCCATTCGCACTTTGTCGCTTGGTTCGCTTCTGAAAATAATTACTGACGTATGAACGTCCGCATCCTCAAACACGCGCCCCTCAGCAACGGAAATGTTTTGGATGACGCATCGCTCCATTAACCAACGTCGAAGACTTTCGGCATACACATTATTCAGTAGCGTTGTTGGGACAATATGCCCGTGATAGCCATACTTCTTTAGCAACGATACGCCCCTTTGTAAAAACAGATGGAAGAGTTCAATCTTGAATTCTGCTGCAACGTAGTTCTCTTTCAAATACTGCAACTCTTGTTCCTCTGTGTTGTGTGGCTGCAACATTCTGTAAGGCGGATTGCCGACAACGGCGTCGAAGCCGCCGGCTTTCATGATGGCGGCGAATTGGACCGGCCAGTCGAAGGCGTGCACGCGCACGAGTTCTTCGGGCATCATGGAGAAGTCGGAGGCGATGAGGGAGTTGCCATGCTTGATGTTGTCCTGCAAGGGCGGCAGGAGGGCGATGTCGGCCTCGTCACTCAGGAGTTCGCGCTGGCGCTGGAGGGTGGTGCGGGTCTCGTTCTCCAGCATCTTGAGGTAGAGCGAGAGCTGGGTGACCTCCACGGCGGCGGCGTCCAGATCCACGCCGTAAATGTTGTGGGTCAGAATCAGGCGCTTGAGATGGATGGTGAGATGGAGGTCGCCGGTGGATTCATCCAGCCAGCAGAGCTGGCGGTGGCGCTTGAGCCAGTCGGCCCGGTCGTCCTTGAGCCGGGGGGCGTCAATCCTGGCGCCGACGGGTTTCTGCTGGTGTTTTTCCCAATCCACGGGCTCGGCGGCCCCGGCTTTATCCGGCAATTGGAGGGTGAGCCAGCGGAGCCAGTGCTCGCAGACGCGCTCGAAGGCGCGGATGAGGAAGGAGCCGGAACCGCAGGCGGGATCGAGCAGGCGCAGGGCGGAGGTTTGTTTCTCGAAATCTTTGAGGGCGACGAATCCCTGGCTTTCGTTCACACCGGAACTGGTTGGAGCCTCCTCACGTCGGCTGCTACCAGGTTGGGAAATGGCATCCAGCAATTTGCCGGCGGTCTGCTCGACGATGTAATCCACGATGTAGCGCGGGGTGTAATAGACGCCGCCGGCTTTGCGGACTTCGGGCTTTTCCTCGATGGTGATGCCGCGGCCCTGGGGGCGGACGACCTTGCCGAGAAAGCGCTCATAGACGCTGCCGAGAATTTCCACGTCGATGACGTTGAAGAGGTAGGGCGATGCGTCGTCGCTCAAATCGCCGATGAAGCCGGCGAGCCATTCGTCGCCGATGACGAGGGTTTCGGTAAAGTGCGGCTTGAAGAGGTTGCCATTGAAAAACGGCACGGTCGTGGGCGGGCGGCGGTCGAGGGCGCGAAAATGGCGGACGACGGCGCTCCAGAGTGAATCCGCAGGGGCACGCGGGCCGGCAGCGACCGGACTGGCGGGCGGCTGGTCGTGCATTTCAAACGGCTGCTGGTGGGCGCGGCGGCCGGTGTCGGGATCACCGGCGTTTTTGCGCCAGGTATCCACGATGGCCTGCAGCTTCCGGCCGGTGTCAATATCGCGGTCTTCGCAGATGCGCAGGAATAGAATGCGGTCAATGACGCGCTGGCAGGCCTCGGTGAGCCGGTTGCCGGCGAGCAGTTCGCCGTGGTCGTTGTTTTTGTAGATGTCCGAGGCGAGGTCGCGGCGGGTCTCGTCGAGGAATTCCAGGAAATCGGTGTCGAGGGCGCGATTGCGGTCGGGCTTGATGAGCCAAGGCTGGCGGGCCTTGCCGGTGCCGGCGGCTTTTTTCGGGAGCGCTTCCAGGGCGGCGTCGATGCTGCCGGCGGCGATGCGGTCGCGCGCGAGCAGGTCCCACAGCTCGCGGGCCTTGGCCGGGTATTCTTTGAAGTGCCAGCTTTTCCATTCGCCCACCTGCGGCTCGTCGAGGTGGGGCTTGCCGCCGACGAGATAGATTTTGAATTCCTCGAAATCGGTGAGGATGGCCACCCAGACGCCCTTGTTCCAGGCGTAGCGTTTGGCTTGGAAGGCGTAGCGGGCGTGGAGTTCCTCGGCAGGTTTTTTGGCCTCGCAGACGAAGCGGTCGCGCTTGTCCACGCGGAACAGGTAATCAGCGCGCTTGCGACCGCCGCCGATCTGGGTGGCGCTCTCGATCTCGACTTCGCGCTCGCGCTGGATGAGGCCGGCGCGGTTTTCCATGTCCCAGCCGAGGGCGCGGAAAAAGGGATTCAGGAAATCATCGCGCAACTGCGCTTCGGCGTAACCGGGCTTTTTCAGTTCCTGGAGGCGCTGGCCGAAGGATTCGACGAGACGGTTAAGTTCTTTTTCAAAAGACTCAAAGGTGGCGTCGGGCGGCATGGCGCGAAGATTAAACAGGCATGGCGGGACTGGCGAGCGGGATTTTTATTCCGGCATCAGGGCGCGAGCGACCAGAATTTCTCGGCGTCGGCCTTGGTGACAAGGGCCATGTAATGTTTGCGCAGGACACTTTCGGAATGGCCGAGGGCGGTGGCGACCTTTTCCGCCGAGCCGCTATGCGCCAGCCACATGCTGGCGGCGGTGTGGCGGGTGCAGTCCGACGGCCAGCGTTTGAGCTTCAAAGGTTTTCGGAGTTTTTTCAAATCCCAAATCCGCGTGACGCGGTAAATGGGCAGTTCGGCTTTAAACTTTTTCGCCAATTTCAACCACCGGAAAACCATGGGCATGGGATAAACAACGCGGCGCTGCCGGATCTTGCTGGTCTGGGCCTCGACTTTGATAAAGCCCTCGGCAAAGTTGATCGCGCTCCACTCGGTCCGGTCCGCCTCTTCGGGTCGCAGGCCGGCGAACGTGGACAGGATGAACCAGGCGAGCGAACGGGGATTTTTTCGGAACCATTTCAAACAGTCACGGACCTGCGGAACGGTCAGGGTGGTGGGTAGCACCGGCGGCAGTTTGATGGGTTCCAGATTCTCACAGGGATTCGATTCGTGATAGTAGCCGCGCCGTTTGGCAAAACCGATGAGACTCGACACCCGCCCCCGATACGTGGGGCGCGATACCGGCTTATGTGCGTCCAGATAGCGCTCCACCTCGGCCAGCGTGATCTGTGAAATGGGCAGCCGCTCCCTGCCCTTCGCGAACCCTTTTAAAATGGTTTCCAGATTATTCAGGTAACGGGCCGAAAGTCCGCTGGCGCGTTTGGCGGCAATCAGCTCGGTGATGACCTCGCCGATGGGGGCGGAGGTTTTGACGGTGTCCTTGGCGTGGAAAATCGCGCCCACCAAATCCACGCCGCGCCGCCGGGACTCATCCCAGGCCGACATCAAGCTTTCCTGATCCGCCTGCGTGAGGGCCGCGAAGCGCTGGCGCGGGCCGACGAGGTCGCCACGGATCTGCGCCGCGTGGGTTTCCGCGGCCGCCTTGGCGGAAAAGAATTTACGGCGCGCCCTGCCCTGCTCGTGCCACCGGACCCGCCAGAAGGATTGGCCGCGAACCTTGCATTTTGAGAGTGAAACGCGTGTTGCCATGTGTTGCCACGTTTTGAATATTTGTATCCGGTTTGAATCTGTCTGAACCCAGTCTAACCGGTATTCAGCAAAACGCAATACACCATTGCAAAATAAGGGCTAAAATCGGTTTTACGCGTCTATTTGCGGCTAAAGTCCGAGCTTGCGAAAACGGTTATTCACTTCTTTGAAGTGGAAATCCAGCGAGCAGAGCGCTTCGAGTTCGCCCTTTTTGAAGAGCTTTTTCACTTCGGCGTCGAGCTTGAGCTGCTCCACAAAATCCGCGTCGTCGCGGCCGGCGTGTTTCACTTCCCACGTCTTCATCGCCGCGTCCTGGCAGATCTTGTAGGCGGCTTCGCGCGTGAGCCCTTTCTTGATGAGCGCAAGCAGGATCGTCTGGCTGTTCCACATGCCGAGCGAGAGGCCGAGGTTCTTCTTCATGTTCGCGGGATAGACGACGATGCCATCCATCAGGCGCGTGAGCAGGCCGAACATGTAATCGAGCAGCGTACAGCTGTCGGGAAAGATGATGCGCTCGACGGATGAATGCGAAATATCGCGCTCGTGCCAGAGGGCGACGTTTTCCAGCGACGCCATCGCGTTGCCGCGCAACACGCGCGCGAGGCCGGTGAGGCGCTCCCAGGTGATGGGGTTGCGCTTGTGCGGCATGGCGCTGGAACCTTTCTGCCCCTTGGTGAATGGCTCTTCCGCTTCGAGTACTTCGGTGCGTTGCAAATGACGGAACTCCACCGCCCAACGTTCGATGCTCGCGCCGACCAGCGCCATGGCAAGTTGGAATTCGGCGTGGATGTCGCGCTGCACCACTTGCGTGGCGATGGGCGCGGGTTGGATGCCGAGCTTTTTGCAAACGAACGCCTCAACGCGCGGCGACAAATGCGCGCTCGTGCCGACGGCGCCGGAAATCTTGCCGACGGCGACTACATCACGGACGGATTCCAAGCGGCGGAGGGCGCGTTTGAATTCATCATACATCAACGCGAGCTTGAGGCCGAAGGTAGTGGGTTCGCCGTGGATGCCGTGGCTGCGGCCCATGCAGGGCGTGAACTTGTGTTCCTTCGCGCGGCGGGCGATGACCGGCAGCACCGCTTTCACGTCGGCAATGAGGATGTCCGCCGATTGCATCATCTGCACGGCGTAACAGGTGTCGCCCACATCACTGCTGGTGAGCCCGAAATGAAACCAGCGGCTCGCGTTGTCGTTGATGGCTTCGGCCACGGCGGTGGTGAAGCCGATGACGTCGTGGTTGAGGGTCTTTTCCAATTCACGCTGGCGGGTGACGAGTCCGGGCAGGTCGGCGAACCATTTTTCGCAGCCAGCTTTGATCTTCTTGAAATCCTTGGCGGGGACGACGCCCTCTTTCACCAGCGCTTCGCTGGCGAGGAGCTCAATCTGCAACCAGATCTTAAGCTTGTTTTCGTCCGTCCAAATCGCCCGCATTTCGGGGCGCGAATAGCGCGTAATCATGGCAGAAAGAATAAGGGAAATGTTGAATCGTTGAAATGTTAAATCGTCGCATCTGGAACTCGCCGTCGGGGCTGCCCTTTCACAAGGCACGATTCACAGACTTCCCCTCCAGCCAGCGCGATTGTAGTAACACGTTTGCCGCTGTGATGAAGCCGCCGCCGATGACCAGGCGGGTCGTGACGGATTCATTGGGATAATCAATGCCGGCCCAACTGGAAAAGATTGCCGGCAGAAACAGCGCGAGCAGGCTCGCGAAGACCGGCTCCGCGCAGTAGATCAAGCCCGCCTCGGTCGCCGTGACGTGGCGTTGCCAGACATTCATCAGGGTGAAGGCTCCCAGCGTGCAGAACACAATGATGATCGCCAGAAATCCGCATGCCGCCGGCGATGCGTAGGCTTTCAGACACGCCGCCGCATCCGGCGCCGTGGCGACGACGAAAGGCGCGCTCACCAGCGCGATGCCGATCAGCATGACGGTGGTGAAACACAACGGGCGGTTCGCCGCGTAGCGCGGATGCCCGAGGCCGAGGATTTGGCCGGTGAAGAGGAGCGAAGCGATCAGCGTTTCGATTTCGCCGCGGCCGAGATTGAGTGAATGCGCGTTCACACCGGCCAGCACGGCGACGCCCGCCACGACCAGCACGATGCACATGAAGGTTTTTCGCGACGGCCATTGCCGATGCACCAGGGCGAGCCAGAGCGGAATGAAGACGCAGTAGCCTTGCGTCAGAAAGGCCGAGACGGACGCGGAGGTGTAAGCCAGTCCGTCCATCTGGAACAAAATCCCCACGCCGCCAAACCCCGCCAGGAGCATCCCCTGCTCTATTTCCAGCCGGCGCAAGCTTCGCAATTGCCGGAAACCGAGCAGCAGCATGATGATGCCCGCAATGCCAAAGCGATAAGTCACACTCAAGGAACTGAAGAACCAGCTGCCGGTTTGCGGTAGCAGTCCCTGCTGTGTGAGCGCCAGGGCTTTCATCGCGGGAAAACTCAAGGCCCACAGCAGCGTGCAAAACACCAGCATCTGCATGGCGCGGCGACGCCTTCTGGCGGCGATGTCGGGGCTGGGGTTCAACGCTTGATATGCTTGCGGGCGGCTTCAAGGATTTCCCGTTCGCGCGAAGTGAGGCTCTGGATGCCGTGCGCGGAAATCTTGTCTAATATGGAATCCACTTCACTTTCCACAAAACCGGCGGCGGCCTTGTTCTCCAACGGGGCCGGCGCCGGCCGGCGCGGCCGGATTTTTTCCGCCGGCCGCAACGCGCCTTCCAGCCGCGACCAGTCACCCTGCAAAATCTTGCGCACGAAGAACCAGCCCATCGCCATGCCGCCGAGATGCGCCGCGTGCGCCACGCCCGGCATAATGGCGGTGGGAAAAGCAAAGCCAGTCACCGCCAGCACCGCCGAACCGATGAGCAGCGTCTTTGCCCGCATGTGCACCGGGATGACAAACAGGATCAACATGGTTAACTCGCGCTCGGGAAACAGCATCGCATAAGCCGCAATGAGGCCGAAGCCGCACGCCGACGCGCCCACCACCGAACCGCCGAAGTATAGCGGCCACGCCCACGCCACCAACACCTGCAACACGCCGCCGACCATGCCGCTGGTAAACATGAGGACGAGAAACTTTCTGCCGCCCAGCATGGCTTCCACTTCCCTCCCGAACATGTAAATCACCCAACTGTTCAGCAGCAGGTGCATCCAGCTGGCATGCATGAACTGATAAGTCACCAACTGCCAGACAAAGCCATGCTCCAAACCCTGCAGGCTCAGTGGCAGATAGCCCGGATAGATGTCGAGACCGGCCTTGGTAAGGATGTCATGCCCTTGAAAAAAGTTGCTGCCGGGAAATATCTTTTCGGCGAGGAACACCACTGCGTAGGTCACCAGTAGCGCCACGGTCCACGACCATTGAAAACGCCAGCGCGGCGTCCAGCGCGGCTCTTGGTATTCCGGCTGGCGCATGTAGTCGCGATCTTCGATCATGGAAAGCGGGGGTAAAAACTTACTGGGCGATGAGCCGGTAAAAGCGCTGCGAGCTGCCCGCCCCGCCATTGGTCACGGTGAGGATGCCGCCGGTGCCGGCCACGGTGGGCAGGCTTTGCCAGCCGGAACCGAGCGCGTTCAAGTATTGCACCGTGTAGGTCTTGCCGGGTTCGCTCTGGATGGACACGAGAAAATTAGTGCCCACGGCGGTGGGGCCAAAAAGAATGGGCGCGGGCACAATCCAAAATCCGCCTTGAATGGAAAAGCGCGCGCTGGCGGGCACGGCCGCCAGCGGCTGCGCGACAGTGCTGTCCAGGCGGAAACGGCTGCTGGCGCTAGACGTCGTGCCGCCACCGCCGGCAATCACGCTGCGGGTGATGGCAAAGTGGGGGCTGCTTTGGGCAAACCCAGCGGCGGATACCAAGACCAACAGGAGTGACAGAATATATTTCATCTGTGGTCTCACTTGGTTTGGAGCGAAGATTTCAGCAGCGTTTCCAGATCCGCCAGCCGCTTGGCCAAAGCAGCAATCTCGGCGTCCTTTTCTTTCAGCTTCTCATTCAACCCCTGAATCGCCGCCAGCGCCACGCCGTCTTCATCCACGGTGGCGATGTGCTTGTCGTCCGTGCCGACATTGAAGGCCGAGTAAAAATCCTGCGCCATCGGGCCGATGTGCCGCGTGTTGGCGTCTTGTTTGAAATTCCAACTGGTGATGGGCAGGCTCGCCACCCGCTCCAGAACCTCGCGGGAATCTACCGGCTTGAATTGCTCCTTCACGTTCCGGTCGCTGGTCGTGACAAAACTCGTCCCATAAACACTGCTATTAATGTTCAATCCCTGACTGAAAGTCGAAATGGTCGTGGGACTGCCGTGATCGTTTGGCAGAATGATGGTGTTTTGATTAAGGCTGATACCATCAATAATAATGCCGCTGGTGGTGGCGGTGATGGAACGATTGCGGTCGGACGCGGGCAGGATGATGCCGTTCGTGGCGCTGATGTTGATGCCGGCCACATTGATGCCTTGGCTGTTGGCGCTGATGGCGACGCTGCCGCCGGGCACGGGCAAGGTGATGTTGCCCAGCGAGGTGATGCGCACATTGTTATCAAACACAAAATCTCCGTTAGTGCCCACTTTGAGGTTCCCGCCGGACTGGGCGGGAAATTGGATCGTGTCACCGTTCAGCGTCAGATTGTTGATGGTCAGATCAGCGTTGCCGTTGCCGCTGTTCAACTGAATGCCGCCGTTGCCATCACTGCTGATGGACTCGTTACCACCGAGGGAAAGGCCGCTGGCCTGTAAGTTGCCATTGACCAGCACGCCGTTGGTCGAAAGCCCCAGCACCAGCGAGTTGTTGGCATAAATCCCAAAGACATTGGAATAACCCTGATCACTGCTGTCCCGTTTAGTTTTTGATGACCGCGATTTCACTATTTTAAAAACTGGATAAAACTGCTGTCCGGTCAT
>CAIXPZ010000281.1 GCA_903921455.1 uncultured Verrucomicrobia subdivision 3 bacterium | reverse complement strand
GAGTTCGAAGGTGGGTTTCTCCAGGACGGCGGCGATCTTCTCCTTCAATTGCCGGTCCGGCTCACACCGGCCGGTTTCGATGCGGGAAATCTCGATCTCCCGGGTGCCGACCAGTTCCGCGAGTTGTCGCTGAGTGACCCCTTTGAGCACGCGTGCCGCCGCCATTCTTCGATTTTCTGCCATACGATTCTTTGGTTTCCGTGGCGAACCATTCGCCCCGGCAGAAGTCGGGAAAGTTGCCAAAAATGGGCAAAAAAAGAGGGTTAGCGTAACGCTAACCCTTGAGGGGGAGTGAATTGCAACTATTTAGAAAGTTGCCAAAAATTTTGCCATCAGACCTCGTCCTGGATCATCTCCACGAGTTCATTGCGCACCATCGTCCAATTGCCGCTGTTCTGGCGTTGCAACGCCTGCAGCACGTCCGCCAGCAGCGCCGGATAATCGCGATTATCCGCCGCTTTGATCTCCGTCAGCACGTCGGCCATCGTCTCGGGATTTTCGGGGGCATCGCCGGATTCGCCGGATTGCAGGGAGGGATTCAGTTCCACCTTGAGATGGCGGGAACTGCGTTTGCGCCATTCGAGGTAGCGCATCATGAGTTGGTAATCCTTGCCGCGCCCGGCCCATTGGTCCACGCGATGATAAAGTGTGCGCGCCGGAATTTTCAAATGGTCGGCCGCCGCTTTGCGGTTGCCCAGCGCCATTATGACGGCGAAAACCAGAAAATCCTCGCCGTTCACGCGCACGGCAAAATTGAAATACCCCTCCTTGTTCAACTGCCGCAGTTCCGCGTTCTCTTGGCGGAGATCGTATTTGTCCTGGGCCACTGCCTCGATGTTCCGGTCAATCCGTTCGACCGTCTTGACCAAGCCATCGCCGGTCACCATCCCGGCCGCGAACCGATCCAACACCGGCGCCACCGGTGCAATCAGCCGAAACCCCGCGCCGTCGGGCGCTAGACACGGGGCCAGCGGAATGAAGGCGCACCGTTCACGTTGCAACATCGCCCCAATCAATTCAGACCGATGCCGCGCCGTCGGCGCGAGTAAAATAAATGGCTCCTGGCACACCGAGAACAGGCATTGCAGATGCAAAACCAATTGGCCTTCATTCGGGCACAAGGCCAGATACACCGGCGACCGCGTCGCCAAGTGCGTGCCCACCAACCAAAGTTTCGGGGCCGACTCACTCGCGCCAATGGTCGCTGCCGGCTCAAATCCCAGCACGCGGCACAACTCACCGCCCAGGCGTTCCGTGTCCAATTCATACAGCGCCAGCTCCGCCTCGGTCAGCCAGATGGCCGGACAATAACGCATATCTTCCTGACTGCGCGCCAGCCAGCGGCCATCGTCCAACGCCACCACTTCATGTGGATCTCCACAACCGGTTTCCGAAAGACAGGGATACATTTGCGCCAGTTGCGCCGAAGCCCGCAGAAAATTTCCCATCGTCCCGAACTCCGGTCCTGTGTAATGCCGCCAGGACGCCAGCACTGCCGCCGGCGGATGCGATTCCGCAAATGCCTCCAGCGTTTTCCAGAATCCTCGGGGATGAGTGTGCATGGCCGACGTCTAATGAAACGCTATTCGCGCTCAAGCTGAAAGAGGTTGCCATCGGGGCCGCCTTCATTTCGATGCGTCAGGGCAAATTTCTGCCGCACCAGCCAGGCCTCCAGCCGCGCCCCATCCCCGTCCTTCGCAAACGTCGCAAAATTGGATGGCTCAATGGTGAAAGGTCGCGCCTTCGTTTGATCCTCAAACAGCGCGGCGAAGCGTGCCAGCCGGATTTCCGCATCCTCCGGGATTTGGAATTTCCGCGCCTCAAATTCTGTGAACACGTCCGGGGCTTTCGTCTTGTCGCGCACCAGATGGCCGCTGCCCGCCAAAATCTCGATCTCCACCAGTGTCACTCCGCGCAGTCCCGGAATCCCCGCCCACGCCAGCGATTTTCGCCCTTGCTTCAGCGGGTTCAGCGTGAACTTGTGGCTGGACTCAGGAAAATAATTGCCATCGCCGAATAGGTGCAAGCCGAACGCCAGCCGGAACAAATCCAGTTCCCGCTCCGAATCCGCATGGACGCGCAGTTCGCCCGATGTCGCATGATAAATCACCAAGCCGTGACGCTCCGGCCGGAATATCTGGCTCTCGGATTCGCAGTCCTTCAACCCCACCGCTCCCTCGCGTTTCACCGGTTCGCCGTGGCGCACATAGAATAAATATTCGTCCCCGTGCCGACGGCAGCCCACCCGAGCGCTCCGGTCCCGGTGATGTGCCTCATACCAGCTATTCAGCGTCTTTTCCAACCCGGTCATTTTGTCCGGCAGCGTGAACTTGGATTTTTTCAGGCGCGGCACGAAATACGCAAACCGCCGATACCGCGTCACCGCCGCTTGCGCGTGCAGTTCCTGAAACAACTTGGGATGCGTCAGCAGCAGTTGCGCCGCGATGTCCTCGGGCGAACAATGATTCAGCGGCAGCGGAAATTTCAGTTGCCGTTCTTGCACGGTCGCCAGGATCAAATCCATCTGGCGCGGCCCGGCCATCGCCTTGACCATGTGGAAGCGATCCACCAGCCCCTTCGGGATGTCCTCCATCGTTTTGAACACCGGCGCGAGCGCCGCATAATCCAGCACCGCCTCGCCGTTGGCCGCTTGGATTTCTGCAATCGTGGGTAGTTCCACGCCTTTGCTCGCCAGAAACGGGCGGTCCTCATCCAGCAGCGCCACCAGCATCCGGGGTGAAAATTCCCGGAGCGCATCCGGGTCCGCATACTGATCTAAATTTACCGTTTTCATGCCACACAAACCTTTGGCTTAACTTCTCGCGCCGCGTCGTGCCTTTCACGACACTAACACCTCGAAAAGAAAATTTATGGGACGCAGGCGCCTCAACCACCGGAGGACCCGCCATTAAAAAAAATATTCGTGATTTTTCACGATAACAACCGTTGACGAACCCCTCGAAACGGAACGAGTGGCGACGCCAACCCAATAGCGCCGCCACCCACCCCAAACCGGAACCCACGATCCGGTCTTGCGTAACGGGAACCCAAACCCGTCACGAAGGTCGTTGTTGGAATAAATTTACAGATGCGCGTTCAAAATCGCCGCGTCCTCTGGCCGCGAATTTAATCGCAATGAACTGGAGTGGCCTGCGACCAGCCACTTCCCATTCGCTGCCAGCTCGCAAAAACCGGCCGCAGTGGGCTTGTGTTTTCCCGCCATATCCGAGTGCAACAGTAATGGCGAAAACACTAATGGCACCTCCAAGCTGCCTTTCTTGATGATGACGTATTTTGCTTTCATACGATGATATTCCTCGATTGTCGCCGCGGGGTGATACCCAAACACCATTCCCGCCGTCACCCAACCGACAGCGGTCATTATGTCCACAAAGAAACTCATTCACCGACTGACTTGCGTGGGCTGATGAATCGGCGCAGGGCAAGAATTCCAATCCCGCCACCGAAGATGGCCAGGGAAAGATTCACCGGTTCCGGCACTGCTGTTATGTTCAAACTCCAACCCTCCACCAAGCTGGTTCCACCACCATTCGCCAAATCTGCGAAAAACAACGTCCAGTTCCCGTCCGCCTGCGAACCGATGAAATTCACCAGGCTGCCGGCCGCATTGGAGCGGCCCGTCATAAACGAACTGCTCGGTACGTCCTGAATCGAGCCGTGATCGCTCAGGCCATCCTGCAACGTGATGTTCATGCCCGCGCCGCTGGCACCAATGCCATTCAAGCTCACGCCCGGCTGATTCATCAGCATCACCAGCGTGCCATTGGGCGAAACCAGATATGCATACAAGTCGCCGTTGAAACCGCCGCTGATGTTCAAGCTCACCGTCAGGCTGGACACAGTGGAACCAGCCGGCGCGGCATCGTAGGTGCCCACAAAACTGACGCCCGCTGGACTACCGTCCGGGATCGCGCCGATCGGATAAAGCGAAGCGCGAACCGTGGTCACCGCCGCCAGTGATGCTACCAATGTCAGATGGATGATTCTCATAATGTCGTCCTTGATTAACGCGCTGATTACGGCTGCCATTTGATGCGGTAATAAGCCGAACTCGGCGGAGTGCCGCCCAAATCGCTGAATGAATCGCTCACGGAAATCACGCCGTTGGTGCTGACGGTGTTCGTCGCAATAGACGCCCAGTCGGTGAGATTGGTGGACCGCTCGGTGATGTAGCTGAAGCCGATAATCCCATAAGCCTTGAGCGTGGTGGGATTGCCGGTGGTGATGTTGACAATGGAATTGGTGCCGGTGACATAGGCGTTGACCGTGATGTTGATGACGCCGGCAACGGTTTCTCCATAGCTGTCGCTGGCGGTGTAATTGATCTGGTCGGCTACATTCGGGGCGGTGGACGGATAGCCAATGAGCGTTGCATTTGTGATTAGGGACACGCTGTTGGTGGTTGATAGGTTGAAGGTGGTGAGCGCAACGGCATCACCGTCCACATCGCTCCATTGGTTGGTGAGTTGTGACCACGGGAAATGCAATCCCAAGCCCGCCGTCCGTGTCAGGCTCAGCGGTGCCAGCATGGGCGGATGGTTGGTGACGATTTGCTCAACGTTGGTCGAGCTGCCGAGATAGTTGCCATCACCGAGATAGGTTACGGTGATGACGTTGGTTCCGCGAGGCAAGTTGGTGATGCTCAAACTGGTGGCGCTGCCGCTGCTCACGGCGTTCGTGCTGAACGCTCCGTTCGTGGAAGAGAAAACCACGCTGCCGGTGGCGTCAGAAGGCAGCGTGGCGATGTAAGCGACGGCATCCTTGTAGCCGGAAGGATTATTGGTGGAGGTCGCCCCGACGAAAGTGACCGCTTGAATCACCGACAACGTGCCCGGGTTGTAGGTAATATTGTAATTGGCCGGATTAAAGCTGCCGCCCGTCGCCGCACTCGGCGTCAAAACGTAGTTGCCCACATTATCCGTGGCGACCGTGCCGTTGGTCGGGCTGCCCGTCGCCGTGATGGTCACGGTGCCGATGGTTTCACTGTTCTGCAATCCGCTGCTGGTGAAGTTGGTTGAGCCGGTGCCATACGTCTTCGTCTGGCCATACACCTTGCTGTCGTTATTCGCCGTGATGGTCAGCGAAGCCGGATTAACTGTCTGCCCGCCCGACAAGGTGCCGGTGCTGCCGGTGAAGCTGCCGGTGGCAGTGTATTCCGCCGTGACCGTATGCGGTGAACCAGTGACCGGCAGATTGGCCGTGCTGATGGAGGCCGTTCCATTAGGACTAGCACCTGTGCTCACGGTGACGGGTGAACCGAGCGCCGCACCGTTGGTCTTGAATTGAACCGAGCCGGTCGGCACCACCGCGCCGCTCGCCGGGGCGATGGTGGCGGTAAAGGTGACGGACTGGCCGTAGGTGGAGCTGCCGGACGAAGCCACCGTGGTCGTCGTGGCCACAGAGGACGAGGCCACGTTCAACCAAAGCTCGCCGCCGGTGATGGACAGCGTCGCGGTTGCAGCGGCGCCATTGCCGCCCACGGTTATCGGACTGGTGGTCACCGCGCCCGCCACCAAACCCGCCGTTCCCGCCGTGTCTTTGGCAATGAGCTTGTAACTTGTGCTCGCTGCCAGTTGCGTGCCGGTATTGTTGACTTTGAAGGCGGTTGAGGAAGACAGCGTCATGCCGCCGTTGGTGATGGTGAAGGATGGATTCACGCCGTCATAGACCAACGAGATTGTGCCGGTGCTGCAATTGTTCGTGCCGTTGATGATGGCCCCTGGCGCGCTGTTGCTCAACGTCTGGCTGCTCAACGATTGCGCCAAGGTGAACGGCTTGGTCGTAGTCAAACCAGAAACATCGAAGATGGCATTACTCGCCACCGTAATGCTCGGCGTATTGGTGATCAAGCCGCCGCCGCTCAACGCCAGTGTGCCGGCGTTGATGAAGGTATTGCCGTTGTATGTATTGGTTCCGGTCAATTTCCAAGTGCCGGTGCCGTTCTTGACCAAGCCACCGGTGCCGGGTATCCCGTAATTGAAGTCGCCATTACCAATACCCGTCAAAGTTAATGCGCCGCCGAGGGTCGAGGCGATGGCGGTGCTGAAATCGTAGCGGTAGCCGATGGAAAATTCCTGGCCGGCGGTGGCGGATTCAATCGCGGCCCCCAGCGCGCCCATGGTGAATAAGTGGCCGGCACCCGTATCGCCAGCATCTTTTGCATTTGAGTTTCCAGTATGCTGTAACGTGCCACCATTGATGATGAACGCAGAAGTCCCAGGGCTGTTGTGGTATATCGCCCGGCAGCCATAACTAAAACCACCACTGAAGCTGAGCGTGGCCCCGGAACTTATCGTGATGTTCCCGCTGCTCGATCCGTAACATATTCCGCCAGTGGTTGCGATGGTCAAGATGCCATTGCTGACCGTCGTTGCTCCAGCATAGGCGTTCGTATTGGCCAGGGTCAGCGTGCCCGCGCCGGTCTTGGTCAATGCCCCGCTATTGGTGATGACGCCGCCGAGGGTTAGCGTTTGTCCCGAGTTCACGCCCACGGTTCCAGAAGAATTCAGATTGATGACATTGGTCAGCGTGCTACTGACGTTGTTGGACAATGCGCCACCGCTCATCGTCAGCAGACCGGAGCCGAGTGCGTTCGTAGCATCCACCTCCAGTGTGCCGCCGTTGACCACCGTGCCGCCACCGTAGCTGTTAGATGCGGAAAGAGTCAACGTGCCGAGTCCCGCCTTGATCAGCGTGGCGCTGCCGGCAATCGGGCTACCAGAGATTGTGTAATTCTTATTGGTCAGGTTGGCCGTCACGCTGAGCGGCGAAACCGTCACCGCATTGGTAACTAAAATGGGCGAACTGCCGGTGGCCGTGTCATCCAAAATCACCGCAATGCCGTCCCCATAATAGAATCCGCTGGCGCCACCGTGCGCCCAGTTGGCGGTCGCATTGTCCCAGTTGCCGCTGCCCACCGCCCAGTTGAGGTTGGTGGCAGTGGTGACCAGCAGGTCAATGGATGAATTGGCTGTATTGTTCAGGAGATAGGCTTGCGAGCCGGCCGTGGCATAACTCACCCCCGGCAGAGCGAGCGTCGAGCCGGCGATGGTGCCGGAAAAGGTGCCGGCGTATTTAATCAACGGATATTGACCCACCGCCAGCGAGCCGCTGAGACTGCGCACGATGACGGTCGCGTTGGTGAGGGCGAGGTTGTTCAACACTTGCAACGGCGCCGTGGTAGTGCTGGGGGTCTGGCTGTTGAAGTTGAAATCCACCGCGCTGCCGGAATTGTTGGTCAAAGCCCCGCAATACCACATGCCGCCCGCAGTGGCCAACTGCACGCCAGTGGTGGCACCCGAAGTGACGGTAACCGCGCTGTTGGAGCAGGAACTGCCGGTGACGCTGACCAATTCACCGGCGCTGACAATAGTGGGGCCAACGTAGGTGTTCGTGCCGGAGAGCGTAAGCGTGCCGGGGCCGGCATTGGTCAGGGAACCGGTGCCGGAAATGACGCCGCTGTTGGTCTGCGCGGCGGAGCTGGCGTAGTTGAGCGCGCCATTGTTGGTGATGCTCGCCGCATAGTTGGCACCCAGCAGTCCTGCGCCGCCAATCGTCAGCGTGCCGCCGCTGATGGTGATGGCACCGGTGTAGGTATTGGCATTGGTGAGCACCAGCGTGCCCGGGCCGGTGACGGTCAGCGCGCCGGTGTTGGTGATGACACCCCCGATCGTCAGCGTGCTGGCACTCGCCACGCCAATGGTGGAGTTGACACTTAAATTCACCACGTTGGTGAGCGCGCTGCTGACGCTGTTGGACAATGCGCCGCCACTCATGGTCAGCAGGCCGGTGCCGAGGGCGCTGTTGTTATTGACCACCAGCGTGCCGGCGCTGTTCGTGGTGCCGCCGGAGTAGGTGTTCGCTCCGGAAAGAATCCAAGTGCCGGCGTCCGCCTTCGTCAGCCGGATCGGGCCGGTGGCCGAGTTGTCCCTGATGATGCCCTGAATTTGGTTGGCCGCCCCAGTGTAGTTGCCGCCCAAGGTGAGCGGGCTCGTCACTGTCGCGGCCACAGCCACGATAAAAGGGCTGGCGGTGAAGACCAGCGGACCGCTGCCGTTGTTCTGAATCACGCCCCCCCCTGTCGCAGATCCACCGCCCACGTAAGCTACGCGATCATTGGTATTCCCGGCGCCCGTGTAGTTGAAAATGCCGCTATTGGCTCCATTGCCCAACTGAAACTGAAGTGCGGTGCCCATCGAGCAAGCGACGCCGCTGTTGGCAATCGAGCCGACATTGAGGGTTCCCCAGGAAAATTTCGTCAGGCCTCTATAGGCGTTGGTGGGACACGATAGGGTCCAATTGGCACCATTCCACACTTGCACGGTGAGCGTCGAGGCGGGCGTATCGGTGATACAGCATTGAAAATCATTCGCGCCCGCGTAGGAGCCGGCGAGGTTAAGACCGGGGCTGGCGGCGCTTGAAGTGTTC
>CAIXPZ010000280.1 GCA_903921455.1 uncultured Verrucomicrobia subdivision 3 bacterium | reverse complement strand
TTCGTCCGGCCATGGTGGGTGCAGGCTCTGCCTGCCAATAGCAACGCGAGGCGTTGCCTATCGTCGCGAACCAGCATTGTTTTCCTCTCCGTCCCGCCGAGCCCCGGAGGGGCGCCATGATAATAGCCCCGGGTAAGTCGGCTGCCAGGCCGACGCCACCCGGGGAAACGATGATCCTATTATTTCCTCCCTCTCCGGCCCACGCAGTGGGAGGGAGAGGGCTGGGGTGAGGTAGGGTCGTCAGTTCGTGCGCAGCACCATCTTCATTTCTCATGACCTGCCGCTGGGAGAGTTATTACCCCGTTGCTCACCCCGGATTGTGGTTCGCTCGCCAAAGCGCAACCGGAAATTTATGTTTTCATTCCGGCTCGCCAGGTAAACCGGGTTCCCCAAACGGGCCCCTCGTAATTTCCAGACACGCTCTCACAAGCCTGACAGTGGCGTGCGGTTGATAAACCACAGCAGCGCGAGCAGCAGGAGCAGCAGCAGGCCGCCGCCGCAAAAGGTGAAAAACTGGATTTGTTTTTGGTGCTGGGACGGCTTGGACTTCATGGCTTAAGTTAAAAAGTTTGGCGGGCCTGGGTTCCGTGGCGGGCGGTGCGCCGCTTCCGCCGGTGGCCCGGCTGAAAGGTGCGTTTGGCAAATGCAGGGCTCTTCGCCGTCGAATAAATGCAGGCAGGTTTCCCGGGACATGCCCGCCACTAAATGCGTCAGCGACGCGTAGGTCAGGTTGGACAGGATCCGGAACGGGCAGGTCGGCTGGCTGTGCTGGGCCGGCCCGATCAGGGCCAGTTGGAGGATCAGTTCTCTCAGCTCCTCCAGCGTCTCCTGGCCAGCGGGCAACGGCCAAAGCGCTTCGCTTGGCTTTCCCGCTGCCGGCTTGTGCCATATGGCTCCCATGAGTTTGTCCCGTTGCCTGGATTGTTGAAAAATCAGCCCCGCCTCCCCGGCTTGGTCTTCCCTAAATTGTGTCCCCACCCCGCCAGGCGGGGCTGATAAAATCGTTGCCGCAAGGTTGCCCTTGGCGGGGGCGGGAGACAAATGGAGAATGGTTTACGTGGGACTAGGTGAAATACTTAGAGCCTCTCTGAAAATTCCGAGGGGTGCTGTTTTCGGGCAAAAGGCTGGCGGGCGAGGCGCGACGAAGGCGCATACCCTGCCTGGGTCTGCGACTGAGGAGCAACAAAGCCAGACGGCTTTTTGCCCGAAAACCCTCCGGGCGGCGGGTCTTTTGGCTTGGTCCGGCGTTGGCTCGGTCATTACCGCCCGCTGCGCTTCTTCCGGAGGGGCACTGGCTCCAACCTCGCCGCCTTGGCCAAATCCAAAATCCCTCGCCGCCGCACGCCTCGCAATTTTCAGACAGGCGCTTAGGTCGGATGGGTGTCGCCCGGCGCACCGCCGGTCCGGCCCTTCGCGGGGCGGCCGCTAAATTTCCCCTTTAGCTTTGGCGCGTCGCCCCTTAACTTGCGCGGCCATGAAAGTCCGTTGCTGGCTGCTGTTGCTGCTGGCCGTCGCGTTGTCCGCGCCGGCGGCCCGCGCGGCCTTCCTCAACGGCCGCAGCTACCTGCCGCTCGCCGACTGGGCGGACCCCCGCGGCTTCCGCACCGCCTCCCGGCGCGGGGATGAAATCGTCCTGACCAACCGCGCGGCGCGGCTGGTCTTCGTCAAGGATTCGCATACGGCCCGGATCAACGGCGTGAACGTGCTGCTCTCGTTCCCCGTGGCCGTGGACCACGGGCAGTTCTCCGTCGCGCAGCTCGACCTGGCCCGGACCGTCGAGCCGCTGGTGTTTCCCCCGAAAACTTCCGGCAAAAAAATCACCACCATCGCCCTCGACCCCGGCCACGGCGGCAGGGATCCCGGCAACCGCAGCGGCGCCCGCTACGAAAAGACCGCCACCCTCGCGCTCGCCGGCGAGTTGCGCGACCAGCTCAAGGCCGCCGGCTTCAAGGTTGTCCTCACGCGCACCAAGGACAAGTTCGTGGAGCTGCCCGTGCGGCCGGACCTGGCCAATCGCGCGGGCGCCGACCTGTTCGTGAGCCTGCATTTCAACGCCACCGCGTCGGGCCAGGCCGGGGTGAGCGGGCCGGAAACGTATTGCATCACGCCCGTCGGCGCGAGTTCCAGCAACGCGCAGGGCGAGGGCGCCAGCTACGGCGCCACGCTCGCGAATGTGTCGGAGAAAAACAGCCTGCTGCTGGCCTATGCCGTGCAGCGGTCGCTGGTGACCCAGCTCGGGGTGCCGGATCGCGGCGTCCGGCGCGCGCGGTTTGCCGTGTTGCGCGCGGCGGCGATGCCGGCGATCCTCGTGGAGAGCGGCTACCTGACCCATCCGGCGGAGGGCCCGCGGATTTTTGATCCCGCCTACCGCCGGCAGACGGCGGCGGCGATCGTGAAAGGCATTCTGGCGTATCAAAAAATGACCGCGCCGGCGGCGGAGCCGAAAAACACTGGCCCGACGACGAACAAGACGAACAAGGTTTCCCCGGTGCGGAAGCAGCGGTGATTTTTTCATTCTGCATTCGGCCTTCTTCCTGCATCCTTTCCCAAATGAGCATTGCGACTAAAACCGGCGATAACGGCACCACGGCCCTGATGTATGGCCGCCGCGTGCCCAAGCAGCACCCGCGCGTGGAAGCCTACGGCACCGTGGATGAACTCAACGCCGCGCTCGGCCTCGCCCGCGCCGCGGCGGCGCCGGCTTTTGTGGGCGCCAACCTGCTGGCGATCCAAAAGGATCTCGTGGTGCTCATGGGCGAGCTGGCGGTGGCCCCGGAGGATCTGGCGCGCTATGTCCAGGGCGGTTTCTCCCTCGTCACGCCCGCGCTGACCGCCAAACTCGACGCGCTCGTGAAGGAAATCGAGGCGCAGTCGGTGGATTTCCAGGGCTGGGCCACGCCGGGGGCGACGCCGTCGGCCGCCGCGCTGGACGTGGCGCGCACCGTCTGCCGCCGCGCCGAGCGCCGCGTGTGCGAGCTGGCGGCCGCCGGCGCCGGCCACAACGACGAGATCATCATCTACCTGAACCGGCTGTCGGATCTGCTCTGGCTCTTCGCGCGCTGGGTCGAGACGCAGGTCCCGGCCTGACCGCCCGGCTCCGCCCTAATCTCCGGCCCAAACTCCGGTCTTTTCAAACGCGGAACTTCTGACTATCCTCCCGTTCCCGTTTTGAGCTTCCGGGTGCCCTTGGTCGGCGCAGCTCTATCGATTTTCTATGGCATTGATTGTTCAGAAATACGGCGGCACGTCGGTCGGCAACACCGGCCGCATCCAGAACGTCGCCCGGCGCGTGGCGGCCTACCGGGCGCGCGGCGACTCCGTCGTCGTCGTCGTCTCGGCGATGAGCGGCGTGACCGATGGCTTGATCAAATTGGCGAAGGACATCGCCCCGCTGCCCAGCGAGCGCGAGATGGACATGCTCCTCGCCACCGGCGAGCAGCAGACCATCGCCCTCACCGCCATCGCCCTGCAGACCATCGGCGTGCCCGCGATTTCGATGACCGGCGCCCAGGCGGGCATCGTCACGGATGGCGTCCATACCAAGGCCAAGATCCATAACATCACGCCCAAGCAGGTGCACGCCGCGCTCAATGCCGGCAACGTCGTCATCGTCGCCGGCTTTCAGGGCGAGACCCGCGAGGGCCAGATCACCACGCTCGGCCGCGGCGGCTCCGACCTGACCGCCATCGCCCTCGCGGCCGCGCTCAAGGCCGACCTCTGCCAGATTTACACGGACGTGGACGGCGTCTACACCACCGACCCGCGCATCGTGCCGACCGCGAAGAAGCTTTCCGAGATTTCCTACGACGAGATGCTCGAGCTCGCCAGCCTCGGCGCCAAGGTGATGCAGAGCCGCTCGGTGGAATTTGCCAAGAAATTTGGAGTCGTGTTCGAGGTCCGCTCCAGCCTCAATGATAACCCAGGAACGATTGTGAAAGAAGAAACGAAAAGCATGGAAGGCGTCGTCGTCCGCGGCGTCGCGCTCGACAAGAATCAGGCCAAGATCACGCTCGTCGGCGTGCCGGACAAGCCGGGCATGGCCGCGAAGATTTTCAAGGCGCTCGGCGAGGCGACCGTCAACGTGGACATGATCGTCCAGAACATCAGCCACGGCAACGGCACGCCGGCCACCGACGTCTCCTTCACCGCCGACAAGCCGGATCTGCTCAAGGCGCAGAAGGTCATCGCGGGCTTGCAACCCGAGGTCGGCTTCCGCGAGGCCATCACCGCCGAGTCCATCGGCAAGCTGTCCATCGTCGGCGTCGGCATGAAATCGCACACCGGCGTCGCCGGCAAGCTGTTTGAAACGCTCGCCAACGAGGGCATCAACATCGACTTGATCTCCACCAGCGAGATCAAGATCTCCGTCGTCATCGACCTCGCCAAGGCCGAGGCGGCGGTCAAGGCCGTCCACGCGGCCTTCATCGGCTGATCGGGCTGATCGTTTTGCTGGCTAAAAACCGGCGGACGGCTTTCGCCGTCCGCCGGTTTGTTCTTTCCAGTTTCCCGCCCTCCCCGCTCGCGCGGCCTGTCCGCGGCCGCCGGATCGGCTTAGGGCATGGCGTGGCCGATGCTCGCCAGGGAGCAGACGTCGTTGGTGTTGACGGCCAGGAACGTGTAGGCGCCGCCGGCGGGGCAGACCACGCCGTTGCCGTTTTTGTCCGCCTTCACGTAGGGCATCAAATCATTCCACCCCGGCACGTCGGTGCTGAGCTTTCCATGTTCGATCGCCCACTGCTGCTTGGCGGCGTAATACTTGGACAGGTTGTTGATGCAGGCATTCATCTGGCTGGTGGCGCGCGCCCGCACCAGGTTGGGGATGGCGATGGCGGCCAGCAGGCCGATGATGGCCACGACGATCATGATTTCCACGAGCGTGAAGCCGGCTCGGCGGGCGGGATTGCTGGGTCTGCTTGTTTTCATATGTGTTGTTTCCGTCTGGCTGCGTGAACGGGGCCCAGGCGGGTTGTGTTGGTATGATGTGTTCACTGATTGCCTGTGCCGACAGCGCCGCCGTCCCAGCAGGCGGCGCGCCAAACCGGGCGCGCCGGGCCGTTGTTCCGCCAGTAGTTTAAATTACTGTCATTATAATAAGTTCAGGGCGCGGCGGCGGCCCCCGCGGGGTGGGGGCACTGACCGCTATCGGGACGGGGTGTCACAATCTGCGGCAGTCGGGGCCGCCCGCGCTTCCCGCGCTTGACCCCGCCGACGCCGGCGTATACTCTGCCCTCGATGAATCGTTATTGGAACCTGCTGCTTACGAGCGCGCTGCTGACCGGCGCGGCAGTCGGGTTTTGAGCGTTCACAGGAATTTATCAACCCACTGCCGTCAAGGCGGTGGGTTTTTTGTTTTAACCTGACCGCCGGACGGCAATAATCAAGAAAGCCAAGCATCATGCAAAAAGACCCGTCATCGAAATACCGCGCGTTTCCGCCCGTGCCCTTGCCGAACCGCCAGTGGCCCAACCGTGTCCTCACCGCCGCGCCCCGCTGGGCCAGCGTTGACTTGCGCGATGGCAACCAGGCGCTCGCCGTGCCGATGAACGTGTCGCAGAAATTGGAATTGTTCCAGACGCTCGTCAAAATCGGCTTCAAGGAGATCGAAGTCGGCTTTCCGTCCGCGTCGAACACCGAGTTCACCTTCAACCGCCGGCTCATCGAGGAGAAGCGCGTGCCGGATGACGTGTGGCTCCAGGTGCTCGTGCAGGCGCGCGAGGATCTGATCGAGCGCACCGTCGAGTCGCTCGTCGGCGCGAAGAAGGTCATCATCCACATGTATAATTCCACGTCGCCCGCGCAGCGCCGCGTGGTGTTCGGCAAGTCGAAGGACGAGATCAAAGCCATCGCCGTCAAAGGCGCGCAGATGATCAAGGACCGTTTGCCCCGGCTCAAGGGCACCGAAGTGATGCTCCAGTATTCGCCGGAAAGTTTCAGCATGACCGAGGTGGAATATGCCAGGGAGATTTCCGAAGCCGTCATGGACGTGTGGCAGCCCACGCCCCAGCATAAAATGATTTTGAATCTGCCGGACACCGTCGAGGTCGCCATGCCGAATGTCTACGCGGACCAGATCGAATGGATGTGCACGAACATTAAGCACCGCGATTCGCTGATCATCAGCTTGCACACGCACAACGACCGTTGCACCGGCGTGGCCGCGACCGAACTTGGCCTGCTCGCCGGCGCGGATCGCGTCGAGGGCACGCTGTTCGGCAACGGCGAGCGCACGGGCAATTTGGACATCGTCACCGTGGCGTTGAATCTCTACATGCACGGCATCGATCCCCAATTGGATTTCTCCAATCTCGCTTCGATCATCGATGTCTATGAGCGCAGCACCGGCATGACCGTGCCGCCGCGCCAGCCTTACGCGGGCGAGCTCGTCTTCACCGCCTTCAGCGGCTCGCATCAGGACGCCATCAAGAAAGGTTTGACGGAATGGGATGGGAAAAAATCGGCAATCGGCAATCGGAAATCGGAAATTTTCTGGGACGTTCCCTATCTCACGATTGATCCGGCCGACATCGGCCGCGAGTATCGCGAGGTCATCCGCGTCAATTCGCAGTCCGGCAAGGGCGGCGTCGCCTATTTGCTCGAGAGCGAATTCGGCATCGAGCTGCCCAAGGACATGCAGCGCGAATTCGGCCCGATCGCCAACGACGCCGTGGACCGGCTCGGCCGCGAGGTCAGCGGTGCGGAGCTCAAGGCGATGTTCTGGAAGGAATACGTTGAGCGCACCACGCCCTGGCAATTGTCCGGCTTTGAAACCGAAAGCAAGAATGGCGTCGTGAAATGTCAGGCCCGGTTGTTGCGCGCCGGCCAGCCGGTCGCCTTCAAAGGCGAGGGCAACGGTCCGCTCGCCGCGCTCGTCCACGGTTTCACCACCGCGGGTGTGCCGCGTTTTGAGATCACCAATTACAGCGAGCACGCCTTGAGTTCCGGCGAAACGGCGGCGGCGATCTCCTATATCCAGATCAAATCCGCCGACGGAAAATCGCGCTGGGGCGCGGGCGTGGACACGAACATCGAGCTCGCCTCGGTGCGCGCCGTGTTGAGCGCCCTCAACCGGGTATGAGCTTTCCGTTTGGGAACTTTCCGGGTGTGGGCGTTTCCGGCGCGGGTTTTGAACGCCGCCAGTTCCCGCTCGTCAAATGCGGGTGAACTGCTAAATTTTCGTTCAAATGAAATTGCGCCCCGCCCTCTGTGCCCTTGCGGCTCTGCTGTGTTTCGCCGCCGGGATTTTTTCCGTGGCTGCCCAGCCGGCCAATGCCGCGCCGCCCGCCGGCCCCTTGGCCTCAGCCCCGGTCTATATGCCGGATTATACCCACAGCGGCGAGCCGCTGCCGGACGGCGTCCTGGCCTGGGATTCCCTCCTCAAGGCCGTGGACGTCACCAACGGCCAGGACTTTGCCCGCTTCGCCTTCACCTTCACCAATGTCACCGGCAGCAACGTCACCGTCGTCATGGTGCATCCGTCCTGCGGCTGCACCACGGCCGAGCTCCCGCCCGTCCCGTGGACGCTCCCGCCCGGCACGAACGGCGAGATCAAATTGAAGGTCGATCTCGCCAACAAGCAGGGCACCCTGTTCAAGCAGGTCAATATCGTGACCGATCATGGCAATAAAAACCTCATGCTCCGCATCAATATCCTCCCCGCGCCGCCCGCGCCGGAAATGACCGGGGCGCAGCGCGACGCCGGCATCCTCGCCGCCAGGGCCGACCGCCAGGCCGTTTTTAAAAGCGATTGCGCGAGCTGCCACCTGAAAAAAGTCGAGGGCAAATACGGCCAGCAGCTCTTCGACGCCATCTGCGCCATCTGCCACGAGTCCCCGCGCCGCGCCACCATGGTGCCCGATCTGCACAACCTGCAGGTGCCCACCAACGAGGAGTTCTGGCGCACCTGGATCACTGCCGGCAAGGCCGGTTCCCTCATGCCCGCCTTCGCCACCTCGCAGGGCGGCCCGCTGAACGATCTGCAGATCGCCTCGCTCGCCGCCTACCTCAACGCCGTCATCCCGTCGCACGTCCCCCAAGCGCCGGCCAGGTAAAGTTTACCGGTTTCGCCCGACGCTGCGCGTTTCCGTTCGTTTTAGCGCCGCGCGGTAGCGTCTGGGAGTGCGGCGGCTCTCCGCCGCTTTTCCCGTTGGCCCGCTCAACGGTGCCCATGTAAAATCAAACTGCTATCGCGGAGTGCGCCCGTCCTCTCCCCGGGCGCTGCGACTCGCGCATGCAAAACCATTGTCACAATCAATGTAATCCCCGCACCCGCCGGTATGGTTTAACTGCGGAGCAGTTAACGGGTGTGGCCCGCGCTAAACGCGATGTCCGCTTGCGGTTTTTCCGGCGCCCGCTATCTTGTCAACCATGACAGCAAAACTGGTTGACGCCACGAACCACGCCCGGCTTTCCACCCTCGGCCAGCGCGTGCTCGGCGGCGGACACATCACCCGCGACGAAGCCTCCTGGTTGTTCAACCTCGCCTCGTCCGCCGACATTCTGGATTTGCTCTCGTGGGCCAACCGCATCCGCGAGCAGTTCAAGGGCAACAAGATTCATCTCTGCTCCATCGTCAACGCCAAGGCCGGCGCGTGTTCCGAGAATTGCAGCTTCTGCTCGCAGTCGTCCCATTACCAGACCGGCTCGCCGAAATACGGTTTTGTGGATCCCGAGCCCGTCGCCGAGGCCGCCGCGGAGGCGAACCAGAACGCCGTCACCGCCGTCGGCCTCGTGGCCGCGTGGAAAGGCCTCAATGAAGGCCCGATGCTCGACGAAGTCTGCGACCGCATCCGCGAATTGAAGGCCGGCGGCAAGACGCGCCCCGACGCCTCGCTCGGCATCATCAAGAAACAGGAAGTCGCCGACCGCTTGAAAGAGGCCGGGCTTGAATGCTACGGCCACAACCTCGAAAGCTCGCGCCGCTTTTTCCCGAACACCTGCACCACCCACACCTTCGACGACCGCCTGAAGACCATCGGCTACCTGAAAAAGGCCGGCATCAAGATATGTTCCGGCGGCATCATCGGCATGGGCGAGACGCGCGAGGATCGCTGCGACCTCGCGTTTGAGTTGAAGGCCATCGGCGCGAACGTCGTGCCCGTGAACATTCTCAATCCCATTCCCGGCACGCCGTTCGCTAAGAACGAGCCGCTGCCCGTCATGGAAATCCTGAAGACCATCGCCTGCTTCCGGTTCATTTTGCCCCGCCAGGAGATCATGATCGCCGGCGGCCGCACCGTGAATTTGCGCGACGCGCAAAGCATGATCTTCATGGCCGGCGCGAGCGCGCTGATGGTCGGCAACTATCTCACCACGCTGAACCAGCCCGTGGAAAAAGATCTCCAGATGCTCAAAGACCTCGGCCTCGATCCGAACTGGGACAG
>CAIXPZ010000279.1 GCA_903921455.1 uncultured Verrucomicrobia subdivision 3 bacterium | reverse complement strand
TCGAAGCTCCCCCTCCTGCTGCTTCTACCTCGAAGCGGAATCAACAGCTTGACGGAGACCTGAAAATCCAGTTCCCTTTGCTCGGAAGGTGAGGCACTTTTCGAGCGCCACCCGCCGCACTTTTCAACCGCCGTTTACAGGGATTCCGCACGGGCGCTATACGAAATCCAACCTGACAAATACAGCGCTCTCTGCCTACGACTCGGTCAATGCAGATTGGCTACAATTCCAATCTACTCCAGCCACGGTTCAAGTGCAGGATTGGCCTGCCTCCATAATTACGCCAATCGGACTGACAGCCAATGGCTTTGAGATGTCCGCACGTCACTTTGCTCCTGGGGCTTATCAGAGTCAGTGGACTACAAATTTCATAGATTGGAATTCCTTGCAAACAACAACAAACGCACAAGGGGTGATTCAAATGTTGGATGCTGGCGCTACGCCAAGCCTTAGCCGCTTCTATCGCACGCAGAAAACTCAATGAAAAATGCTTTTAATCCGCAGTCGCTTTCGCTGGAGAAAGCTGGTCGAGACTGCGGGAACGCAACCAAACGAAAGGTAAAAATGAAAATTCAAAACTTGGAAATTCGTTCAGACCTGAACAACCGTAAGCACGAATCGCATTATGATGTCACACTGCGCTTGCCTGAAATTCGCGGCGCTGAACATCTGCGCATCCGCCCGGATGGCACGCTCATCCAAAGCGAAACGTGTGTGGGTAAAGCGAAGTTTCCTTGGGAACCGCGCTAACAGCGGACCGGCATCAAGTAATCACGGGGCGAGCTCTTTGCTCGCCCCCTTTTTTCTGCCCCAGATGCAAACCACCCAAGGGGTAAAACGAGTTGATTTCTTTTCAATCAAACTGCAAAGGCAACAGGCACTACTGCCATATCTTTATAGATATGGCAGTAGTACCAAATGCCGTATGAAAGCTGCCAGGGATGGCTCACCACAGTTTTTGAATCATTGCGTTTGAACCTGCTCGCCGTTGGAAAAAACTTTTGATTATAAGGTTTCAATACACAAAGATTCAAAGTTTGCTGATACAATTCTGATACAGTTCATGGCTTTTTCGGAGCTGGTAATTTTCGATTGGCGTGTTTGTCTCAGTAGGTTTGAAACCCAAAAAAGATACATTTCTGATACAAGTGCTTTGCCCTCTGGAGCGGGGTGCAGGAGAGAGCGCCCCTTGACATCGCTAATGAATAATGATAAAGTGCCCGTGTTCATTGCCGATTATGGCGGTGGTCAAACCTACGGATCAGCAGGTTTCAGGTTCAACTCCTGATGGGTGCACCACTCTTAAACTTCTAGTTTGCATTAAATCTTCGGACGCGGAAAGTGTCCTGCCCCTGACGGACAAAATGGCATACCCGCGTTTAATTTCAAGGCGTCACCATGCGGTAAAACACTGTTGACGGCGGATTGGTGACACTGACGGAGATCAAGCCGTTGACGTCGGGGACTTGGGTGGATACATCCGTCCAGATCGCGTTGATCAGGTTGGTGGTTTGTTGCAACCGATAGCTGGAGCCGGGCATTCCCGTGAAATTCATGGCCAGCACCTTGTTGTGAGATGCGGTCACAGCGCGGGCAGACAGGAGATTAAAATTGGGCTGGTTCGTCGTGGTCACAGTGATCAGGAATTGATTGGTAGTGCTCGTGCCGTAAATATCGGTGGCCGCGAGGTTGATGTAATAATAGCCGACGGCGGTGGGCGTGCCGGAAAAGATGCCGGTGAGCGGGTCGAAATTCAACCAGGCCGGCAATGGATTGCCCGTGATGCCGTAGGCGAGCATATCGCCAATATCCGGGTCGGCAAACGCTCCAGCCGGCATCGTAAAGGTGAAGGGCACACCCACCACCAATGATTGATTGGCGACCGGCAGGAGGAGTTCGGGCGCATTGTCGTAGAAGATGCGGAACATATACGCATTGCCGTAATGCTGGCCGATGCCGGAGCTGTTGTAGGCGCCGCCCGCAACCGTGTTCTGGCTGATGGCGACCGCACAACCGAAGTAGTCATTCTGGCCGACGGTGGCGGGCAACAGTTTGTCCACCTGTCCCCAAACATTGCTGCCACCCTGATTCTGCTTGAACAAATATGCTGCGCCATAATCCACGCCGTTGGTGCCATCCTGCTGGGGCACGCCCACCACAATCGTATCCGCATCCATCGCCACGGAACTGCCGAAGTGATCAGCCGTCACCGGGTTGGTCAAGGCCAACTGCTTGACCAGACCCCACTGTTCGGCACCGCCTTGGTTGCGCGAAAAAACATAAGCCGCACCGGAATCGGTCGTGCCCGGCAAATCGAGATACGGTGCCGCCGCCACTAGGTTGTCACCGCTCAACGAAACCGAAGTGCCGAATTGATCGTTGATCGCCGCGCTGGCCAGCGTCAGTTTCTTGACCAAGCCCCATTGGTTGGAACCGGTCAGGTTGCGCGAATAAATGAACGTCGCGCCGCCATTGACCGCGTTCGTCAAATCCACCAAGGGCGCGCCCACCACCAAATTGTCACCGCTCAACGAAACTGAACTGCCGAAGGCATCCGAGGTCGCCGCGTTGGCCAACGTCAGTTTCTTGACCAAGCCCCACTGGCCCGGGCCAGTTTGGTTCTGATCAAACAGATAGACCGCGCCGGCTGCATTCACCCCGCCCACGATTCCGTGCGGCGCGCCGACCGCCACCAGCGTGTTGCTGATGCTGATGGTTCCGCCAAACTGGTCATTGATGGAACCATCCGAGGCAGAAATCTTTTTCACGAAACCCCATTGGTTCGTCCCGCCCTGATTTCGGCCGTAAACATAGGCCGCACCGGATGAACTAACCTTGCCGGCGGCAAACGGCGATCCCACCACCAGTAAATCTCCGCTGATGGCCACCGCCGTGCCAAAGTGATCATTCGCGCTCGCATCTGAAGCATAAATCTTTTTTACCTGCGTCCAAGTGTTGGAACCATCCAGACTGCGGGCATACAGATAGACCGAGCCGCCGCTGGTATAGACAACCGAGTCATTCGGCGCGCCGACCACCGCGAGATCGCGAAGCGTCGCCACCGCCGCGCCAAATTGGGCACCCGCCGTCTTGTCGCTGGCCATGACCAGGGCGTTAAGCGGGTCATAGGCGATGACCGTGGTGTTGGTGTCCACCACCGTCGGCGCAAAGAAATCATCCACGCGGAGCGTGAACCGCGTCGTCTCCGGCGAACCGGGCGTCACGCGATTGGCCGTCGTGGGCGTGAACACCAGCCCGCGCAACGCCGTCGTGATCATCGCGGCGGTAATGGTGCCATTCGAGGTGCCGAAGGAATAAACGCCGCCACCCACATTGGTAAATCCGCCGAGCGAAGTCAGCACGCCTTTGCTCGCGCTGTCGAGCGTGATGGTGCAGCGCAGCGCCTGCGTCGTATCGTTGTCCACTTCCGTGATCAGCACGCCGGCGAACGGATTCAGCGACAGCCGGTCATAAACCACTTGGCCAGCCACGGTGCCGGTGATGATCGGCGGATCGTTGATCGGCGTCACGTTGACCACCGCAAGATTCGTTGTGGGCGCGGTCATGAAACCATCCGACACGCTGATGCCAAAATGGATCGCCGCCGGCGTCGGAACCACGATGTGGTTATTCACCGGCACAAACCAGATGCCGCGAATAGCCGAAGTCACCGCCGGCGCGAAGCCCGTCAATTGGAAGACGCCGTTGGACACCACGGTGAAACCGCCGAGGCTTTGCAGGCTGCCCTTGTCGAGGTTGTCCATGACGATGCGCACCGTGAGCGTTTGCGGCTGCGGCGGCGCGGCGGCCAGATTATCCACGTCACCGATGGTCACGGTAGAGAACGGCTGCACCGTCTGTTTGTCCGTGATATTGTTCGTCGCCGTGCCAGCGATGGTCGGCGCGTCATTGGTCGCGGTGACAGTGATGGTCGTGTCCGCGTTAGTGATGAGCGGATACTGGAATCCGTCATCCACCAGAATCGTCAGCGTGGTGACTTCTGAAGTCGGCACGATGATGCGGTTCTCCGTCGGCCGGAAGACGAGGTTGCGGACGGAAGCGGTAACATTCGTCGCCACGCCAATCATCGTGTAAATGCCCGGCGCGGAATTGGTGAAGCCGCCAAGGTTTTGCAACACGCCTTTCGCGGCAAGGTCGAGCGCCACCGTGACGTTGAGCGGCTGGAGCGTCAGATCATCCACGTCCGCGATGACGACGTTCGTAAACGGCATCACGGTCTGTTTGTCGTTGATCTGGTAGCCGCCTTGCGTGCCGACAATCGTGGACGGATCGTTCGTCGCGGTGACAAACACCGTCGTGTCGCTGTTCGTCACCGGCGCGGGAGTGAAGCCGTCATTCACGCTGATGGTGAACGTCGTCGTTTCCGTCGTCGGCACGGTGATGCGGTTTTCCGTCGGCATAAACACCAAAGTCTGCAACGACGCGGTCACGTTCGCCGCCGTGCCTTGCATGGCATAAACACCATTGCCCGCGTTGGTGAAGCTGCCGAGATTTTGCAGCACGCCTTTCGCAGCGAGATCGAGGCTGATGTGGACGTTCAGCGACTGCGTCGTCGAATCGTCCACCTCGGTGATGACCACATTGGTGAACGGCTGCACCGTCTGCTTGTCGTTGATCTGGAAGCCGCCCTGCGCGCCGGAAATTACCGGCGCGTCGTTCACGGAATCCACCAGCACGGTCGTGGTGCTGTTCGTGACCGGCGCGGTGACATAGCCGTCGTCCGCCGTGATGGTGAACGTCGTCAGTTCCGAAGTCGGCACGATGATGCGGTTTTCCGTCGGCACAAAAACCAAAGTTTTCAACGACGCCGTGATATTCGGCGGCGAATCTTTCATCTGATAAACGCCCGGCGCAATGTTCGCAAAACCGCCGAGGTTGGTGAGCGTGCCCTTCACGGCGGCGTCGAGGCTCACGGTGACGGTGTTCGTCTGGAAGCCGCACTCGTCGAGGTCGCCGATGACGACGTTGGTGAACGGCTGCACGGTATGCTTGTCATCAATGTGGAAACCGCTTTGCGCGCCGGTGATGGTCGGGATGTCGTTCACGCCCACGATGGCGACGGTGACGAGGTTCGTGGCGCGGTCGGAACCGGCGCGCACGACGTTGATCGTCACGCTGGCGGTAAACAAATTCGTGGTGTCATCCGCAAGCTGGTAGCTGAATTTTTCCACGCCGGTAAAGCCGTTCGTCGGTGAATACAAAACCAAGGTGGCGTTGCTGTTCACCGTCACCGAGCCGAGGCAGCCATTCGTAACCAGACCGTAAATTTTCCGCAGCGCATTCGTGTCCGGGAAGGAAATGTCGTTGGCACGCACATCCAACACATTGTTCGCAGACCCGGAAACCACGTTGAACAAATCATCGCGCGGCACCAAGCTGCCCACGGTGACAGCGACAAAGTTCGTTCCCTGATTGCCGTTGCTGTCGGCAAAAATGTAGCTGAACGAATCACGGCCGATGAAGCCGGCGTTCGGCGTGTAAAGCAGCGTGTTGTTGCTGTTGGTGCCAGTGATCGCGATGGTGGCGTGGACGCCGTTGGTGACCAGTCCAACGATGCTGAACGGACCGGACTCCAGCGGCAGAGAATAATCATTCGCCAAAACCGGCAGGGAATTATTGGCGCTTTCACGCGCCACGCGATAGCAGTCGGGATTCGAAGGGATTCGTGAGTTGTCGAGAATAGTCACATGGACGTGACCCTGCGCGCGCGACGGGCTGCCGTCGGTGATTTCGTAAGTGAAATCATCGCTGCTGGCATAACCGTTCGTCGGCACATAAATCAAACCCGTGCCCGCACCGTTAATGGTGACGCTGCCGTGGGTCGGCGCGTTGGTGCCGATGCCGATGTCGCTGATGTAAAGCGTCTGGCCGAGATTCGGCAGAATCACATCGTTGACCATCACCGCCAGCGTGTTCGTGCTGTTTTTATAGAGGACAAAATTATCGTCGTTGGCGAAGAAGCCGCCGCTCACGACCTGAATGTTCAGCTTGTTGGAACCGCTGCCGCCCAGGCCGTCGGCGAAATAATAAGTCAGGCAGCCCGCCTCGCTGGTGACGCCGGACTGCGGCGTGTAGAGCAGCCGCGTGCCGGTGTTATTTTTCACCACCGTGCCGGTGAGATTGCTGACGGAATCGAAACCGGTCAGGAACAGGTTGCTGCTCGATCCGGGCAATATGAAGTCATTGGCCAGCACGTTCAGCGGATTGTTGGCGCTACCCGCGAGCAGGGTGAAAATATCCTTTCCCGAAGGCAAACTGCCGCTGCGGTCCAGCACCGCGACCGTCACCGAGCCGGTCGCCATAAGCGAGCCGCTGGCGATGATGTAGCCAAACGTCTCCGTGTAAGGCGCCGAAATTCCGGGCGTGTAGTTGACGGAATTATTAGGGCCAGTGCCGTTCAACGTCACCGTGCCGTTCAGATTGCTTGCAATCAAACCAACGATGCTGACGTTCGCGCCGGTCGCGGGAATGATCACATCGTTCGCCAACAGGTTAAGAGAATTGGTGGTGCCTTTCGCCACGGTGAACGCATCGTTCACCGCGTAAAGCACGCTGCCAGCCACGGTGACGCTGACCTTGGCCCAATCACCGCCGCCGAGTCCGTCAGCATTCGTGTAGGTGAAAGTTTCCGGCCCAACGTAACCGGCGGCGGGCGTGTAGATGAGGGCGTTGTTTGAAGCGTTGATGGAGACCGTGCCGCCGTGATCGGGCGCGGACACGCCGACGACGGTGAAGGCGCCGCCAACAGCAGACAGCACCACATCGTTCGCCAGCACCGGCAGCACGTTGTTCGACGTGCTCATGTTGACGGAAAAATTGTCATCGCTGGCGACGCTCAAACTGTGATCCATCACGACGTAGCTGAACGTGTCGTTGTAAATTTCACCCTGCTTCAGCCAGTCGAAAGCGCCGCGCGGGTCGAGCGTAAAGCTGCCGTTGGCGTTCATCGTCATGGGCGCGCCGCCGTTCGTGGCGTAGCAAGAAGTGAGGGTGTTGGTGGTGAACGGAATGACGCGGATCAAATCGTGCGTGTCCGGGTCATGGTCGTTGGCCAGCACGCCGTTCGCGGCGGAGATTGTGAGCAACGAATCTTCGTTCGTCGTGTAAAAATCCGCCTGCGCGATGGGCGCGTCGTTCACCCCGGTAACCAACACCGTCACGTTGGTGGTGCTGGTCAGATTGTTATCGTCGGTGATGGTGTAAGTGAATGTGTCGGTCAAGAATTCCTTCCGCGCGAGCGCGTTCAGGATGTTCGTTGACACCGTCGGATTATAGACAAGGTTCGTGCCGACAAGCGTCACGCTCGCACCGTAGGCGCTGGTCGGCGACACACTGGTGATGGTCAAGATATGACCGTTATCCACGTCCGTGTCGTTCGCAAGGAAGAACGCGTGTGGCACGGTGAGCGGAGTGTTCTCGTCCGTGGTCAGCGAATCGGGATTGGCTACCGGCGCATTGTCCACACCGGTGACAGTGATTTTAATGGCCGCCGTGCCAATGGCTCCGTGGCTGTCCTGCACGGAATAATAGAATGTGTCGTTGGTGGCCTGATTCCAATTGAGCGCGCGAAGAATCGCCGAGTTGGTCGGGTTGTAGGTGATGTGCGCCTGGTTCCGATCGAAGCGAATATCAAGTGTCACCGTCGCGCCGAGCGCAGTGGTGATCGTGCTCAAGTAAGGCACGAAACCGTTGGTAGCGTTGATGGCAATGATGTTGATGTTAGTGTTGACGTCATCGCTGTTCACATCGGTGTCGTTCGACAAAATGTTGTTGGCAGTGGTGAAATCGAGCACCGCGTTTTCCGCCGTCGTCAGAATGGCGGCGGTGTTGGTGCCGTCATTTTGCGGCGCAGGCGCAGTGTTCACGCCAATCACAATGACACCGACGGTGGCCGTGGCCTTGGCCAGATTGTTCAAGTAGGTGGCGGAAGTTGTGTCCGTGTCGTTAGTGCCGCGATAGTGCTGCGCGATGTTGTTGGAGTAATCCAGAATCGTATATTGGAACGAATCGTTCGTGATGACACCCTGCGGCAACGCCTGTAAAATCGGCGAGACGGTCGGGTCGTAGCTGATGCTGGCACCGTTGGAAACAATGGTTACCATCGCCCCCAGTTGGCTGAAGCCGATGAGATTCGTCACGCTGACGGGGCCGTTGGTGCCGACCCACACGACATGGAGCGTGTCGGTGATGTCGGGATCAATATCATTCGCCAAAACTGGAATCGCCGAAATGACCGTGTGCGCATCGGTGGCACTCAAATCGGGATAAGCCGAAGGCGGAGCGTTGCCGCCGTTAAGCGGCTTGAGGCCATCGGCAAAATAACCGGGGCCTTTCCATGTGACATTGGTCAAGCCACTGGCGTTGGCCGTGAGTTGGAAAGGCAGGAACACACCTTGGAACTGCGGCGAGAGCATGATGGTCTGGTTGGCCGCCGAGAGATATTGGCTCTCGTTGGTGTCGGACGAAACAAATGCGCCGACATAATCCGCCGTGAACACAGTCTGGCCGGCGGGGTTCACCACCGAAATCAATCCGCCTTCCGCTTGCAACGCCAAATTGGTGACGGCAATTTGACTGAACACCACGGTGCCGGTGACGTTGGTGGTGGCGTTGCTGGAACACAGCACCAACGCCTGACCGGGCTGGAGCACTTGGCTGGCAAAGGTATGCCGCCAGACGCCATCCACAAAAACCTGAAGGTTGGCGACATCCAACGCCGCCGAGTCGCGCGGGACATAAAATTCGATAAACTGATCCACGCCGTTCGCCGGATTCATTCCAATTTCCTCGATGATGAGGCGCTGCGAAGCGTTCAGCTCAAATGCGCCCACGTCCGCCGTGCCGCTGCGGAAATATCCGCGCTGGTCGGTGCCGAGCACGGAAGCCGCCGGCGCGCTGGCAAGGCCTTTGTTCACTGCATTGCCCGCTGGCAACACCGCATACGTCAGCGTCGGGCCTTGGTTGTTGGCCAGCGCGGCGATGAGGCTCGTGGCCAGAATGTTGGTCTGATCCAGCGGCGGCGTGAAAATAAAATTGTCCTGCGACGCTCCGCCGGCGGAAAAAATGGAATGTGTATTGTCGTCCGAAATATTTCCGCCCAAGGAAATCACCGCGCCGCTCTGATCCATCTCGATGTTCTTGCCGCGACCATCCGCCACGATAGTGTTTTGAACCAGAACGAAGGTGTTGAACACATTCGGCCGGATGGAAGAACCGTGACCGGCGGCGTCCACGTTGTCGTGGAAAGTGCAGTTCAACACATAGACATCAAACTCCGTGCCCGGATCCAAATCCTCGGCATACAGCGCGCCACCACCAAGACCGCCCACGGCGTCCTGATGATTGGTCGCAAAAGTTGTGTTGGCAAACGAGCACGCCAAGTCGGTGTAGAGCGAGACCGCGCCGCCGCCTTGTCCCACGGACGAGCTGGTGTGGTTGCCTTGGAAGAAACAGTGATCCACGCTCAATACGCCGCCGTCCACGTCCACCGCGCCGCCCCAGAAATCCGCCTGGCAATTATTCAAGGCGCAGTAGCTCAAATTCAAACTGCCGGTGAGCGTCACTTCAAACGCACCGCCCGCGAACGACGCGTGGCCGTTGGCAAATGCCAGCCGGTTCATCGTCGCATTGGCATTCACCGTGAACAACTGGACGCCACCCGAAACATTCGTGTCGCCGCAGATGGTCAACTGGTCCGCGCCGGGGCCATCGAAAACAATGTCGCTGTTCAACACAATCGGCGATGTCAGCGTGATGGCCGCCGGATAGGCTGGCAGATTGGTCGCCGTAGCGCGGATGTCAAAGGTGATATGGTCGCCGCTGCGGGCGTGGGCGATGGCATCGCGCAACGTGCCGGGAACCACATTGGTCGAGGTGGGATCATAGTCACCGGTCTGGGTGACGATGTAGGACGTGCGCAACGAGCGCAAAACGATGGCGTGGTTCACCACC
>CAIXPZ010000278.1 GCA_903921455.1 uncultured Verrucomicrobia subdivision 3 bacterium | reverse complement strand
GGCTTTTTTAAATCGCGCAGCGCATACTCAACGGTCAGGTGATCCCGCTCCTTGCATAGCAACAGGCCGATGGACGGCTGGTCGTCGGCATGGCGCAGTTGGTCATCCACGGCGGAGAGATAGAAATTCATTTTGCCGGCGAATTCCGGTTCAAAGGCTTTCATTTTCAGATCAATCACGACGTAGCACCGCAGCCGAAGATGATAAAACAGCAGGTCGAGGTAATAATCCTGGCCGCTTACTTCCAGATGATATTGCCTGCCGACAAAGGCGAAGCCGACGCCCAGTTCGAGCAGAAATCGCTGGATATGTTCCAGCAGGCCTTGTTCGAGGTCGCGCTCGTGGGCGTCGCTCCGGAGCGTAAGAAAATCAAAATTGTAAGGGTCTTTCAGCGTTTGCTCGGCAAGATCGGACTGCGCTGGCGGCAGGGTGTGTTTAAAATTGGTTACCGCCTTGCCTTCGCGTTTGTGCAGTTGCGTTTCAATATAATGCGTCAGCACCGCTCGCGACCAGCCATGTTGCACCGTTTTGTGTGCATACCAAAGGCGGATGGCTGGCTTGTCCAGCTTGGACAGGAGCAGGCGATTATGTCCCCACGGCAATTCTGAAATCGGCGCGGGCGGAGCTGGTGGAGATGATTCTCTCACAGGTTGTGAGAGAATTGCCGCTTTAGATTCTCTCACAGCTTGTGACAGTTTTGGCGACATGGCCGACCAGGCCAGATAAAAACTTCGCATGAACCAGATATTTTGCGGCGAGAATCCCGCCATGCCGGGGAATTCTTTTTGCAAATCACTCGCCAGCCTTTCCACCACCTGCTTGCCATAACCTTTGGTCTCTTGTGCCGTGACAATGACTCTGCCGATGTCCCAATACAGCTGAATCAACTCGCGGTTGACTGTCACTGCTGCGCGCAATTGCGCGGCCCGAACCCGGATCTTGATATCGGTCAGCAGGCTGGCATAGCCGATGGCAAGAGTGGTGGATGTTTTTCCGTCATCTCCGGTGATTCTTTTCAAATCGGTGGCTATTGCTTTTCGTTTCGTCATACAAACCTTTTGGCCGCTGCCTTGGCCGCAACAATTTTCAATTGCGTTTGGAAACTTGCGGCAAGATGCCTGACTTTGGGCGTATTGAAAAGTTTTTCGCAACCATGTTTCAGAACTATGATTTTCAATGAACGTCATTCACCATCGAACCAAACTTAGTTCGCGATGCTTAACCGAAACACTGGCTCGTGGTCCGTTCTTGAATCACTCTGCGCTCAACAGCGACGGACGCGCGGCGGCGGCTAACGCCACCGCTACGCCAGCACCGGCCAGCCTGCATCGGTGTGCGATGCTCACCCACGGCTGGTTTTCGCTGATAGCGCGCGCGATTCGGACGCGTAAGGCTCGCGAATGATTTGGTTTCAAGAGCACCATTTTTGATTCGCCATGCTTTACCGCGCTGTCTGGCGTCAAAACCTCACTTCATTCCTCGGTTGGGTGGGCACACCAGCCCGGGCGAAATAGTGGCTGTGACGCAGTCACCGGCTCCGCGGAAGGGGTTGGCATGGCGGAACGGCTGCCGGATGTGGACAATAAGGCCGGAACTGCTCAGAAAATCTCCAATATAATTTAATAAAATATTGTGAATAAAGGCCAGAAATCATTTCTAGGCTGCTGGTTGGCAATCCCTGAAAAACGGCCTTAAGAGAGTTTTAAAGTCATATTTGGCAACCGTTGGCATCTGACAGTTTTTATATAATTTGAACTTCTGCTGTTTGACACGCTGATACCCACGTTTCTTCCGGCGCACCGTGGATTAGCTACTTCCTCCTTGTCGCGATCAATGTCCGGCAGGAGATTTCTAGAATCATAAATCAGCCCAAAATTATTTTTGGCAATTAATAATACACTCTACCAGCTTGACTGGAATTCACGCGGTATCTAGGGTTCAAACACAAGATGTTCCAGTCCGCCGTGAATTTTTCCCGTGCGGCCATCGCAATCGTTGTGTTGGCCTGGGTCATTTTTTTTTGCGTCTCTAAAGGAATGGCGGGCGATTATGTCGTCCGCACTCTGGAAGTGGATGACGGTTTGCCCGTCAGCACAATAACGGATGTGGCGCAAACGCCGGATGGCTATCTTTGGATTGGAACCTTGCTGGGGGGGCTGACGCGTTATGACGGCGTCAAGTTTGACATTTATGACATGCTCAATACGCCGGAGCTTAAGAACGCTTCGGCCCGCCGCCTGTGTGTGGATAGTGAAGGCGTGCTCTGGGTGGCCACCTACGGGTCGCTGGTCCGCTGGCACGATGGAGCTTTTACTTTAGAAATGGACCATGATTCCAAGGTGGAAGCCTGGCTGTTTTCTGACGCGCGGCAGGTGGTTTTTGCTACCACGGATCATGGTTTGTTGATGGGTGGAAAAAATACCGAGGGTGGTTTTGCGTGGACTTCACTGACGCCTCCGGGAGCTGATTACACTCCGCAATTTTGCGCTGACAAGGCCGGCGTCATCTGGTATCGGCACAATGACGGTTCACTGTGGCGGGTGCGTGACGGTCGGGCCGAGCCGGTCAAGGACACCGGTTTGACTGGCAAACTCAATGCGTTGGTGGCCGACCCGCAAGGCCGGATTTGGGCCGGGACGGACCGGGGAATCTTCTACTGGGACGGAATGGGTTTTCAGAATGGTTCACCGACGAATGGCGAATCCAAACTCGTGGTCAGACGATTGTTCTTTTGTCGGGATAATTCTCTTTGGGTGGAGGCCAACGGACGGTTGCGACGTTGTCGCGACCGGCAATGGGAGGCGGAGGCGAAAACCGCCGACGTTGATTTGCCGCTGGGATCTAGGTTGCAATTCATCCGGGATGATGGCGAAGGTGGCCTGTGGTTGAGTTCGTCTGATTCAGGCCTGACGCACCTCGCGGCGGACGGCGTGGTGAGCCGGAGCGGGGCGGAGGAATATTACCCCGGCAGCGTGGTGCGGTGTTTGTTCGTGGATAACGAGTGCAATTTGTGGGTGGGATACGAACGGCGCGGCTTGGCAAAAATCCGCCAGCGGTTCTTTCAGGTCGTGGGCCGGACGGAGGGGTTGGCAGACAGCGTCGTCAGTTCGGTGTGTGAGGGGGCGGATGGCAGCCTCTGGATGGGCACGGTGGGCGGGTCGTTGGGTCGTTGGCAAAATGGGGCTTGCACCAACCTGACCCTGCCACAACCAAGTTCACGCCGTCGGGTCACCATCGTGAACTCGGATGGGCAAGGCCGGATTTGGGTGGCCGCCGGCAACGGGTTGTTTGTTTCGGACGGCGGGGAGTTCCGTCAGGTCTTGCCGCCCGAAGATCTGAAGCTCGATGTGCGGCTGCTCCTGCCGACGCGCGATGGCAAAGTCTGGCTGGCCGGCCAAACCAGCCTTTACGCATATGCCCATGGCGAACTGACCAAAATACGCGAGGCGCAAATGCCACGAGACAACTTCGCCGCCCTGGCGGAAGCGCCGGATGGAACCTTGTGGATCGGCACCGCCGGCGGAGAATTGTTGAATTATGACGGGAAAACATTTCAGAGTTTTCGTCCGCCGCCCAATGTGCCCTCCGCCCGGCTTTGGGCTTTCTGTGCTGAAACCAACGGGACGCTGTGGATTGGAACTTCGGCCAACGGCCTGTTAAAATTTCGCAACGGCTCGTTCGATTATTTTTCACCCACCAACGGCCTGCCCAGCCAGGCCATTTCTCAAGTTCTGGATGACCACCTCGGCGGATTATGGATCGGCACGCGCGCAGGTATCTCGCGGATTGCCAAGGATGAGTTGGAACGCTGCGCCCGCGGTGCCCAGGCCACGGTAGGTTGCCGGACCTTTGGCCGCAGCGATGGTTTGCGCACGGTCAGTTGCGCAATGGAATTTCAGCCGCTGTGTGTCCGCGCCCGCGACGGGCGGCTGTGGTTTGCGATGGCCAATGGCGTGGCCAGCGTGCAGCCGGAAACGGTCACGCCCAGCCGGTTTGTGCCCCCGGTGCTGATTGAAGCGGTGTTGCTGGATGGAATAAATATTCTGCCGCCAACCGGTCTGACTCGTGCCGGCGGAAAAACAGTTTTGAAAATTCCGCCCGGCCTGCACGATTTGGAATTTCGTTTCACCGGCATCAGTTTCTCGTCGCCCGAAGGCGTGCGCTTGCGCTACCAACTCGCCGGCATGGACAAGGAATGGCAAACCGCCGGCGCGAACCGTTCGGTGATGTATCGGTATTTGCCGCCGGGTGAATTCACCTTTCGCGTCAGCGCCTGCAACAGCGGCGGCGTATGGCATGATGCGACTCCGATAGGCATCGTGCTGACGCCGTTTCTTTGGCAACGTGCCTGGTTTCCGTGGGCAACGGTCACAGCCGTGGCTACTCTGATTACTACTGGCCTGGTCATTTGGCTGCGAACAAGGCATCGCCGTAAACTGCGGTTGCAATTTGAGCGGATGGAGCGTCAGCGCGCGGTGGAAAAGGAACGAACGCGCGTCGCCCAGGATTTACACGACGATCTCGGCGCCGGTTTGACGGAAATTGGATTGCTGTCAGGTATGCTTCAAAACAACGCGACGCTGCCGCCGGAAAACAAAGGCGAGGCGCTGTCGCGCATCAGCCAGCGCACGCGCTATCTCGTCACCGCGCTGGATGAAATTGTCTGGGCGGTGAACCCGCGCAATGATTCCGCCAAATCGCTGGGCGGATATTTCTGCCGCTACGCCCAGGAATTTTTCGAGCCGACCTCCATTCGCTGTCGGCTGGAATTTCGCGAAGGCGGGGTGGATTCGCCGTTAAATTCCGAGCAGCGGCATCATTTATTTCTCGCGTTCAAGGAGGCGTTGACCAATGTTGTGCGGCACTCCGGCGCCAACGAGGTGCGCGTGAGCATTTCACTGGCAGTGGCGAACCGGCTGACGATTTCCGTTCAAGACAACGGCCACGGCTTGCCGCAAATCATGGCCGAGGGCGCGGATGGTTTGATCAATCTGCGGGCGCGCATGTCGCAATTGCGCGGCGACTGCGAAGTGCATAACCTGCCGCAAGGCGGCGTCGAGGTGAAGTTGAGTGTGCCGCTGTCAGTCGCCGGCGGAAAAACTTAAAACGAATTTATGAAGCGTGCGAGCGATCCAAAAAAAATCAGCGTGGCGATTGTCGAGGACGATGCCGGCATCCGGCAAAGTCTGGAGTGGCTGCTAAAGTCGTCGCCGGGCGTGCGCTGGGTTTGCTCCGCCGGCACGGTGGCAGAGGCAATGAAAATCATTCCGCAGACACCGCCGGACGTGGTGCTGATGGACATCAATTTGCCGGATCGTTCCGGCATTGAGTGCGCCGCCTTGATCAAAGAACAGTTGCCCGCCGTGCAAATCGTGATGATCACGGTTTATGACGATGCGGAGAAAGTTTTTGCCGCGCTGCGGGCGGGTGCCAGTGGCTACATCCTCAAGCGCGCCTCGCCCGAACGGATTTTGCAGGCCATTCAGGAAGTTCATGCCGGCGGCGTGCCCATGTCCAGCGAGATTGCGCACAAGGTGCTGGGCGTGTTCCGTGAACCCGTACCCGCGGCACCCAAGGAGGAAATTGATTTGTCCCGGCGCGAGCAGGAAATCCTGGAGTTGCTCGCGGAGGGTTGCAGTAACAAGGAGATTTCCGACAAGCTTTCCATCGGCATCGAAACCGTGACGTGGCATCTCAAGCATATTTACAGCAAGCTCCATGTCCGCTCGCGCACGCAGGCGGCGTTGAAGTTTCTAAACCTTCAGAAAGGTCACAGGCCGTCCGTTGTCGTGCCGGGTTCGGCCAAACATTGAAGCCGATGCCCGGGCGCCTGCGGTTTTGATAGCCACCGTTATTGGGGGCTGTTCAATTGATTGCCAGAAACTAAACTTTGTTATGGCTATCTTCAGATTCCTCCGAATCCAGTTGCTCGTCGGATTGTTTATCTTTAGTGCCGGTGCCGTCCCCATGGCCAGAGCGGTGAACCCGGAGAGGGCGAAAAAATGGAAAGTTGAGGTTGAGGGGGAAGATGTCTGGCTGAAGTTGTCTGCCGGCGGGAGCAATACTTTTGCGCTGCGCCTCGGCGCGGGCGGGGCAATTTCTGAAATCAATGGTGGCGGGAAATCCCTGCTTTCGCCGTCGTTTCAAGGCGAGGTCACCGACCGCGTGATTCAATGGACAATCTGGTCCGATACCGTCACCAATCGCGTCGCGTCGCTGCCAAAAAAATTCGAGTGGCGATTTAATCTTACGCAAGGTGGTTGTTTTGACGGAACGATTTCGCCGACGGCGGAAGTACGGGTTGATGCCGGGCGTGGAATCTTGGACGTTTATTCCGTTCCCCAAGACCAGTGGAAAACCGAACAGCGCGAGGTGATGCGCTGCAAGCTGAGTTGTCTCACCCGATACGAAATGATGCCCGAAGGCGTGCTGCTCATCCGCCGCTGGATTCGCGTGGGCGATCTCACCCTGAATGGCAAGACCACAGCGTTTGCTGATTTGCAAGTGGAGGCATGGAATCCCTTTCTGCGCGCTCCGGCGGTATTCGATGCGGTGGCCCTGGAGTTGGATGAGCAAGGAAAGCCAACGAAGATTTTCCCCACTGGGGCAAGTTTTCCGCATTACCCAAAAATTCTCGCGGACCAGACCGCTGGGTGGGCGCTGGTCTTCAATCAGCATCTCCTCACGAACGGCCAGTGCATAGCGGTTGTCTTTGGCCGCGAAACCCCTTTGGACCATGGCGGCAAACATGAGTTTAACCTCATGCAATGGACGGATGGGGTGGCGGTTTTGCCCAAAGCGATATTTCGCCAGGTTGAATCAGAAGCCATATTGGAACAAAGCTTGGCTTTGGTGCTGGGGACGCGAATGGATGCCCGGCTGCGTGGCCAATTGGATGCGTTGGCCAATACTCTTTCAAGACCCCGGGTGCGGCTGTAAACGGCGGCTGAAAAGTGCGGCGGGGTCATGTGTGTGACGGGGCGGTTCAAAAGTGCGGCATCTTCATTAACAATGAAGCATGTATCGCAATATGGAAGACTGGGCTGAGATTCGCAAAAAAGTGTTGGCAG
>CAIXPZ010000277.1 GCA_903921455.1 uncultured Verrucomicrobia subdivision 3 bacterium | reverse complement strand
TCGAAGCTCCCCCTCCTGCTGCTTCTACCTCGAAGCGGAATCAACAGCTTGACGGAGACCTGAAAATCCAGTTCCCTTTGCTCGGAAGGTGAGGCACTTTTCGAGCGCCACCCGCCGCACTTTTCAACCGCCGTTTACATAGGGCGGATTGAAAGCAACGCCAACGTGTTTGGCCCCAAGAACGGGAGGGCCAGCCGGTAATTGCTGGTTATGGCTGCGCAATTAAAAATTGAAACCCCCGGATTAAAAGAGGAACTTCCGACAAACCATGAAAACTTTCCTGCGATTTTTGCTCCGGCTTCTGTTCGGCTTCCGGACTTACGACCTAGCCGCACTGAATACGCCAGGCCCGGTGCTATTGATTCCGAATCACACCTCCTGGCTCGACTGGCTGTTTCTGTGGGTCTGTCTGGAGGACGATTGGAAGATGGTCTCCTCCAGCGCCTCGGCAAAGGCAAGCTGGCTGCACCGAATAATAATGATCAACCGCTACTCGCTGCCCGTGGATCCCGGCTCGCCTTACGCGGTGAAACGCATGGCCGAATTTCTCAAAGGCGGCGGACGACTCGTGCTGTTTGCCGAAGGCCGCCTCTCGCGCACGGGCAGCTTGATGAAGCTGTTCGACGGCACCGGATTTTTGATTTTCAAAACCAAAGCGCGCGTCATTACCGTTTACCTGCGCGGTGCCAGCCAACTGCCGTATTCCCCCAATCCGAACGCTAAGAAATATTTTCCCCAAGTGACCGCGCATTTCAGCGCCGCACTGACGGCCCCTGAATTGGGCGACAGCAGCACCAGCCGGGCGCGGACGCGATTGTCCAACTGGCTCCGCGACCGGATGGTTCAGCAGCGATTCGAGGTCGAAATGGCTTTTGGCGCACCCACTGCCCTCGCGGCGGTGGCGGAAACCGCCCGCCAGCATCCCGCACAGATCATTCTGGAAGACGCGACGACCCAGACGCTGACTTATCGGAAGCTGATGGTCGGCGCGGACGTGCTGGCGCAGGCTTTGCAAGGCAGCGTGGCGGGGGGCAACCGGGTTGGCCTGTTGTTGCCCAATGTCAATACCACACCCATGACCATCCTCGCCTTGTGGCGGCTGGGCAAAGTGCCCGCCATGCTGAACTTCTCCTCCGGCATGCCCACCATGCTGGCGTGCACGGAACTCGCCGGACTCAAACACATCATCACCTCGCGGGTTTTTATGGAACGCGTCAAACTAAACGCGGATGAATTTATAAAAGCAGGCATCCAGCTGATCTATCTCGAAGACGTGCGCACCGGCATCAGCGGCAATCGAAAACTCCTCACGCTGATCCGGCATGTGTTCCATCTTCCCGCTTGCAACCGCAATCCTCCGTCAGCCGGCTCCACCGCCGTGATCCTTTTTACGAGCGGATCCGAAGGCGTGCCCAAGGGGGTAGAGCTGACGCACGGAAATCTCCTCGCCAACATCCGCCAGATACTGGCGGTCACCGATTTGACCGACCGCGACCGCGTCTTCAACTGTCTGCCGCTCTTTCACAGCTTCGGCCTCACGGTGGGAATGCTCCTGCCGCTGGTGCGCGGGATTTATATCTTCCTCTATCCTTCGCCGTTGCATTATCGCATGGTGCCGGCCGTGCTTTACGATCGCGACTGCACGGTGTTTCTGAGCACCAACACCTTTCTGAGCGGCTACGCGCGCAAGGCGCATCCCTATGACTTCCGCAGCCTCCGGTATCTGTTTGCCGCCGCCGAGAAATTGCAGGAAACCACCGCGCTCACCTGGTCGCAGAAATTCGGCCAGCGCATTCTCGAAGGCTATGGCGCGACCGAGTGCGCGCCGTGCATCAGTGTGAATACACCGCTTGAACCGCGTTACGGCTCCGTGGGGCGGCTGCTGCCCGGAATGGATTACGAATTGGAGCCGGTCGAAGGAGTGGACAATGGCGGCAGACTATTCGTGCATGGCCCCAATGTGATGAAAGGCTATTTGAACCCGGACGCAAACGTAAAATTTCAGGCCCTCGGCGGCTGGTATGACACCGGCGACATCGTGAGTGTGGATACTGACGGCTATCTGCACATTCGCGGGCGGGTGAAACGTTTCGCCAAGGTGAGTGGCGAGATGGTGAGTCTTACCGCGGTGGAAGACGCGCTGGCGGGGGCGTTTCCGCAGTATGGCTCACGCTGTCAGGTCGCCATCATCACGCGCCCCGATGAAGGCAAAGGCGAAGCGCTCATCGCCGTGACCAACGAACCGAAGCTGACCTTGGACGAAATCCGCGCCGCCATCCAAGCCAAGGGGTTGACGAATCTCAGCACGCCGCGCGAGATCAAAGTGGTGCCGGAGATTCCCAAGCTCGGCACCGGCAAGGTGAATCTCCGCGAGCTACAGGCGTTGTTGAAATCACCAGCTAAACCGTTCTGAAAGCGGCCGCTTGCTCCTTACTTCTATTCTATACTTTTTGGCAAAAAGCAGTGTTTTAAGGGCTTTGGGGGGGAGCTGCAAACTTTTGCAGAACAACAACGAAAGGGTGAGGTTATTGGTGACTCCTCGTGAGACCAAATGAGGGTGAACCATCAATGCTTATTTCGAGGCAGCTGCGTTAGACAACTCGGCCACCCCTTCCAGCGTTACCTGGCGCGCAATTCAGACATTGATTATGCCAGACCACAAATCAAGGACAAGGGTTAGGTCTTGGGCCTTAGAAACCCGGTAAGCTGATGACGGGCACAACCGGTTTCCACCGGCTTTCCGGAAGTAGAGGCTCGCAAAGACCCGCCATAAAAAGTCGCCAAGCGATGACTTCACGGCTTGACAACCCAGGAGGCAAGGCAGACGGTGGCGGGGAAGCCAGTCCACCATTTTGAACCGGATGAATTCCACAACCTCAGGAACATTGATAGAGCAGAAAGAGGCTTTGCGCGCCAACGTGCTTTCGCTGGCAGGCGCGTGTCCGGTGGAGGAATGCCATCCCGAAGACTGTCCCCTGCATCAGCTCCGGAAAATGAAATTTGCGAAGCGCCTGGAATGGCTCAACGCGTTAAACGAGGACGAGCTGGCCTACCTGGCGGCTTATCACGATGGGTGTTTGAATGTCAAACTGGTCCAACCGACAGGAGAACCAGATCTGCACCGCGCAAACCAGGTGATTTGAACCGTGCAAACCCTGGTTGAAGATTTTCTGCAATATCTGCGCCATGAGCGCGGACAGTCAGACAATACGGCCAAGACCTATGCCGCACTGCTCGGCAAATTCACCGCTTGGGCGGAGAGGCAAAACCTCGCCAGCTGGCCAGAGGTGGAGCTGAAGCATCTGATGGCGTTTCTCGCGCACGAGCGCACGCGTCCGCTGGCCGATGAACCGAAGGAATCCACCAAGCGTTTGAGCGGCGAGAGTGTTTACCTGGAGATCGCCGCGCTGCGGGCACTTTACAAGTTCGCCGAGAATGAAAAAATCCTGCCCGCAAACATCGCGGAAAACCTTTCGCTGCCACGCCGTTGGAAACGGCTGCCGAAAGCCTTGAGCAACGACGAAATCAAGAAACTGCTGGAACCGGAAACGCCGGAAACGCCGGAAGGCTTGTGTGACCAGGCAATTCTGGAACTGGCTTACGCCTCCGGCCTGCGACTATCCGAATTAAAAAACCTGCGGCTGGAGCAGCTGCATCTCGACGCCGGGTTCATCAACGTCATCGGCAAGGGCAACAAGGAGCGCGTCGTGCCGGTGGGACGCACGGCGATTGCCGCACTGAATCGTTACATCGAGGTCGGGCGGCCCAAACTCGTCACGCCCAAATCACCGGCAAACGTCTTCCTCACCCGGCGCGGCACGCCCTTTGCAGCGGTGACGTTGTGGCTTCACATCAAGAATCGCGTCCGGCGCGCCGGCGTGGAGCGCAACATGACCCCGCACATGCTGCGGCACAGCTTCGCGACGCACCTGCTAGAGCACGGCGCGGATTTGCGCGTGATCCAGGAATTGCTCGGCCACGCGAACATCAGCACGACGGAGATCTACACGCACGTCACGGGAAACCGGCTGCGGGAAATCCACCGGAAATTTCACCCGCGCAGCTAAGCGGCGTTAACCACGGAACACACTAAACACCCGAAAGGAAGACGATATACAGGGGGTGGCTGGAGCCGTGTTCGGGCGCCTGGCGACTACTCGAAATCGTAGATGACGACTTTCTTGCCGACGCGCTTGAAGACTTTCTCCACGAATTCGACGTGCTGCGGATGGACTTGATACGCCTGTTCCGCCGCCTTGGTGGGGAAAACCAAATTCAAACCCACTTGATACGTTTGATCCACAACGGGGCGCGGGCTGGGCGACATTTTGCCGACGTGAAATTGCAATACACCGGGAATGTCCTTGAGATATTTGTTCGCGCCGGCGATGAGCTCCTCGACGGCGTTCGGTTGCGCGGGGTCGGTCCAGAATATGACAACGTGTGAAAACATGGCGCAGATTGTTGTCGGCCAAACCAAGCTCCGGCAAGCCAAAATCCACACCCTGAAGACCGCGCGCAACCGCGCGTGAAGGCGAGGGATTCAGTAAATACCCCAAGGAAAGGTAAACGTTCCCGGAACCCGATACGAGCGGGTCCAGTCTGGTTGGGCGGGCTGGACGCCATTGTGGAGGTCGGTTTTCCACTGCGCATCGGTTTCCCGCAGGGCTGGGCCCAACTCGAATTCGTAGTGACTCATCACGGGCCCGGCATATACGGCGGCATCGTTGGTTCCCCAATTCACGGCGATCGCCAGGAGTTGGATGTTCCCCACGCCTTCATGCAGAACGCAGCCCGGATCGCCGACCACGGGGTCAGTGGGGTCGGTTTGCACATCGGTGACCAAGGCGTCCCAAAGATCCGAAGTGGAATACATGCCCGAGTGCGTTGCCCGGGAGTTTTTGAAGAAGAGTCTCGGATACCAGCCGCTGTATGAGCGCACGCTGCCGTATTGCCATGGGTTTTCTATCAAACTTTGGATGAAGAAGACTTCATTACTAGTCAGGGGTTGGCGACTTAATTCCTTCGCTGAGATATTGCGCAGCGTAGTCATCTGAGTGGCAAAGTTATCCAGAAATTGCAGCCGGTTTGTGTAAATGGTTCCGATGGAATTCGTGAATGCTTTGTCACCACCATCATTTGGCTCAAACACGAACTCCCCGGTATTGGGCAGCGTGGCCATCAACTCTTTCGTGCGCAATGCCATATCCCGCATCCGTTCCCAGAAGCTGGTGCGGGGTTCGATGAAACCATCCGGATAGGAACACAAGACTTGTCCCGTGTAGGGCTGCTTGACGTAAAGCACCGTGTCATGGCGCAATTCCGTCCAGGATGCCAGCTGGGTGTTGAGCGTTTTCATTGCCCAGGCCGGCGTGCGCATGGCGTCCGGGAATTCCGGGCCGGTTGTCGGCGTGGAGAGTTCGCGCAGGCAGGCAAGCCAGCTTTGGTAAATAGTGTTGGTCCAGGCGGCGGCAGATTGCGCCTCGATCACCCGGCGCACCGCCGCCAGATTGTGCTGATAGGGATGGCCGTCCCGCCAGACATGGTCGTTGGTGTTGGCAATGCGCGCCGCGATCAGCGGCACCGTCTGGTCGTTTCCCAGAACGGCAAAGGCAATGTCCAGCGCGCTGGGCACGCGCCGCATCACTTTGTCTTCATTGCCCGGAATACCGTTGGTGTCCCAGAGGATCCGGTCATAGACACATTGGTTCATCGCCCACGCGTCCGGCACAAAACGCTGGCCCAGGACGGCGAAGGATCGCGGCAGCTTGATTTGCTGGCGGGACAATGGCGAGAAAAAATATCCGTTCTGGATGTTCTGTACGCCAATCTGGCCAGTCATGATCTTTGCTTGCAGATTCGCAAGTGATGCGGTGGTGGGCAGGCTGGACGGGGAGGTGATATTCGCCGCCGCCATGAGATCGCCCAGCTGGGCAAAGTTCAGGGAATCCGGAACCCCGACAAACATCTGCAAGACGTTGTCCATTTTCTGCCAGTCGGCGAATTGGCCGGCATTTTTCAGCAGCAGATGCATGGCGACCGCGCCGGACAATTCGCGGAGCGAATTGTCATTGGTCGAGCCGGTGAAGCGAAAATCAATCAAACCGCACCACATCATCGCGCGAAAATACCGCTGGAGGGATTGGGAGGCGGCGTAATGTCCGCGCACCGTGAATTGCGAGCAGTCTACCAGCCGATTGGTTCCGAACAGGGAGATGGCGGTGGCCGGCTGCAGGTTGCTGATGGCCGTGAGGGTGGCTTGGATCTGCGTGTTTTGCCCCAGCCATCCGTAATCGGTGCTGCCCGTGATGAGCGAGTGCGCCACCGCCAGAAAATAATCCGCGTCCCGATACCCGTTGGCCAAAGCGGTTCCAGACGGAAGATAAACCTGGTCTTGCATGCCTTCGATGACCGATTGCAAATTCGGGGCCAGATACGTCTCCTCCAGCTCTTCCAGCATGGCGCCGTAGGTGCGGTGCCAGGCGTGCAGCGCGGCGTCGCCGGAAAAGAATACCGGCAGATCGGCGGTGAACACTTTGTAGAATGAATCCGCGAAACTATAGGTGCCCAGCCGCCCGCTCGCCACCATGCCGTTGGTTTGAAATATCGCGAGCTCGTTGGTGGCTAAGGGGAAATGGAGATTGAACGCATTCCAATATTCCACCGTGGTCGGGTCGAAGCTGATTTGTTGGAGGTATTGATTAGTGGGGGTATAGCGGCTGACGAAATCTTCGAGGGGTAATTGGCCGACTTGTTGTATCTGGCGGCCAAACTCGGTGCCGTACCCGTAAATCGACTCCCCCAACCGGGTGTTGTCGGGCGGCGCGGTTTTAACATTCGCCACGACCCGGTAGAAAGCGCGCTGACCTGCCAGGGGAACTGCGCACCGGAGCAATTCGTCGGACACCCCGACCCCGCCGCTGACCGGGCTGGCGACCGCCTCCCAGGTCAGCATGTTCGTGCTGCGCAAAATCGTGTATTCGGGATACTGCGAGCTGACCGGCAAGCCCAGGGTCGAATGCAAACCCACCGCCCCCTGATCACCGTCGGAATTGAACTGCAGTACGACTTGATCGGCTGCTCCCGCCGGATTGACCGCCTCATAAAACAACCACCCGATTGCCGGGAGAAGTTTTATAAGTTGCCGCAACATAAGTTCGCTTCAGGAATTTGACCCTAATATCGCAGAAGTCTTATGTAAAACAAATTCTCGCTTTCCGTCGCGCCGGAAATCGTGTTTAGTTTTCCTCCTTTATGAGCAAAACCGCACTCCTGTTTGCCGGCCAGGGCGCCCAAGTCGTCGGCATGGGCAAAGACCTCGCTGAAACATTTCCGTCCGCGAAAGCGTGGTTCGACCGCGCCAATGCCGCGCTGGGCTACGATCTGGCCAAGGTTTGTTTTGAGGGGCCGGAAGCGGAGCTGACCAAGACCGAACACGCGCAGCCGGGGATCTTTCTCGTGAGCTGGGTCGCGTTCCAACTGCTCAAGGAACAGGCGCCGCAGCTGACGTTCGACGCGACGGCGGGGTTGTCGCTCGGCGAATTCACGGCGCTGACGGCGGCGGGCGCGATGAGTTTTGAGGATGGCCTGCGCGTGGTGCGCCAGCGCGGCAAGTTCATGCAGGAAGCGTGTGAAGCGACCAAGGGCGGCATGGCGGCGATCATCGGTCTGGACGAAGCGCCGACGCGCGAAGTCTGCGCGGAAGCCGGCGTGGTGCTGGCGAATCTGAATTGCCCCGGCCAGCTCGTCATTTCAGGCGAAGCGGAAAAGATCACCAAGGCGTGCGAACTGGCGAAAGCGAAAGGAGCCAAACGCGCGCTGCCGCTGCCGGTGGCGGGCGCTTATCACTCGCCGCTGATGGCGAGCGCGCAGCCGAAGCTCGGCGCGGAACTGGCGAAAGCGAAGATTTCCGTGCCGACGGTGCCGGTGATTTCCAACGTCACGGCGCAGCCGCACGGCACGCCGGCGGAGATTTCCGCGAAGCTCGTCGAGCAGGTCTGCGCGTCGGTGCTGTGGGAGACGTCCATGCGCGCGCTGCTGGCGCAGGGCTACACGCGGTTCATCGAACTCGGGCCGGGCACGGCCCTGAGCGGCTTCATGAAGCGCATTGATAAAACGGCGACGATGCTGAACGTCGCGGATGCGGCGAGCCTGGAAGCGACCGTTAAAATGTTAAATGGTTGAATCGCTGAATCGGTTTTGCTTTTCAACCATTGTCAACAATGTAACGATTTAACTATTCACCAAATCACTTTGAAACTATGAGCCAACTTGCCAATCAAATTGCCGTTGTCACGGGAGCGGGTCGCGGGATCGGCCGCGCCATTGCCTTGAAATACGCCCAAGAAGGGGCGGACGTCGCGGTCGTCTCGCGCACGCAGGAAAATTCCGAGAAGGTGGCCGCGGAAATCCGCGCGCTGGGCCGCAAGGCGTGGGCCTTCGCCGTGGACGTGGCGGACGCCGCCGCCGTCAACGCCGCCGCCGAGAAGATTCTGGCCGAGGCGGGCAAGGTGGACATTCTCGTGAACAACGCCGGCGTGACGCGCGACGGGCTGCTGATGCGCATGAGCGACGCGGACTGGGACACGGTGCTGAACACGAATCTCAAGGGCGCGTTCCTCGTGACGAAGGCGTTCAGCCGGGCGATGATCAAGGCGCGCAGCGGCCGCATCATCAACATCTCGTCGGTCATCGGCCTCATCGGGAACGCGGGCCAGTGCAATTACGCGGCGAGCAAGGCGGGCTTGATCGGCTTCACGCAGTCGTGCGCCCGGGAACTCGCGGGGCGCGGCATCACGGTGAACGCCATCGCGCCCGGCTTCATCCAGACGGACATGACGTCGGAGCTGAAGGAGGAGATGAAGGCGGCGCTGCTCAAGCAGATTCCGCTGGGCAGCTTCGGCGAGGCGGAGGACATCGCCGCCGCCGCGCTTTACCTCGGCAGTCCGGCGGCGCGCTACGTGACCGGCCAGGTGCTGACGGTGGACGGCGGCATGGTGATGTAACGTGTTTGCCCGGAACGGATGGCAACGACTAATTAGAAATTCACCGAAATAAAATTCAAATCGAGACTTGACGGGTGCGGCGGTTGCACGCTAGAAAGACTGTCAAATTATGTCAGACAAACCTATTGATCAGCGCGTAAAAGACATCATCGTCGAACAACTCGGGGTTAAACCCGACCAAGTCGTTCCGGCGGCCAAGTTTATCGAAGACCTCGGTGCGGATTCGCTCGACACGGTCGAGCTGGTCATGGCGCTGGAAGAGGAATTCGGGATCGAAGTGCCGGACGAACAGGCCGAGAAGCTCCAGAGCGTCGGCGACGTCATCAAATACGTCGAAGAAGCCCAAAAATAATAAAAAATTGAACCGGCGGGGCAGTTTAGGCTGGACACAGCCCGAACTGCCCCGTTTGATTTTGTCATGGCAAACAACTATACCGACCGCCGCGTGGTCGTCACCGGCATGGGCGTCGTCACTCCGCTCGGTCACGACCTCAATGCCTTCTGGCAAAACCTGATCACCAGCCAGTGCGGGATTGATAAAATCACCGCGTTTGACGCGACGGCTTTTGACACGAAAATCGCCGGGGAAGTGAAAAACTTCGATCCGGCGCCGGCCTTTCCGTCGCCCAAGGAAATCCGCCGCACGGACCGCTATTCCCAATTCGCCATCTATGCCGCCTGGAGCGCGCTGAAAGATTCCGGCCTCGAGCTGGCCAAGGAAAATTGCGACGAAATCGGCGCGATGATCGGCTCCGGCATCGGCGGCCTCGCCACGACGACCGAACAGCATAACGTCCTGCTGCAGCGCGGCCCCGGCCGCATGTCGCCGTTCACCATCCCGATGCTCATCGGCAACATGGCATCCGGCCTGATCTCGATGTATTTCAACCTGCGCGGCCCAAACTTTGCCACCTGCTCCGCGTGTGCGACCGCGAACCACGCCATCGGGGAAGCCTGGCGCACCATCAAGGCGGGCGACGCGCAAGTGATGTTCGCCGGCGGCTCGGAAGCGGCCATCATCCCCATCGGCATCGGCGGCTTCTGCGCCATGCGGGCCATGAGCACCCGCAACGACGATCCCAAGACCGCGTCGCGCCCGTTCGACAAGGACCGCGACGGCTTCGTCATGGGCGAAGGCGCGGGCGTGCTCGTGCTGGAAGAACTGGAACATGCCAAGAAACGCGGCGCGCAGATTTATTGCGAGATCGTCGGCTACGGCAACACCGCCGACGCGCACCATCTCACCTCGCCCTCACCCGGCGGCGAAGGCGCGGCGCGCTGCATGAAAATGGCCCTGCGCACCGGCGGGCTCAACCTCACGGACATCACCTATGTCAACGCCCACGGCACCTCCACGCCGCAGGGCGACATCTGCGAAACACAGGCCATCAAATCCGTTTTCGGCGATCACGCCAAGAAGCTGGTGGTCAGCTCCACCAAAGGCGCGACCGGCCACATGCTCGGCGCGGCCGGCGCGGTGGAAATGACCGCGTGCGCCCTCGCCATCAAGCACGGCATCGTGCCGCCCACCATCAACCTGCAGAATCCGGACCCCGAATGCGATCTGGATTACGTCCCGCACACTGCGCGGGCCATGCCGGTGAACGCCATCGTGAACAACTCGTTCGGCTTCGGCGGCCACAACTCGACCATCGCGGCGAAGAAGTTTCTCGGCTGAAATGAAAAGCAATGGTCAGTTTCCGTGGCGGACGACCATTGCGGCGCTGACGATGGTGGCGCTGGCGGTCATGGGCGCGATAGTTTTTACCAAGGCGCTCCGCACCGGCGGCGACCTGCTGAACCATGCCGCGCGCAACTTCGTCACGGGCAACATCACGACGACGTTTCTCGAAGACATACCCGTCATCACCTCCACGCACGGCAACGTCCTGGAACTCGCCAACTCCCGCAGCACGGAAACCTTCCGGCGCGAGGACTCGCTGAATTCGCTGTGGGATCTGTTTTACGTCGGGACGACCACCGCCGAAATCCGCGTGCCGGCGACATTCCGCTATCACATCGTGCTCTCGGACCCGTGGCGGCTGGCGGCGAAGGGCAATGTCTGTTTCGTCTACGCCCCGCAGTTCCGCCCCACCCTGCCGCCGGCGATCGACACCGGCCGCATGGAAAAACGCGCCGAGAGCGGCTGGGCGCGCTTCGACAAAAATGAACGCCTCGACGAACTGGAGCGCGACATGACCGGCCTGCTGGTCCAGCGCGCCCAATCGCCGCCGCATCTGAATCTGGTCCGCGAACAGTGCCGGAAATCCGTCGGCGAATTCGTCAAAAACTGGCTCATCCAAAAATCGCAATGGACCAACAACTTCGACGCCATCGTCGTGGTGTTCCCGGATGAAAAGACATTCACAAGCGACCAGGCGCTTTCGGAATACAAAGGCCAACCCGTCATCACGCTGCAAAACCAGTGAACTTTCTCCCGCTCATCGAAGCCAAGCGCGAAGGTAAAATTCTCGCGCCGGATCGCATCCAGGAATTCATCCAAGAATTCACCGCCGGGAAGATTCCCGACTACCAGATGGCTGCGCTGCTCATGGCCATTTATTTCCGCGGCCTGGACACCGCCGAAACCACCGCGCTCACGCTGGCCATGCGCGATTCCGGCGAGGTGCTGAAATTTCCGAAAGACGAACGCCCGCTCGTGGACAAGCATTCCACCGGCGGCATCGGCGACAAGGTGTCGCTGCCGCTTGCGCCGCTGCTGGCGTGTCTCGGCTTTCGCGTGCCGATGATTTCCGGGCGCGGCCTCGGCATCACCGGCGGCACGCTCGACAAGCTGGATGCCATTCCCGGTTTCAAATCGCTGCTGCCCGCCGCGCAGATCGCCAAGCTCGTACAGAAAGTGGGCTGCGTCATCTGCGGCCAAACGGACACGATGGTGCCCGCCGATAAAAAGATCTACGCCCTGCGCGACGCCAGCGGCACCGTGCCAAGCATCCCGCTCATCACCGCCTCAATCCTTTCCAAGAAGCTAGCCGAAAGTCTCGACGCACTGATCCTCGATGTGAAATTCGGCGGCGCCGCCTTCATGCAAACCAAAGCCGATGCGCGCAAACTGGCGCAGGCGATGGTTGCACTCGGGAACGAATGCGGCACGAACACGCGCGCGATACTGACGGACATGAACACGCCGCTCGGCCGCTCGGCCGGCAACTGGCTGGAAGTCAAAGAAAGCGTTGCGTGCCTGGAGGGCAAAGGCCCGCCGGATCTGCGGGAACTGGTCGTGGAATCCGCGGCGCATCTGCTGGTGCAGACCCGGAAGTTCCAAACCCTCGCGGCGGCGCGGGCAGCGGCGTCGGCCTGTCTGCAAACCGGCGCCCCGCGCGCGAAATGGGATGAAATGATCGTCGCCCAAGGGGCGAACTTGAAGGCCTTCAACCGCAAGCTGACCTTGGAGTCAACGGCGAAAACCGTGGTTGAAGTGAAGACCGACCGAGCCGGCTATATTGCCAAAACCGACGCCCGCATCATCGGCGAAGTCATCCGCGACCTCGGCGGCGGCCGACTCACGAAGGAGGCCGCGATCAACTACGATGCGGGGGTAGACCAAATCGCCAAGCCCGGCGAGCGCATCGGAAAAGCGGGAACGCTATGCCGCGTTCACGCCGCGGACGCCAGCCAGAGCCGCGCCGCCAGCGCCCGGTTGAGAACGGCCTTCCACCTTTCCGCGCAACGGCCGGCAACCACCCGGCTCGTGGCCGAAATCATCACGCGCTAGGCGATCCGCTCCCAAATCTTGATTTCGGGGAAGGCCACGCACAACTCCTCCACGCGCGGCAGCAGGACCCGGATGTGGGCCGACTGCAGATGCGCGTCGAGATGCGCCTGGCTGGTCCAGTTTTCGTGGAACAGAAACTTCGCCGGTTCTTCGGGCAGGATATGGAGATCGTAATTGAGGCAGCCCGCCTCCTGACGCGTCGGTGCGACGAGGCCAATCAAGGCCTTTTTCAATTCGGCTTCCTTGCCGGGCCGGGCTTGAAAGGTGGCGACGACGGTGATGGTTGTTGCGCTCATAATTTCAATCTGTGGGTCATCTGTGAAAATCTGTGGCTAAAAAAGTGATTCCAAAATTTTCTCCGCCGCCCGGCGCGGGTTTTCCGCCGCGTAAATCGGCCGGCCGATCACCAACCAGCTGGCGCCGGCCTGCATGGCCTCACGCGGCGTGAGGGTGCGTTTCTGGTCGTCGGCTTTTTCCGCGCCGGTGCGGATGCCGGGCGTAACCAACTGCGTTTCCGCCGGCAGAATCAACCGCAGGTCGGCGATTTCCAGCGGCGAACAGACCAAGCCGCGCAGGCCGGATTTCACGGCCAGCGCCGCGAGGCGTTCGACCTGATGGCCGACATTGGGGGCGCAGCCGATTTCCGCCAGCGTGTCGCTGTTGGAACTGGTCAGCACAGTCACCCCGAGCACCAGCGGGGCCGGCCGGCCCAGTGACTTCGCCGTGTCCTGCGCGGATTGCTCGGCCGCGCGCATCATCTCGCTGCCGCCGCTGGTGTGGATGGTCAGCATCTGCACATCGAGCCGCACGGCGGAGGCGACGGCCTTGGCAACGGTATTCGGGATATCGTGAAATTTCAGGTCAAGAAAGACGCTCGCGCCCGTCGCGCGGATGCGGCGCACGATGTCCGGGCCAGCGGCGACGAACAGTTCCTTGCCGATCTTGAACGCGCCGACCGCGGGCGCGATTTGTTCAGCAAGCTTCAGGGCCTGTTCCGCCGACGGCACATCGAGCGCGGCGATGATGGGATTTCTCATTTGATTAACCACAGATGGACACAGATAAGCACGAAGGGAAAACAAAGACAATTTTCAAACGCGGCTCACGGAGCGGCGGTGGCGCGGAAAAAACGCGCCGGGGTGTTGGTGGAGGAGTCGTCGGCGAAATCAAAGGTGCCGTTGGTCGAAGTGGTGTTAGTGAAAACGGGCATCCAGCTCACCAGGTTGGTGGTGGTCTCGACGGTGCAAGTCCGGCCCAATCCGCCGGCGACCTGTAGCTGAAAGGACGCATTGGTGCCGGCGGGCAAGGCGGCGACGCGGATAGTCCGGAGGGCTTTGCGCAAATTAAGGCGCCCGCCAGTCCGGCATTTGCCCGCCAGCGACGGGAGCGGGTCGGTGGCATTCAACAACCGGGCGATGGTGTCGCGATATTTGTCGGCGGGGTATTGAGCCATGAGCAAAGCACAGGCGCCAGCGACGCAGGGGGCGGAGAATGAAGTCCCGGCAATTTTGATAAAGTTAGAGGGAGGATAATAACTGTTGGATGCCCCGCTAAGAGTTGAATACACCTCATCGCCAGGGGCAGCGAGATCAACATTGGTAGCACCGTAATTGGAAAGGAAACCCAAGGTGTCGTTGCGTGTTGTGTAGGCAACGGCGACAATGTTGTCAATTTGGTAGCAGGCGGGATAGCTGGGACTGTTATCCACGTTTCTGCCCGCTGAAGTTCCGTTGCCAGCAGAGGCGACCCAGATAATACCCGCGTCACGGGCGACGATAATTGCATTGGACAAAGCCAGCGAGAAACTGGGGCTGTCTAGGCTGGCATTGATGATTCGGGCCCCGTTGGTTCTGGCGTAATCAATGCACGCGATCAAATCCGAGTCGCTACCCGAGCCAGCGGCAGTGAGACATTTGCAAGCCATCATCTGCACCTGCCACGCAACCCCGACCACACCCTTTCCGTTATTTCCCACCGCTCCGAGCACACCAGCCACAAGACTTCCGTGTCCGCCATCATCGAGAGGAAGATTGTTGGTGGCGACGGCGTTCCAGCCATGACTGCCATCCACGGGACTCACCCACATGTTGGCGGCCAGATCTTCGTGATTATAATTGATGCCTGAATCCAAAACCGCCACGACGATGTTGCTGGCGGAAGTCAACACGTCCCAGCCTTCCGGGGCATCAATGTCCGCATTGGTCGTGCCGCCGTTCTGCCCGGTATTGTTCAAGCCCCACAATGTGCCGTCCGAAAACTTGGGGTCGTTTGGCAGCGTGGCCGAGGCATAAACCAGATAATCCGGCTCGGCAAACTCCACCAGGCCGCTCTGTTGATATTGGACGACCAGACTTTCGACCGTCTCGCCGACGGGCACTTCCAGAACCTGCAGCTGGCCAGCGCCCGCAAAGGTTCCCCACACCCGGCTCCCGCGTTGCGCATGAAAGCGGGCGAGAGCCGCGCTGCCGGCCGCAGATTTCGGCTGGATTATAATCCGGTCAGCGCGATATGGCTTCGCCACACTTGACGCCGGGCCGACGGATGCGGTTTGCGCGGCCACACAGGCACCGGCGGAAAAAATCCCGGCCAAGGCAATCAAGATCAAACGACGCATGGACATAGCCTATAATATAACCGCCAGACATTAACCAAAAAATTCTTCGGCCTTTCATCCGCATTTGGCTTTGCTGTATGCTATCCGCATGAAAATCGTCCGCCACACTGACCGGAATTATTCAGCGCGGCTGCGCGAGGCCACCGCCGCCACCAGTCTGTTTGACGCCGAGATCGAGCAGCGCACGCGCAAAATCCTCGATGCGGTCTACACCCTGGGCGACGACGCCCTGCTGGAATGCACCGAACGATTTGACGGCGCGAAGCTCACCGCCGAGCAGCTCGCCGTGACCCAGGCGGAACTATTCAACGCCTCGCTCGCGGCCGATGAATCCCTGCGCGCGGCGGTGGCGGAGGCGGCGGCGAACATCACCGGGTTCGCCAAAAAATCCCTCCGCAAAAACTGGCAGGCGAAAAACTCCCACGGCGCGAGCGTGGGCGAGAAGTTCGACCCGTTCCAACGCGTGGGTGTTTACATCCCCGGCGGCACCGCGCCGCTGGTCTCGACCGCGCTGATGACCATCACCCTCGCGAAAGTCGCAGGCTGCCAGGAAATCGTCGTCACGACGCCGTGCGGCAAAGACGGCGCCATCAATCCGGCGATCCTGTTCGCCGCGCGCGCGGCGGGCGCAACGGAGATCTACCGGGTGGGCGGCGCGCAGGCGATCGCGGCGCTGGCTTACGGCACGAAGACCATCCGCCGCGTCCAGAAAATCTTCGGCCCCGGCAACGCCTACGTCAGCATGGCCAAGCGGCTACTGGTCGGGCGCGTCGCAATTGATCTGCTGGCCGGGCCGAGCGACCTGCTCGTGCTGGCCGATGAAACCGCGAAGCCGAAGTTCGCCGCCGCGGACATGCTCGCGCAAGCCGAGCACGGCTCCGGCCACGAACGCGTGTGGCTGGTGACCACCTCCGCCAAAATTCTCAAGGCCGTGGAACAGGAAATCGGGCGGCAGCTACCCAAACTCGCGCGCCGCGAATTCATCCAGCGCGTGCTGAACCGCAACACCTGGCTGATTCACACGGCCAGCATCGCTGACGCCGTGGCGCTGGCGAACCAGCTCGCCCCAGAGCATTGCGAAGTCATCACGCGCGACGCGCGCCAGGTGAGCGCCGGCATCGTGACGGCCGGCGCGATTTTCCTGGGCAACTGGTCGCCGACGGCACTGGGCGATTACGTCGCCGGACCGAGCCATGTGCTGCCGACCGACGGCGCGGGCGCGTCGTTTGCCGGCCTGACGGTGGACCAGTTCCAGCGCCGCACCAGCGTGGTGGAATACAACCAGGCGGCGCTCAAGAAGGCGCTGAAGACGGTGAAAAAATTCGCGGAGCTCGAAGGCCTCGGCGCGCATGGAACATCGGCGGCAGCCCGGTTGAAATAATCATGCCCTGGTTTTATCTCCTGCTCGCCGGCCTGCTGGAAATCGGCTGGGCCATCGGCATGAAGTATACGAACGGCTTCACCCGGTTCTGGCCGACCGTCGCAACGTTCGCCACGATGACGGTCAGCTTTTATCTGCTCTCGCTCTCGCTCAAAACGATTCCGATGGGCACGGCCTACGCGGTGTGGACCGGCATCGGGGCGGCGGGGACGGCATTTGCGGGGATGATTTTTCTCGGCGAACCCCGGGAAGTAGCCCGCGTTGTCTGTCTGGTGATGATCGTGGCGGGCACGGTGGGTTTGAAATTATTCGCCGGCAAAGCGTGAGACGCAACGTTCCATGAGACCATTGAGGCAAATGCTTCCAGCCGTTCTCGCCATCGGGCTGATGGCTCAGGCGGCCGCGGCCAAAACGGTGTCATGCGACGTCTGCATCTATGGCGGCACTTCCGCCGGCGTCATCGCGGCAGTGCAGGCGGCCAAGCTGGGCAAGACGGTAGTGATCATCGAGCCGGGCAAACATGTCGGCGGACTGTCCGCCGGCGGGCTGGGCTGGACGGATATCGGCAACAAGGCGGCGATTGGCGGCATGGCGCGCGAATTCTACCGCCGGCTGGGACAGCATTACGGCAAACCGGAGGCCTGGACCTTTGAGCCCAGCGTGGCCGAACGGGAATTCAACCGCTTGCTGACGGAAGCCAAGGTGCCGGTCTATTTCCAGCAGCGCCTCGCCACCGTGAACAAGACCGGCACGCGCATCGGCGAAATGACCATGCAGACGGGCGATGTTTTCCGCGCCAAGATGTTCATCGATGCGACTTACGAAGGCGATTTGATGGCGAAGGCAGGCGTCGCCTATATGGTCGGGCGCGAAGCCAACGCGGTTTATGGCGAGACGTTGAACGGGATTCGCGGCACGACGCCGAAACATCAATTCACCGTGCCGGTGGATCCGTATGTGAAGCCCGGCGACCCCGCCAGCGGCCTATTGCCGTTTGTGCAACCGGCAGCCCTGGGCGAACCGGGCGGCGGCGACAAAACGGTCCAAGCCTATAACTTCCGCCTGTGCCTCACGAAGAATCCGGCCAATCGCCAGCCGATCGATCCGCCGGCCAATTACGATCCGGCCCAATACGAATTACTGGGCCGTTATTTTGAGGCGCTGGCCGCCGCCCACAAACCCATCACGCTAAAATCTTTGATCAAGCTGGACATGGTGACCGCGGAAAAGACGGACGTGAACAACAACGGGGCATTTTCCACCGATGCCATCGGCATGAACCGCGATTATCCGGACGCGGATTACGCCACGTGGGACCGGATTTGGGCCGCACATCTCGACTACACCAAGGGGCTGCTCACCTATCTGGCCACCAGCCCGCGCGTGCCGCCGTCCGTGCGCACGGAAATGCAGTCGTGGGGACTCTGCCGGGATGAATTTCCCGACACCGGCGGCTGGCCGCACCAGCTGTATGTCCGCGAAGCGCGCCGGATGATTTCCGCCTGCGTGATGACCGAGAACCACTGCCGCCGCCGCGAAATCGTTGCCGACCCGGTCGGGCTGGCGGCCTATAACATGGATTCGCACAACGGCCGCCGGCTGGTCCGCAACGGCAGCGTCGAGAACGAGGGCGATGTGCAAGTGGCGCCGATGAGTCCCTACCCCATAGCCTATCACGCCATCGTGCCCAAGGCCGAGCAATGTGAAAACCTGCTGGTGCCGGTTTGCCTGTCCGCCTCGCACATCGCGTATGGTTCCATCCGGATGGAACCGGTGTTCATGCTGCTCGGCCAGTCGGCCGCCACGGCGGCGGCGCTGGCGATCGACGATTCCGTGCCGGTGCAAAAAGTGGATTATCCGAAACTCCGCGCCCGGCTGCTGGCCGCCCAACAAATACTCGAATGGCCGAAACCGGCCGCGCCAGACCTGAAATAATCCGCTCACGCTCGCGGGAGGCGGTCCGCCGCGCCATCGGCCCCAACGGGACGCAAAATTATCCCTTTCCTTGCCCGGCAAAATCAATTTTCATCTGGCAAATCCTTGGTAACGGCCGGCGAATGGATTGCGTCTGGTTTGGCACGTCCCAAGGGAAATCCACAAACGAAACTAAAAGAAATGAAAAAAACACTGCTCCTGCTCACCCTGATCTGCGCCGCGGCGCTGCCGCTGCGCGGCTTCGCGGGGGAAATCACCGAAACCAAGGAACAACGCGACGCCCGCATGGCATGGTGGCGCGAGGCCAAATTCGGCATGTTCATCCACTGGGGCGTTTATTCCGTGCCCGCCGGTTTTTACCACGACCAGCCGGTCAAGGGCATCGGCGAATGGATCATGAACCGCGGTAAAATCCCGATGGCCGAATACCAGCAGTTCGCCAAGGACTTTAATCCGGTGAAATTCGACGCCGACGCGTGGGTCAAGACCGCGAAAGACGCCGGCATGAAATACATCGTCATCACCTCGAAGCATCACGACGGCTTCGCGATGTTCGACACCAAGGCCAGTCCGTGGAACATCGTGCAAGCCTCACCCTATGGCAAAGACCCGCTCAAGGACCTCGCCGCCGCGTGCCGCAAATACGGAGTCAAACTTGGTTTCTATTATTCACAGGCGCAGGACTGGAACAACGGCGGGGCGGCTTCCGGCGGCAAGTGGGATCCCGCGCAGACACATGACATGGACGATTACATCGACAAGGTCGCCGTGCCGCAGGTCAAAGAAATCTGCTCCAACTACGGTGAATTCCCCGCCGTGCTCTGGTGGGACACGCCGACCGGCATGAACACCAACCGCGCGCAAAAACTCTATGACGCGGTCCACGCGCTTAAGCCCGACCTCATCCTGAACAACCGCCTGGGCGGCGGATTCAAGGGCGACACCGAGACGCCGGAACAAAAAATCCCCGCCAAAGGCTTTCCCGGCCGCGATTGGGAAACCTGCATGACGCTCAACAACACCTGGGGCTACAAGCGCGACGACAACAATTGGAAATCCACCGAGAAATTGATCCACAACCTCTGCGACATCGCCAGCAAAGGCGGCAATTACCTGCTCAACGTCGGCCCGACCAGCGAAGGCCTGATCCCGGCGCCCAGCATCGAACGCCTCGCCGAAGTCGGCGCGTGGATGAAGGTCAACGGCGAAGCCATCTACGGCACCACCGCCACGCCGTTCGGCTCCGAACTCGGCGCCGCCGTGAAGGCCAAGGACGGCTACGGCCACGACACCACCGTATCGTCCGGCAACGACTGGCGCTGCACCAGCAAGCCCGGAAAAATCTATGTGATGATTTTCAACTGGCCGGCGAGCGGCAAATTCGAGCTGCCCGGCCTGCAAAGCAAGGTCACCAAGGCTTACCTCCTCGCGGACCGGAAAGATCTGAAGTTCAGCCAGAACGACGCCGGCGTCACGCTCGACCTGCCCGCCGCCGCGCCGGACAAGATCGCCTCCGTCATCTGCGTCGAGATCGCCGATGCCGCCGCGAAGGTTGCGGCACAAAAATAAAGCCGGTTTCCACCAGCGGCGCGGACCTCACGGTTCGCGCCGTTTTTATTCAGGCAAACAGTCGCGGCACCAGCGCCTTCAACGCATTCACCATGAACTGCACCGCGATCCCCGCCAGCAGCAGCCCCATGATGCGCGTGGTAATGCGCAGGGCAATCGGGTTCAGCCGGGTCGCGCCGTGCGCCGCCATGCGCAACACGCCATAGCTCGCCAGCGCCACCAGCAGGATGCACGCGCACAACGCGAGGCGGTGCCACACCGTGGTCGCCTCCGACTGGAGCAGAATCACCGTCGAGATCGCGCCCGGCCCGGACAGCATCGGGATCGCCAGCGGCGTCACGGCGATGTCCGTTTTTTCCGCGCCCGCCGCGGTCTCCTCGCGGGTCTCCTGCACGCGGGAGCGCTGCGCCCGCAACATGTCGAGCGCCACCAGCAGCAGCACGATGCTCGCGGCGATCTGAAACGCCGGCATGGTGATGCCGAGAAACTGGAAAATCCATTTGCCCGCGAAGCCGAAGCCGATCAACACGCCCGCCACCACCAGACAGGCGATTTTCGCCATGCGCGACCGCTCCGCCGGCGTGTCGTGCGGCGTCATGGCGATGAAGGCGGGAATCACCGCGAACGGATCCACGATCACGAACAGCGAACTCGCCGCGAGCAGACTGTATTCAGTCAGGGTCATGCCGAACAAGGTGCCAGAACGGCGTCCGCCATCCCATGCACAATTTTTTTATCGGCGGGAACAATCGTCGCCAGCACGCCGCCCAGCGTCGGCCGCGCCGCGTCGCCTTCGCCGCTGACAAAATAATACGGGCACAGCCGCGCCCGGCCCTTCAGCGGCACGACTTCGTTCTTCGCGAAATCGAACCAGCGGGCGTCCACCTGCGCCGGCTTGTGGAAGCGCTGCAGCACGCTCGGCGAGGTCGCGAAATTATTCAGCGCCGCGGCCACCGCCGCGCTCCAGTCCGCCTGCGACAGATCGCTGCCGAGATAAACGCCGCGGGCGCCCCAGGCATTTTCCGAGAAGCCCGACACCTTCAAAATCAAATCGCGCTCCTTCTGCGACAGGGTCTTCAACTGCGACCAGTCCGTGAGATTCAACTCGGGAATCGCCGCGTGCGGCGGCAGCGGCGCCGGGTCCACGAGCCAGGTGTAGGGAACGACCTGCTTGAGCCGCGCCAGAAATCCTTCGCCGAGCTCCTGCCGCCAGAAATGTTGCAGATTCCGGTTCCACAGCAGGGCGAACAGCATCTTCTCCTCAAACATCGGCTTCGGCGGCGGCGTCAGGCGGATCTGCTTTTCTGACGCCAGCTCGAAAATCCGTTTTGCACCGGCCACGTTCGGCAGGTCAAACAACTCAAAGAAGCGATAAACGGCCGACCCGGGGGCAAAATCGGTGAAGGTTGAATCGTGAACCGTGAACCGGCCGCCCAGCTGCGCCGCGACCCATTCCATTTCCGGCCGGTAAGTTTTCGCTTCTTCGGAAACGATGATGTGCACCGGCTGCGCGTCGCCAAAGATGGAGGCAAAGCCGCGCATCATTCCGTCCGCGCCGCCGAGCACCGGCGCCCCCGCCTTGGCGTAGGTTTGATTCAGCCAGCCCGTCAGGCCGATGCCGCCCGGCACGGAATCCAGCTCCGTGATGCTGAAGCCGTTTTCCGTCAGCAAAAGGTCCGGGCGGATGACGCGCGGCACATCGCTCTTGAAGGCGACGGAACGCTGAAGCTCGATCAATTCGCGCGGCTTGCCGAGGTCGAGCCAGCGCGCGACCCATTCCGGCTGCCTGCCTTCCACGCTCTTGCGGTACAGCAGATTGGTGGCGCGATAAAACTGTAACAGCACGCGGCCCAGCGCTTCGATTTCCTGCGCGAGATTTTCGCCCAGTGGAAACGGCGCGGGAGAAGTCTTCCACTCCAGCCCGGCGAACAGACCGCCGGGCGGCAGCGCGTCGCGAATGAATCTGGCTTGTTCGGCGGGGTTCACAAAATCAGGCGCGGATTTGCCCGGTCCCAATGCCCAGCCATTTGTAGCTGGTCAATTCTTCCAGGCCCATCGGGCCGCGCGCGCCGATCTTGTCGGTGCTGATGCCGATCTCGGCGCCCATGCCGAACTCGCCGCCGTCGGTGAAGCGCGTGCTGGCATTCCAATACACCGCCGCCGAGTCCACCTCGGCGAGGAACTGCTGCGCGTGCGCCGCGTTCGCCGTGACGATGCTGTCCGAGTGCGCCGAGCCGTAGAAATTGATGTGGTCAATCGCCGCGCGCACGCCGTCCACGACGCGGACGTTGAGGATGTAATCGTTGTATTCGGTGAACCAGTCCTGCTCCACGGCAGTTTTCAGTTTGAAGTGTTCAGTGTTTAGTCCTGAATCCAAAATCTTGCGGGTCGTATCGTCAATGCGCAGCTCGACTTTCTTATCCGCAAGCTTCTGCGCCATCGGCGGCAGAAACTTTTCCGCCACGGCCTGATCCACGAGCAGGGTTTCCGCCGAGTTGCAGACGCCGGGGCGCTGCACCTTGGCGTTCAGCACAATCTCCTCCGCCATCTTCAAATCGGCCGCGGCATCCACGAAGACGTGGCAGACGCCCTTGTAATGTTTGATGACGGGAACCTTCGAGCAGTCGGCCACGGCGCGGATGAGACTCTCGCCGCCGCGCGGCATGCAGAGGTCCACGTATTGCGTGAGCGACAACAGAATCGGAATCGCCTCGCGGTCGGGCGTGGGCACCACTTGGATCGCATGCTCGGGAAAGCCCTTGAGCGCGATCCTGCCCGCGTCGATCATCGTCCTGGCGATGATCTGGTTGGAGTTCAACGCCTCCTTGCCGCCGCGCAGGATCGTGGCGTTGCCGGATTTGAAACACAGGCTCGCCGCGTCCGCCGTCACATTGGGGCGCGATTCGTAGATGATGACGACGACGCCGATGGGCGTGGAAATCTTTTGCAGCTTGAGGCCGTTCGGCCGGATGCGCTCGTCGAGAATTTTCCCGACGGGATCGGCGAGCGCCGCGACTTCGCGCAGCCCCCGGGCCATGCCGGCGATGCGCTTGTCATCCAGCTTGAGCCGGTCCAGCATCGCGGAGGAGAGGCCGTGCTGCGCGCCGAATTCCATGTCCAGCGCGTTCGCGGCCTTGATGGCGTCGGCGTGCTGCTCGAGCGCGGCGGCCATGGCGAGCAGGCAGGCGTTCTTCTCCGCCGTGGTCAGCCGGGCGAGGGCGCGCGACGCGGCCTTGGCCTGCTGGGCCAGTCGCGTCATCTGGGCGGTCAAAGTCATGGCAGCCAAATTAGCCGAAATGGCGGGGAAGTCAAAAACGGGAACGCGCTCAAGGGCAGGCCCAGCCTGCGGGTCAGGCAAACGGCGGCGCCGCCGCGCCCGGCCACCTCACTTCAAATTCACCTCGGTGCCGACCATGGAGGTGAAAAAATCCCCGCCGCGCAGCGCGACCAGCACCACCAGCCCGGCGAGATTGGCGCGGGTCTTCACATCCTTCACGACGAAATTATCGATGCCCAGGTTCCGCTCGCGATTATTTGCGGAATTTTTCAGGTCGATGAACCGCGCCGTGCCGACGGACACGTTCAGGGCGTCGATGCCCTGAAACTCCAGGCCGGTCTGCTGCTTGAACGCCTTCAGGTCCTGGCCGCCGCCCGCCGCGCCTTTCGCCGGCAAGGCGAGGCCGAGCGCGAAGAGGTTCGTCTGGCCGGCCTCGTTCTTGACGATGTCGAGCTCGCCGAGGTGGAAGCGCAGGAGCGTGAGGTGAATCCGGTTTTTCGCGAGCGCCGCGCGGTCGTATTCGACGTGGATTTCCGGGATGTTAAGGAACGGCGTGCCGCCGAAGGCCGGCGGGTTGTGGATCTTCAAATCCTTGATCGTGACGACCGGCTCCAGCAGGCCGAGATGAAAGGTCCCGATCTCCGCGTCCATGCCGGTCTGCGCGCGGATGCGATTCACGGTCACCACGCGCAGGATGGTGTCCAGCGACAACAGGAACACCACCGCCAGCACCGCGAGCAGCAGCACCGCGCCGAAAAACCATTTGAGCAAGCGTTTCATGGAGTCGTTCTTCGTTGCATCGTGAATCGTTACATCGTGAATCGTTACATCGTGAATCGTTACATCGTGAATCGTTACATCGTGAATCGTTACATCGTGAATCGTTGTCTCGTTGAAAAGTAGCGTCGTTTCTCCGGTTTACCCCTTCGCGCTGCAACGGTTCACGTGCTACAGCTTTACATCCTCCGGGCGCACTTCCAGGCATTCGTCCTGATCCTCCCAGATCACCGCCGCATAGCTGTCCAGCAGCTTCGGCGCGAGCTCGCTGCCGGCGACGGTCAGCAGTTTTTCCGCGGACAACGCCGCGTTCTCGTAGGAGACATCGTAGTTGCCCACGCGCTTGCGCTGGCGGTCGTCCCAGTGGGCGACGGCGTGGACCGGCTCGTAATTCTTCGCCCACGGCTCGAGCACGGCGCGGAGCTCGGCGGGCAACTCATCGAACGGCACGAGGATTTCGTTGCAATGCTGGCAGATCAAACCCTCCGTGCGGACATCGCGGGTGAGCAGCGGCAGGAACGGCGCGCGGCAGCAGGACGAGGCGGCGTAACCGGCGGGCGCGGTGGCCAGGCGCTTGGACCAGATCTGGCGACCATGGGCCACCTGCGCGGCGAGGCGATACGCGCCGAGGAGCGGATGCGAGAGGCGCCACGCGCGGCCCTCGAGCTGGCCGAGCGTCTGGGCGAGCCAGCGCGCCAGCGTGAGATCGTCCCACGCCGCGAACGCCCGGCCGTATTCCGTCCACAGCGCGTCCAGCGGTGAATTGGTAGGCAGGTCCATCGGTGCAGTCTGGCGCGGCGGCCCGGTTTTGTCGAGCGGCGTTGGATGGGAAGCCCGCGTGGATAAACCCGCATCCGCCGGCTTTTCGATTACGGGGAAAAGGCTTTTTCCCTTGGGCAAAGACCAAATTCCCTTGGGCAAAAGGCGTTCTCCCGTGGGCAAAGGCAATTTCCTAATGGGAAAAGGCTCCGCACTGATGAGTTTCCAGCGAACTCCCATGGGCAAACGCTCCGCACCCATGGGCAAACACCGTTTGCCTGTGGGCAAAGACCGTAACCCCGTGGGGAAACGCCACACGCCCATGGGCACGCGACGTTTCCCCACCGGCAAACGTCATTTCCTGACGGGCAAACGGCGTAACCCCATCGGCGCGTGACGTAATCTGACAGTTTGCAACGATTTCCCATTAGGAAAACGTCCAACCCCACGGGCAAAAGGCTTTCTCCCATGGGAAAACGTTCTTTGCCCGTGGGAAATGCCTTGCCGCTGACAGTTCCAAGGCAACACCCAGGGGATTTGGGCTACTGACCATTGACACCACGCCGAATTACAATGACACCCAACCCTTCCCCGCCACCAAAACTGTATGGACCTACAAAGCTATCTACCGCGTGGCGGACGAACCGATGGGCCTGTAGAGCGTGTCCGTAAGTCTCCCCGTGCCGGCATGAACTAAAACCAAATCTGAAAACGCGCCAGCGGCCGCTGTTTCCAGCCGCCTTTCCTGAACCGTGCGCCACCGGAAGTTGGCGGCTAAAAGGATGCTGGACAGAAACTTGAAACCAAAACACACTCGCAGTCATGAAAAAGGATAGGCTACACAGGCCGTCATCGATTATCTGCTAGGTGGCTAACACACACTACAAACATAATGAAAACAAACCTCATCAAATATGTCTGCGGCGTCTTTCTTCTAGGCGCATTGACCGCAGCCACGGCACAGGGAACCGTTAACTATTATATCACTCCAGTGGGTGGCTCGAATTCGCGTGTCACATGGAATATCGCCGGCAGTTTAATCGGATCCCCTGGAGTGGTATGGGTGGGCCAATCTTCAGCGGGTGCTTTTGGCGGCGTGCCGATTCAGACGTCAGGTCTTTTTATCCCCAGCTATACTGGCATGGCAAACCCTGCATCCATACCGACTACTGATGGCAGTTATTACCGAAACACGAATCTCGGACAAAACTACGCAATTACTATGTATTATTGTGGCGTATCTGGGAGCACAGATATTTTTGGATTGGTAACGCTTCCAGCAACCACGGCCAATGGTCAGCATTTGACTTACACTGCGGCAACCCAGTCCGTAATTATTCCGATACCCTATTCCAATTTTAATGCCGGAACCTACCGTGCAACATACGCAGCGGGAACATTTTTTGACACGGCTGTGACCGTAAATCTGACTGTTGGTGCCGTCCCGGAGCCGTCCACACTAGCTCTGTCCGCCTTGGGCGGGTTAAGCACGCTGCTGTGCTTTCGCAGCCGAAAGAATTCATAAAAGATGCCAAACAAGCCGCCTCCTAAGGAGATAGCCGCGACATAATGAAATTCAAGCAGTTACGAATGCCTATCTCTTTGTGTCATTGCCCCGCCCAACAGGCGGTTGGTGGGCTAATATGAGGATAGGCTGCAAAGCTCGAGAGGTTTGATGCTTCAACTCTTCAGCGGCCGGCCCACGCCGATGCCGTGCTTGAGGCAGTAAGCGCCGTTGTCCACGTATTTCTGCGCCCACCATTTCAGGCCGGCGCGTTCTTCCTTCGTCAGCTTGCGCACCACCTTCGCGGGCGCGCCGAGCACGAGGGAGCCGGGCGGGATTTTCGTGCCCTGCGTCACCAGCGCCTTGGCGCCGATGATGGATTGTTTGCCGATGACCGCGCCGTCCAGGATCACCGCGCCCATGCCCACGAGACATTCGTCGCCCACCGTGCACGCGTGCACAATCGCGCCGTGACCCACGGTCACCCAGTTGCCGAGCACGCAGGCGAACTGGTCCGCGAGGTGCAGCACGGCGTTGTCCTGCACGTTCGAATGGTGGCCCACGACGATGCGATTGATGTCGCCGCGCAGCACCGCGCCATACCACACGCTGCTGTGTGCGCCGAGCGTCACGTCGCCAATGACCACGGCGGTGCTGGCGATGAAGGCGTTTTTGCCGAGCCGGGGCTGGCGGCGGAGAAATTTGTCCAGTTGGGGGTCGAGTTCAGCCATGCGGAAAATATTGCCGCAAACAGGCGCAAATGTCACAAAGGAAAACCGGCGGCGGTTTTGGAGTGCGCGGACATGTCCGCGCTTTGAAAGCGGCGACATGTCGCCGCAGTCCAAAACCTTGACCTGCATCAAGGCCGGAAAACCCCGGGGTGGTAGAGTATGGGCATGGCTGAACAACCTTTGATCGCGGCCGGCGCGCAGAAAATCCTGTCGCTCCCGGAAGAAACCCAATTCGCGCCGAACGGCATCGTGAGCCGCACGCTGCTGCGGACGGCCAATGCGCGCGTGGTGCTGTTCGGTTTCGCCGAGGGGCAGGAGCTGACCGAGCACACGTCCACGCAGCACGCGATCGTCCAGATGCTGTCGGGCGAGTGCGAGTTTTCCCTCGCCGGCGAGCCGCACCACCTGAAAGCCGGCGACCTGCTCTACATGCCGCCGAACCTGCCGCACGCGGCCAAGGCGACGACGAAATTCTCCATGCTGCTCACGCTGAGCAAACCGGAGTTGCCGGACAAAAATTCAACCTTTAACCTCAAAAAATCATGACCACGGAAAATGTTATCGGCGCGGACAAAGTGATGGACGTGCGCGCACTGGATTGCACCATCAAACATCCGCTGATCGTCAAAACCTGGCAGGAATTGCCGGTCGGCGACCATTTCATCCTCGTCAACGGCCACAACCCGCTCGGCATCAAAAACCAGTTCGAAGCGCAATGGCCGGGCACGCTGGGCTGGGAATATCTCGCGCAGGGCCCGGAGGAATTCCGCATCAAGATCTCGAAGTTGAAACCGCTCGGCGCACCCGCCGTACCGGTGGCGACGCACTGCCGGGAACATTAAACGGCCAACCCGGCGGCGCTGCTGCGCCGCCGGGTTGGCTGACCAGCAGGTCAGCCCTACCATTCCCTGCCGTTAAATTGCCGGCGCTTTCCGCAAGCCATCGAGCCAATGGCGCAGGCTCAGGAGCGGATGCGCCCACAGCGTCCGCGGCCCGGCGTAGCGCATGATGATGCGCACCTGTTCGCGGCGCTCGCGCTGGTAGCAATGCACCGGGCACTTGGCGCACACCGGCTTGGCCGCGCCGAAATGACAGCGCTCCAGCCGCACGTTCGCGTAGCTCAAAAACTGTTCGCACTCCGCGCACACCCAGTCAGAGGGGTGATGCCGGTCGCGGCAATAGATGCGGACCATCGCGGACATCGTCCGCCATTCGCGGGCGAGCCGGGCCGGCGTAAAATCGTTGTTCACGAAATCAGTTTAGCCGAAGCCGCGGCGGCAACCCTTGATGCAAATCAAGCTTTCCCGATTCCGCCGACGGCGGATTGCATGGTTTACTTTTGCGGCGGCGTGGTTTGAAATGCGGACATGGCCACGCCGCTCGCCGAACTCAAACGCTCCGTCATCCTCAACACGCTGCGCGGCTGCCGCCTGTTCGCGGGCCTGCCGCCGGGCGATTTGGAAAAAGTCGCCGAAGCGACTTCCGTGAAATCGCTGGCGAAGGGCGGATACCTGTTCCGCGAAGGCGAGGCGGCGCGCGGGTTTTACATCGTCCAGCGCGGCGCGGTGAACGTCCACCGCGTGACGGCCGCCGGCAAAGAGCAGGTCATCCATATTTTTCGCGCCGGCGATTCTTTCGCGGAAGCGGCGCTGGCGTCGCCCAGCGGTTATCCCGCCGACGCCCGCGCGCTGGAGGCCACGCAGGTGTTGCTGGTGCAAAAAGATGGCATCCACGCGCTGCTCCGGCGCCAGCCGGAACTCGCCTTGCGCATGCTCGGCTCCATGAGCGCCCATCTGCGGACACTCGTCGGCCAGCTGGAAGACTTGACGCTGAAAGATGTCGAGACGCGCCTGGCCAACTGGCTGGTGAAACGCTGTCCGGACCCGCAAAGCGAAGCGCCAGTGAACATCCAGCTGACCGTGACGAAGCGCGTGCTCGCCGCCGAACTCGGCACGGTGGGCGAAACCTTCTCGCGCACGCTGGCAACCTTCCGCGGGCAAAAACTGATCGCGGTGAAAGGCAAGGCCGTCACGGTGCTGTCGCCGGCGAAATTGAGCGCGCTGCTCCGGCGGAATCTCGGCGAATGATTTTGAAATTGGTCGAACCCGATTCGTTCTGTTACAGTCGATACGTCGCATGACGAAAACCGCGTCAACCCGCCCCGTGCCGCCGCGCCGCAAGCTGCCGCGGTCGTTCAAGGATTTGACGCCGGCCAAGCATTTCAACCCGCGCACGTTTTTTCACGAGCTGATCCTGAAAGGCTGGTTCACCAAGCGCACCGGCGCGCATCGCCCGGCGATCTGCCCCCGGCTCCGGCACGGGCAGGTGGCGGTGACGTGGATCGGCCACGCGTCGTTCCTCATCCAGTTCAACGACCTGAACGTGCTGGTGGACCCGAACTTCGCGAACTGGCTGTTCCTCATGAAGCGGCTCAAGCGCGCCGGAATGCGCGTGCAGGATCTGCCGCCGATCGACCTGGTGCTGCTGTCACACGCGCACTACGACCATTTCCACAAACCCACGCTGCGCAAGCTCTCGCATCCCAAGATCGCCCTGATGCCGTGGGGCGTGGGCGACCTGGCCAAGAACCTCGGCTTCGAGCGGATCGTGGAGCTGGACTGGTGGGAAAGTTTTTCGCAGCGCGACTGGAAGGTGACCTTCACGCCGAGCGCGCACTGGGGCGCGCGAACCCTGCACGACCACCACCGCGGCTACGGCGGCTTTGTGCTGGAGCATCAGGGCCGGAAAATTTACCACGCGGGCGACAGCGCGTATTTCGACGGCTTCGCGGAGATCGGGAAAAAACTCGCGCCGGAGATCGCGCTGCTGCCCATCGGGGCGTATCACCCGGAGACGTTCCGCAAAGTCCACATGGGGCCGGACCAGGCGGTGCAGGCGTTCAAGGATCTGCGCGCGAAAGTCCTGGTGCCGATGCACTATGGCACCTTCAAGCTGTCGTTCGAGGCGATGGACGAGCCGCCGCGCTGGCTCAAGGAAATCATGACGCAACAAAAGCTGACAGCGCGCCTAAAAATCCTCGACGAAGGCGTGCCGAAGGTGTTTTAGGCGCGCGCGGCCAGCGCGTCGCACTGTTTCGCCAGCGCGAAATCCTTTTCCGTCAACCCGCCCGCATCGTGTGTGGTGAGCGCCAGGGTGACCTTGTTCCAGCGGATATCCACGTCCGGATGATGCTGCGCCTGCTCGGCCAGGTCGGCAACGTGGTTGACGAATTTCAGCGCGGCGGGAAAATCCTTGAACTCGAACGTGCGCGCGATGATTTCGCCGGAGCGCTGCCAGTGCGGCAACGCGGACAGGGCGAGGATGATTTTCGCCGGCTCCAGCTTGATTTGGCCGGCGGCAAAACTGTCCAAGGATTCGAGGCTGACCCGGGACGCCGCGCGCAACAGGCTGAAGCTGGTTTGCAGCGACCAGACCCAGGACAGCGTGCAGATGACCAAGCCGGCCAACGCCAGGCTGCCATTGCCCGCCGCGGTCTTCGGGGCGTCATTGAACATCATCTGGTAATACTGCATGAGATTGCGGAAGGCCCACAGGCAGAAGAGCACGAAGCCGGCGAGAAACAAGATCAGCTGCAAAACGCCCTCAACGAGGCGGCCGGCCAGCAGGGACCCGAGGCCAGGGGTGCCGAGCTGGTTCAGCAGCGCGGCATTGCGGGCCTGGGCGCGACTAACTTTTTTCCGACCCAAAGATGGTTTCATAGGCATACATCAGCGCAGCCAGACCGATGGGAACGGTGAAAATCAAACCGATACAACACAGGCAGAAGCCCGCCAGATTCAGCAAATCAATCAGCATCACCAGCCCGAAAACCTGCCACCAATGCTGGTTCACCTTTTTCCAGCTCACCTTCATCGCGGCGCCAAAATCCATTTGCCGGTCAATAATCAGCGGCAACGTAAATTTCCAACAGACGCTCAAAAAAGTCGCCGGAATGGCGCAAAGCAACAGCACCCACAAACTGGGCACCAGCGCCGAGGTGAGAATACTCTTCAGGAAATTGACGGATTCCGGCTGTGACATGGCCTCGAGATTCACGCCTTTGACCAGCGGGATTAGTTTCACGGCGAAGAAAATCAGGAAGGGCAGCAGCGTCAGGCCGACCAGCAGCCCCACCACCAGCACCCCGAGGAACAGCTGGCCGAACGCGAGGCGAAACCCGGCAAACAAGTCACTCAAGCTGGCCGGCTCAGCGCGAATCACCCGAAGGAAAAGGTAGAATAATCCGCCCGCAAACGCGCCGGACATCACAAAGTTGGCGATGGAAAAAATGGCGCCGATGAAGGGAATTTTCCCAAACAGGCCAAAACCCATCTGAATCAGCCCGTAAACCAGCACGCCACCGATGAGCAGACTGGCGTTGGCTTTAACCAGCGCAAAACCGCGCGACAGGCAGCCGCCAAGGTCGAGCTCGTAATCACGCTCCAGAAAGTCGGCGGCCGTTTTAATTGGCGCAATGGTTTCAGGCGCGGGCGACAGCGCAAACGCATCCGCAAATTCCGGGAACTGCGCCAGCGCCCGGAATTCCGCGTCGCTTTCGGATTTCGCCAGGGAAGTGGCGTTGAGCCGGCCTTCGGCAACCCACTTGCGCACATCCTCGCCCGTGACCGGGCCGTATTCCTTGCCGTCGCCGCCAATGATGAGATAGTTCGCCATAAATGCTCCAGTTCGCTGCTGTTTCTAGTTGATTGAACCCATCGGCGCAAGCGATTTGCTCAGCGGTTGCGCACAAACATTTTTCCCGGGAGCTGTTTCACCAGCCGTTTCATCTCCAGGCCGAACAGCGCCACGCTCACGGTCGAACTCGGCAGGCCGCTGGCCCGGATGATTTCATCAATGCCCGTTTCGTCTTCCGCCCGCACCGCCGAAAAAATCTTCTGCTCAGTTTCGCTCAGCTCCAGCGCGGGCAGCACGCCGGTGGCGCTGGCGGACGCCGGCCGGTTGCTGGCCGGAAACAGATACTCAAACTCGCTCAAGATGTCCTCGACGCCCTCGCACAGCTTCGCGCCTTTCTTGATGAGGTCGTGGCAGCCCTTGCTGCGCGGCGAATCGATCCGCCCCGGCACGGCAAACACCTGCCGGCCGTAGTCCGTCGCAAAATTCGCCGTGATGAGCGCGCCGCTGGAAAGATTCGCCTCGACCACCACCGTACCGAGCGTCATGCCGGCGACGATGCGGTTGCGGATGGGAAAACTCTGCTTATCCGCCGGCCGGTTGAAGGGAAACTGGGTGATGACCGCGCCGTTCGCGGCGATGCGCTCGAACAACTCGGCATTTTCCGGCGGCCAGATCAAGTTGATGCCCGTGCCCAGCACGGCAATCGTCCGGCCCCGGCCGCTCAACGCGCCCTGATGCGCCGCCGTGTCAATGCCCCGCGCCCCGCCGCTCACCACCGTCACGCCGGTGTAGGCGAGCTGATACGCCAACTTGCGCGCGGTTTCGATGCCGTAATGCGTGGTCATGCGCGAGCCGACCATCGCGACGGCGTTTTTATCCTTCGCCGTCAGGCTGCCTTTGACATAAAGACACAACGGCGGATCGTAAATCTCCCGCAGCGACGGCGGATACTGCTCGTCGGCCGGAATGAGAACCTGGCAGCCGAAATCGGCGATGCGCCGCAATTCGCCCGCGAGGTCGATGGTTTTTTCCCAGTTGGAAATCTTTTCCGCCGTATCGTCGCCGATCGTCGGGACGCGGAGCAACTGGGATCGGGAGGCGGCCAGAATGGCGGGGGCATCCCCAAACTGTTCCAGCAGCGACCGGGCGCGCACCGGCCCGACGCCATCAATGAGGTTCAAAGCGATGAATGCTTCCCTCGAGTCCATGAGGGTTTTTAGCGGCAGATGCACGGGGCGGCAAGCGAAAAGCCGGACTCAGAACATTTTCATAAAAACTGTAGCCGTTCGGTTGGGACCCAAATGAGGGCGGTCTTTTTGGGGTTTGGCTTCGTTTCGGCTTAGTCACAGGGTTGCAGGGAACCTGCTCCTGCGCCAAAGGCCGATGATCGGCACCACTCGCCAAAACCCAAAAATCCTCGCTCCGAACGGCGACACTGTTTCTTCAAACGCTCCAGCCCGTCAGGGCCGGGCGGAATTCCATCGCCGAACGCCAATATACCGATAAAAGGCCCCCTTCAGCGCGTTCGTCACTCTGGCGTCACCCGGGTGATCCCGAGTCTTGGCGCTGAAAATCCGCGCCCGCCGCCAAATTCCCTCTTGTCATCCAGCAATTTCCTGATAGGTTGGCAGCCCTTTTTATGAAAACGGACATTCATCCGAAATATGTGGACGCCGAGATTCGTTGCGCCTGTGGCAACGTGATCAAGACGCGTTCCACCAAGCAGACCATCATCGTGGGTATTTGCAACGCCTGCCATCCGTTCTACACGGGCCAGCAGAAGTTCGTGGACACCGCCGGGCGCGTGGACAAATTCCAGCAGCGCGCCGCCAAGACGCTCGCCGCGCAAGCCGAGCACGCCACGAAGAAAAAGAAAAAAGTCTAGCTTTACGACCAACGCCGCCCGCAGCACCGGATATTTCCGGGATTGCGGGCGGCTTGTTTTTTGGCGAGCCACCGATTTTCCCAGCGGGGAGTATATTTCACCAGGGACATCCCGCCAGCCGCGTATCCGGGGGTTTCGGTGGCTGAATCAAAATGGACTTAAAGCCCCACATAGAGCGCTTCCGCAAGCGCTTTGCCGAGCTCGAATCCCTGCTGAGCGACCCCAAGGTTTTCGACAACCCGCAAAGCGCGCAGGAATTGTCGCGCGAATACGCCCGGCTGAAAGACCTCGTGGCGGCGGGGGCGGCGTATTTGAAAGCGGCCGGCGACCTGGACGAGAATCGCGCGCTGCTCAAGACCGAACTGCCCGATTCGGAACTCGCGCAGATGGCGAAGGACGAAATCGCGCGACTGGAGGCGGCCGAGAAAACATTCGCGCAACAGATCCAGTTCGGCCTCGTGCCGCCGGACCCGACGGATTCGCGCAACACCATTGTGGAAATCCGCGCCGGCGCGGGCGGCTCGGAGTCCGCGTTGTTTGCCGCGGATCTGTATCGAATGTATTGCCGTTATGCCGAAGCCCGCGGCTGGAAAAACCAGACGCTGGATTCCAGCGGGTCCGACCTCGGCGGCTTCAAGGAAATCATCTTCCAGATCAGCGGCACGGATGTCTTCAAGCGGCTGAAATACGAGAGCGGCGTGCACCGCGTGCAGCGCGTGCCGGCGACCGAGGCGCAGGGGCGCATCCACACGAGCACCTGCACCGTCGCCGTGCTGCCCGAGGCCCAGGAAGTGGACATCGAAATCAAGCCGGACGAAATCGAGATCAACTGCTGCCGCGCGTCCGGCAAGGGCGGCCAGGGCGTGAACACCACGGATTCCGCCGTGCAGATCATCCACAAACCGACCGGACTGATCGTGCGCTGCGCCGACGAGCGGTCGCAGCAAAAAAACCGGCTGACGGCCATGACGGTCTTGCGCTCGCGCCTGCTCGAAGCCAAGATCGCCGAGGAAAACGCGAAATACGCCGCGCACCGCAAAGACCAGATCGGCACGGGCGATCGCAGCGAAAAGATCCGCACCTACAATTTTCCGCAGAACCGCGTCACCGATCACCGCATCGAGGTGACGCTTTATAATTTGTCCGTTTTCATCGAGGGCAACCTGGACGAGTTGATCGACCCGCTGATGACGCATGACATGGAGGATAGACTGAAGGCGTTAAACGGTTAAACGGTTGAATCGTTAAACCGGCAAACCGATTACCGCGCCCCACAACTTAACCATTTAACGAGGCAACCCTTTAACCAATTATGAATTTACCCGCACACATCAAAGGACTGATCTTCGACTGCGACGGCACGCTGGCCGACACGATGCCGCTGCACTGGCACGCGTGGCAAATGATCACGCAGCGCCACAACCTGCATTTTCCCGAAGACCGCTTCTATTCGCTCGGCGGCGTGCCGTCGCGCGACATTCTTAAGATGCTGGCGGAGGAACAGGGCCGGCCGCTCGACCACATCGCGGTGGCACACGAAAAAGAAAATGCCTACCTGCCGCTCATGGCGCAGGTGGAGCCGATCCATGCGGTCGTGGAAATCGCCAGGGCCAACCACGGCAAACTGCCGATGGCCGTGGCTTCCGGCGGCACGCAAAAAATCATCGTCGACGTGCTGGAGCATCTGAAGATCCGCCACCTTTTCACCGCCGTGGTGACGAGCGAGATGGTCAAGAACCAGAAGCCCGCGCCGGATATATTCCTGGAAGCCGCGCGCCGCATCGGCGTGGAGCCGAAATTCTGCCGCGCCTACGAGGACACCGACCTGGGCCTGCAAGCCATCCGGTCCGCGGGCATGGACGCGGTGGACGTGCGCACGCTGCGCGGATAAAATATTCCGGGGGCGGCCGCCTACCAGAAATGCCACGCGCCGCGCGTGACGACCCAGAGGCCCAGCAGAAAATTGGTGATGGCGTGCGCCGTCATGGCATCGCCGAGCCGGTTTTTGCGCAGCACCAGCCATTGAAACGCCGCGCCGCAGAGAATGCCGGCGAGCCACTCATTGTGGGACAGGCCGAAGATGAGGGCGGTGACAAAAAAAGAACGCGGCAAAAATTTATCCAGCGGCACGGAAAGAAATTCGTGGCGGGCAAGGTAGCGATACACAAACGAGCGGTAAAAAACCTCTTCCAACGGCGGGACAATGAAGGTGGAGCCAAGAAGGCGCGTCACAATAAACAACCAGGCGAGAGCGGTGCCCTGGCCAAATTGTTGATGGGGGTTCCACACCGCGGCCAATTTTTCCGGCGGGTGCGCGAGGCCGAGGTTTACCCAGAGTGAACTTTGCTGGGTCCACCCGCCGCTGAGACCAACCCAAATCCCGAAAACACCCACACCGACCAGAACGGCCTCCCAACTGAACGCCCAGCGCATTTCCGAAACAAACGGGCGCATTTCCAGAACCAGCCACAGTCCGACCAGGGTCTTGGCCAGGTAATACCAGTAGGCCGAAGCCGCGCCAAACTGCCCCTGGCAAAAGGTCAGCGCGAGAAACACAACAAACGGGGCCACGCGCGCGGTGACGGGCGAACCCAGGATGGTTTTCCGAAAGCTCATCACGTCAATCCTGCATGCCCAGCTTGACCGCTTGGCCACTGAGATCAACGAGCGTCACCGTGCTCCGGGTGATTTCCGTCACGCGATACTGAAGGAAATGATCGCCGAGGCGGACGGTTTTACCATCCACAATGGCCGTGGAGGCGGCGGGAGAATAAAAAATCCCCTGTAATTTTGGCGCGTCCGGCGGATTCAGCGGCACCAGCGCCGGCGCGGTGGCCGGGGCTGACAGCGGGGCCACTGGCGGCGGAGCCGCCACGGTCGCCGGCGGGGCAACGGGGAACTTGGGCGGCGCGGCCGGGGCCGGTGGCACGGAGTGTTGGGCGACCCCCCAGCCAATGATGAAAATGGCGGCGACAATCAGAAAAATCACAATGGCCGGAATCAACCAGGCGCCGGCTGAGGCGCCTGCCCGGACGGGCGGCAACGGCGGCAAATCATTTTGCGGCCCGCGCGCCGGATTTTGCTGGGCGCGCTTCAGGGCGTCGTTGATGAGGCTCATGCGTGAATGTGACCTTCCAGTTCACGAATGGCCCGGCCGACCATCCGGTAGTTGATGCGCTGGCTGCGCTCGACAAAGCCGGCCAGCAACGCCTTGTCGCAGACGGCGTTGACCAATCGCGGGATGCCCTGGCTGTAACGAAACACCCGCCACACCGCGGGCGTGGTGAAGTTCGGCATCCCCCGCGCGCCTGCCAGCGCGAGCCGGTGATGAATATATTGCCCGACCTCGGCACACGTGAGCGGATTCAAATGATACCGCACCGTGATGCGCTGGCGCAATTGGCGCAGCCGGTGACTGTTCAGCCGGTCGCGCAATTCCGGCTGGCCCATCAAGACGATCTGCAGCAGCTTGCGGTCATCCGTCTCGATGTTGGAAATGAGCCGGACCTGTTCCAGCAAATCCTCCGTCAGATTCTGCGCCTCGTCGACGATCAGAACCGTTTCCTTGCCGGCGAGCGTCTGCCGCAACAAGAAATCACTAATGGTTCCAATGGTTTCCAGCCGGTCCTTGCCCCGGACTTCCAGACCGTATTCCGTGGCGATGGCTTTCATCAGCTCGTCGCCGCTCAGCACCGGGTTCAAAATCAGCGCCGTGGAATAACGCCCGTCGAGATGCTCCAACAACGCCCGACAGAGGGTCGTCTTGCCCGCCCCCACTTCGCCGGTGAGCTGGACAAACCCCTTGCGTTCACGGATGCCATAGAGCAGATGATTGAACGCCTCCCGATGCTTGTTACTGTGGAAAAGAAAGCGCGGGTTCGGCGTGATGTCGAACGGCGACAGCTTTAATCCGTAAAACTCCAGATACACGCTGGCTTTCTAGCAAAAAGTCCAACTCCGCGCAAAGCAAAGGTTTTTCTGCGAATCAAATTGGCTCACACAATTTTTCGCACCGCCGTGATCAAGGCCTTGGCCTCCGCCGGGGTGCCGATGGTGATGCGCAAGTAATCCTTCACTTCCGGCGCGCTGAACCAGCGAACGAGTATCTTTCGGTCGCGCAGTTTCTGCAACCAAGCTGGCGCCGGGAAGAGCGGCGGCTTGGCGAGAATGAAGTTCGTCTGGCTCGGCAGCACACGGAAGCCCAGCCTGGTCAGCTCCCGGCTCAACCACGCGCGCGTCGCCACGATTTTTTTGAAATTGGCGCGGTAAAATTTCAAGTCGTCCAGCGTCGCCTCGGCCGCGACCTGGCCGAGGCCGTTCACATTGTAACTGTCGCGGATCTTGTCGAGCGCGGCAATCAAGTCCGCGTGGCCGACCAAATAACCGACGCGCTGGAAACACAGCGAATACGCCTTGGAAAACGTCCGCGCCACGAGGACGTGCGGATATTTCAGCGCGAGTTTCAACGCATTTTCACGGGCAAAATCAACGTAAGCCTCGTCCAGGATGACCACGCCTTGCTGCGCGCGGCACAGTTTTTCGAGTTCAGCCGTCCGGTAACCGCGGCCACTCGGCGCATTCGGCGTCGTCACCAACGTCAGCGCCGCGTCAAAGTGCCACCGTTTCCCGCGCCGCAATTCACCGACGCCGGGCAGGCCGAAATCCGGCTTGAGCGGAACCGCATTTTTCGCCGCGCCATGGATGTCCGCCAGCACCGGATACAAGGAATAGCTCGGGGTAAAATACTGCACCGTAGCCCAGGCCGGCGGGGAAGCGGACTTCAGCCGCGGTTCCACAAAACCGCGCACCGCCAGCGCCAGCACTTCGTCCGAACCGTTGCCGACCAGAATGTTTTCCGGCTGGCAGCCATGCAGCCGGGCCAGTTTTGCCCGCAGTTTTTCGGCGGCCGGATTGGGATAGAGGCGCAACCGCCCATCCACGGCGGCTTTGACCGCCGCCAGCACTTTCGGCGACGGCGGATACGGATTCTCGTTGGTGTTAAGCTTGATCAGCCCCCGGATCTTGGGCTGCTCGCCCGGCACATACGCCTGCAGCTGGTGAACCAGCGGGCGGATCAATGGATTTTTTTTGGCCATGCGCCGGCATTATGCCAGCACCCGGTCACGGCCGGAAATAATTTCCACCGAATCGGCGGAATATCGTTGACACTTTTTTTTTGACTGAAAAAATCACCTCCAGTTTCAGGGTTATTTTGACAACGCCGTTTCAATATTCAAACCACCCCGCCCCGCCGGCGGAAATTCCACTGTCCGCTCTTTGCTAACGTGAAAAACTACATTCTCGACACCAATGTCCTCCTCCACGACCCGAATTCACTCGTCAATTTCGAGGAGCACACCGTCCTGGTGCCCATCGAAGTCATCGAGGAAATCGACCGGTTCAAGCGCGAGTCCACCGAGCTGGGCCGGAATGCGCGCACCGTGTCGCGGATGCTCGACGGCTTTCGCGGCGAAGGCAGCCTGAGCCAGGGCGTGGACCTGCCGAACGGCGGGAAGCTCAAAATCGCGTTCCACAAAAACGGGCACGGCGAAACGGTCTTCACCAAGGACTCCGTGGACAACCGGATCCTGGCGCTGGCCGCCGAAATCCAAAAGACGCAGTCCAAAAACGCGACCATCCTGGTCTCCAAGGACATCAATTTGCGCATCAAGGCCGACGCGATCGGCGTCATGGCGGAAGATTACGAGACGGACCGCGTGTTCATCACCGATCTTTACACCGGCATGGTGGACCTGACGATTTCAGCCGAAAAAATGGCGGCGTTCCGCGCCAAGGGCGAACTCGCGCTGGACAGCGGTAAAAAATATTTTCCCAACGAATACTGCACGCTCACCGACGAGGCGAATCCCAAAAAGGCCGCGCTGACCAAAGTGGACGCGACCGGCACCAAGCTTATTCCCATCCTGGATTGCCGCGAGGGCGTCTGGGGCATCAAGCCGCGCAACCGCGAGCAGCATTTCGCGCTCGACGCGCTGCTGGATGACCGGGTGAAACTGGTCACCCTCATGGGCAAAGCCGGCACCGGCAAGACCCTGGTGGCGATGGCGGCCGGCCTGAAACGCGTGGTGAATGACCGGGAATTCCGCCGGCTGGTGGTCGCGCGCCCGACGATTTCGATGGGCAAAGAGCTGGGGTTCCTGCCCGGCTCGCTGGAGGAAAAACTCGCGCCGTGGATGCAGCCGATCCACGACGCGCTGGAGATGCTGAGCGACCTGAACATGGGTCACGACCACCGCCGCGCCGCCGATCTGATGCGCAGCGGCAGCATTGTGGTGGAGGCGTTGAGCTATATCCGCGGACGCAGCATCGCGAACCAGTTCATGATCATCGACGAGTCGCAGAACCTGACGCCGCTGGAGGCCAAGACCATCGTCACGCGCGTCGGCAGCGGCACGAAAATCATTTTCACCGGCGATCCCTATCAGATTGACAATCCGTATGTGGATTCATCGTCGAACGGATTCAACTACATCATCAGCCGGTTCCGCGACCAGGCCATCGCCGCGCACATCGAACTGCAAAAGGGCGAGCGGTCCGAACTGGCCGAACTGGCGGCGAATATCCTTTGAGGGATTGCGGTTCGCCAGGGCCAGCGGGCCTAGCACAAGCCCAAGCGGCTAAATGACTTCGCTGTCAATCGCATGAACATGCAATGACAACGAGGGTTTACCCCCCATTTTGCCGATTGACATTTTTAATAAACCGGCAGAAGTTCATGTCGAAGCATTAAAGCCTATATTATGATTTCAAACGAACGCCCATCGCCGTATCGCCGCCCGTTTCAGGGGCAGGGATACGGTGCGCCGAAGTATGGCCAACCCCGTCCGCCGGTTAACGAAGACACACTCAAAACCAGCGAAGTTCAGATCGAACGGAAGAATTTTGTGTTCACGCTCAAGGAAAATCCGCGCGGACGCTTCCTCCGCATCACCGAGGACGTTGGCGGCCGGCGCGACACTATCATCATCCCCTCGACCGGCCTGGCTGATTTCAAGAAGCTTTTGGACGAAATGGTCAAGATTTCCGAGGAAATCCCGCCGAAGCAACCCGCGCCGGAAGCCTGAAGCTGCTATTTGACCGTTGGCCGACTCCGGTGAAATTATTTTTTCGCCGGAGTTTTTTTCTTGGCCGGCTTAGCCTTGGTCAACGGCCTGGCATCACCCCAAAGACCTTCCAGGTCGTAACGCGCCCGGGTTTCGGTATGCATGACGTGAATCATCACGTCAAAATAGTCCAGCACGACCCAATTCCCGCCCGTCGCACCTTCCGACCGCGCCGGCCGCAGGTCGTGGTCATCGCGCAGCCGGCTGCCAATTTCCTCCACAATCGCGCGCAGATGCGGCTGGCTGGTGCCAGACGCGATCACAAAGTAATCCGTCACCGACGACAGCTTGCGCACGTCGAGCACGAGGATGTTTTCAGCTTTTTTATTGTCCGCAAATTCGCGGCAGAGCAGCGCCAGTTTTTTGGAATCCATATTTACGCCGTAGATTTAACCACAAATGGCCGCGAATGGACACGGATAAAATTCAGCCATAAATCTTCGCGCCAGCGATCGCCTCCGCCACGGCGGCGGGAACCAGGTTTTCAATGGACAATCCCGCCCGCACCCGCGCGCGGATCCCGGATGAGGAGACGGCGAAGGGGAAGCCTTTCAGCGCCCGCCCCCGGAAGGGTGCGGGAAAGTCCGGGGTTCCGGCGGCAGACGGCCCGGCCGGCTGGCTGAACCCGGAACTCCAAACCGGCCGCGGGATCGCCACGAACTCCGCCAATCCCGCAAGCTCCGCCGGCGCGCGCCACTCGTTCAGCTTCGGCACATTGTCCGCGCCGATGAGATAAAATAATTTTGCGCCGGAATACCGGTGCGCATAATCACGCAGCGTATCCACCGTGTAAGAAATGCCGCCGCGCCGGACCTCCTGCTCATCCAGCTCGCAATTCGTCCGGCCGGCCAGCGCAAGCCGCAGCCATTGCAACCGCACCGCAGCAGGCGCCGGCTGGTTTTCAGGCTTGAAGGGCGATTGCGCCGCCGGGATGAAAAACAACCGGTCCAGACCCAGCTCCTCAATCGCCGCCTGCGCCACCAGCAGGTGGCCCAGGTGAACCGGGTCGAAGGAACCGCCAAAAATTCCGAGTTTCATTAAAAAATCTCCGCCGCCAAGTTGCGTCAATGCGCGTCAAAAGTCCACTCCACAACCCGGCGCTCGCCGCTCAATTCAAATGCCGGTCAGCAAAATTCAAATACTGCTCCCAATCGTAAGGGGTCAGGTCATGTTTGCCGGCGCGAACGTGGTAGCCGATGAAATCCCCGACCGGGTGATTGGTGGCGGGCCAGTCACGCACGCCGAGACCCGATTTGCCGAACAGTTGATAGACGGGCTCCGCTCCTTGCGCGCCGAGAAATTCGCCGCGGGGATCCGACCATTGATCACCCGCCGCGCTGGCGATATAAACCGGGCGGGGCGCGACCAGCGCTACCACCTCGTGCTGATCGGTTGGCATTTCATTTTCGTGCCCGGAGAATTTCCTAAAATTGCCGGCGAACCAGTGCGGAAACCGGAGGTTGATGAGCGCGGTGGTCTCGCCAAACCAGCGCCGCGCCAACGCCGCGCCGCCTTCGCCGGACTCGTTCGCGATAACGAGGGCAAACCGCCGGTCCTGCGCGCCCGCCCAGAGCGCGGTTTTGGCCAGCCGCGAATGCCCGATGACCGCAACGCGCTGCGCGTCAATCGCGAGGTCGGTCGCCAGATAATCCAGCGCGCGACTCAAACCCCACGCCCACGCGCTAACGGCCCCCCAGGCATCCGGCTGGAAAACCGTGTTCGTGCCGTCATGACTCAACGCCGCGCGCACTCCGAGTTTCCAGCCGTTCGTGAAATCCGGCTCCAGATCGCCATAATAAACCGTAGCCAGCGCGTAGCCGCGCGCCAGAATCTTTTCCACCGGCCATTGCGAAGCTTCCTTGCCACGGCACGCCTCCGTGGCGTGATGGTTGGTCACGCAACCGTCTTTTGCCGGCGGCAGCCAGCGGTCGGACAGGGTGATGCCGGCATCGGCGCTGATGGCATGGTTGCCGTTGAAATTCAGGCCGAGAAACGCCGGAACAGGTTGGTGCGCGGCGTTCGGTGTGTAGAGCAATAAATTCAGGCTCGGCCCGTTGGTGCCGCGCGTGAACCAGACCGTGACTTCCTTGCGCGTGGCTAAACCACCGAGGGCGTTGGTGGCGAGCGACCGGATGGCAAAGTGCCCACCGCGCGGCGGCCGGGGCGCGCGACCGTAAATCTGGCTTTCAAACAGCCCAACCAATTCCGGCCGGCGTTTCTGCTCCCAGATTTTGACGCTAGTCACGCGGGTGCCATCGGCGCAAATGAGCGGGTCGGGCAACGTGTAAGCCGGCACCCTGGATTCGTCAAGATTAGACGCATTGGTCCGAACCTGCGCCGACACGCTGAGCGCCAGGCAGCCGAGGGCGAGCGTGGATGGCCATTTCATAAATCAGCAACAGCGGCGGACGCCATTGAACCGCGCTTCGGTGGCGGCGACGTAAGCCTGCTGCGCATCCGCCGGATGACACCGGCAGACTTCCTGAGCCAGCCGGGCGCGCTCGAGGTGTGATTCGCCTGACAGCTCCTTCGCCAAACCGAGCGCGAGGGCGGCCGCGCCGGCGGCGCTGCGGAGATTCGGGCCGGCTTCTTTCAGCGCGTAATCCGGCAGCCAGACCGGCTCGGTTTCGTGCAGTACCGCCGGCTTGCGGCGGGACAACAGCAACATCCATTCGCGAACGCTCAACAAAACAATCACCGCGACCAGCGCGAGGAACGATCCGGCCACCGTCGCGTCCAACAGGCTGTTGAAGCGCAGGGTCCGGGTTTGTTGAATGTCAGCCAGCGTCTTGGTGGTCATGGCCACAGTCGATTGGTCATGATTTGAAAGCTGCTCCCGCAAAGCGTTGAGTTTTCCATCAAGAACGTTTGCCTGCGCCAAAAACCCGATGCGCGGGTCCGGATTAAAAATTTTCTCCGCGCCGGCCGTGAAGGTCACCGCCAACAGCCAGACGAGGGGAAGCAACGTCACCAGCGCGAGGGCCGGCCGGCCGGCCGGGTTGTCCGGCTGAAGCTGTTTTTTCAAGATGAGCGTGGTGCCCAGACACAGCGCCATGGCGGCGAGCATCTGATTGGCGATGCCGAACAGCGGCCAGAGCGAATTGATGCCGCCCAGCGGGTCGCGCACGCCTTGAATCAGAAAGTAGCCCCACGCGCCGACCATCAGCGCGGCGGCGGCGGGCGCGGCAAAAAAGTTTTTCGGATTGGCGAGCGGTTTCCAGACCCGGCCCAGCACGCCTTGCAGCAGGTAGCGCCCGACCCGCGTGCCGGCATCGAGCGTTGTCAAAATGAACAGCGCCTCGAACATGACCGCGAAGTGATACCACAGGTCCAGCCAGCGGCCGTTGAGCGCCTTGGAAAAAATGTGCGCCATCCCCACCGCCAGCGTCGCCGCGCCGCCGGTGCGCCCGAACAGGGTTTTTTCGCCGAGGTCGGACGCGAGCGTATTCATCTGCTCGACGGTGACGGGAAAATTGAGCGCATTGATTTTGGCGACGGTGGCGGCGGGATCGCCCTTGACGTTCATGCTCAAATACACACCCGGGTCCAGCGTGCAGGCGGCGATGAGCGCCATGATGGCGACGAACGATTCAAAGCACATCGCCCCGTAGCCGATGGGACGGGCATAATTTTCCCGCGTCATCATCTTGGGCGTCGTGCCGCTGGCGATGAGCGAGTGAAACCCGGAAATCGCCCCGCAGGCGATGGTGATGAAACAGAACGGAAAGAGTTTCCCGGCGACCACGAGACCGGAGCCGTCAATGAACTGCGTGATGGCCGGCATTTGCAGATGCGGCAGGGTGCAGAGAATCCCCAGGGCCAGCGCCAGAATCGTGCCGAGCTTCATGAACGTGCTCAAATAATCGCGCGGGGCCAGCATGAGCCACACCGGGAGGCTGCTGGAAATCACGCCATACCCGATGATGATCCACGCGAGCGAAATATCGCGAAGGCCGAAGACCTGCGACCAATACGCGTTCTCATAAACCAGCTTGCCGCCCCAGACCGCGAGCAACAGCAGCGCGACACCGAGCGCCGTCGCCTCGAGAACCTTGCCCACGCGCAGGAACCGCATATAGCCGCCCATGAACAGCGCGATGGGAATGGTGGCCCCCACGGTGAACACGCCCCACGGACTTTCAGCCAGAGCCTTCACGACGACGAGCGCCAGCACGGCCAGCAGAATCACGAGGATGGCCAGGATCGCCAGCACGGCGATGGCGCCGGCGGGCGCATTCAGTTCCTCCTTCACCATTTCGCCGAGCGATTTGCCGTTGCGCCGCAGGGAGCAAAACAAGATCACAAAATCCTGCACCGCGCCACCGAGCACGACGCCGATGAGAATCCACAGCGCGCCGGGCAGGTAGCCGAATTGCGCGGCGAGCACCGGACCGACGAGCGGCCCCGGCCCGGCGATCGCGGCGAAGTGATGGCCGAAGAGAATCCATTTGTTCGTGCGGACGAAATCCTTGCCGTCGTCATGCACTTCGCACGGGGTGGCGCGGCGGTTATCGAGACCCAGCACGCGGACCGCAAGCCACTTCGAGTAAAACCGGTAGCCGATGGCGTAGGTGCAGACGGCCGCGATGAGGAGATAGGCGGAGTTGACCGGCTCACCGCGCTTGAACGCGAGCACGGCGTAAGCGCCAGCCCCCAGCAGGGCGAGGAGAAGCCATAAAACCGGGGCAAGAATCTTTTTCATCGTACGGGTTACGGCCGATTCTTTTACTCTACAAACGCCACCGGGAAAACTAAAATCAGGGCATGACTCGACATTGTCACCATTGCGGCGAGCCGTGGACGATTTCCGGCAACCCCGGCCGCGGGGAAGTTTGCATGAAATGCCGCGCCGATCTGCGCGTGTGCCTGAACTGCCAGAGCTATGACCCGCATGTGGCGGAGCAATGCCGCGAGCGGCGCGCCGATCTGGTGCTGGAAAAGGCCATCGGCAACTTCTGTGAATATTTTGAATTCATCCGCCGCAAGTGGGAACCGAAGGAAGTAAAACTTTCCCGCGAGGAGGCGGCGCGGGCGAATTTAAAGAAACTGTTCGGCGATTGAGACCGGTTGGCACCCCGGCGCTTACCGGCTGACACGCCCATCCGCGCCACGCTTTGCCAGCCGGCTTTGCAAGTCAGCATTGTCAAAATCGTATCCCAAAATCCGCAGGTCGTCGGCATAGAACTCTGCCACGATTTTCCGGGACGCCTCCGTGTAATATTGCCGATAATCCTTCGCACGGGAGACATTACGGTTGGCCTCGGCCAGCGTAGCGTTGATTCCCAGCTTACGGCCGATGAAGGCAAAATCCGCCGGGAGATTTTCGTAATAGCCAATGAAATCCAAGCCGGGCCGGTTTTTACGAACGCAGATGAACTCGCTTTGGGGACGGAAATGCAGCGCGCGGCGGATGTTGCGCTTGGAAAGACCTTGGCGGGCAAACGCATCAAAGGTGTCATACGCCGAGAGATTTTTCTCCGCCCACTGCTTGTCCTTGTCATTCACGCCGCCTTTTTTCAGAAAATGAAACGCTGAAACCAGCCGGTCATATGGATTTCGCACAATGGTGAACTTGAAGTAACGGATGAACTCCGCCGGCGCGAACATGATCTGGTAGCGACGCAGATTCGTGTGGCCGCAGTCAAAATCGCCGAACAGGCTTTTCACCAAGGAAATCCCCGCACATTTCGGAACGTGGACGAAAATGCAGTGATGCTGGTCGAACACCCAGCGCTTTTTCTGCAACGCAGCGAACTTGGCCGGCCGGAAGTGCTGAAAGTTGAACCGACGAATCGAGTGCCATAGGTCTTTGGTAAGTGAGTCTGGATTGGCCGGTTGATTCATCGCGAAAGTAAAAAAGGTGAAATCATCGGCCAAGACAAGGGAATTCTTTCTCCTGTTCAAGACGGCGAACGCCAATTAGTTTTCCACGCATGAAAGTCAGCGGCTTTACCTTCCTGCGCAACGGCCAGCGGCTCGGCTATCCGTTCGTGGAATCCATTCGCTCGATCCTGCCGGTCGTGGACGAATTCGTGGTCGCGCTCGGCCCCAGTGACGACGACACGGAAGCCAGGCTGCGCGCGATCGGCGATCCGAAAATCCGCATCATCCCGACGCAATGGAACGAGCGCCTCCGCAGCGATTACTCGGTGAAGGGCTTTGTGTATGGCCAGCAGAAATCCATCGCCCTGTTCAACTGCACCGGCGACTGGGCGTTTTATCTCGAAGCGGACGAAGTGCTGCACGAGAACGATCTGCCGAAAATCCGCGCGGCGATGGAAAAACACCTGAACGACGAACGGGTCGAGGCGCTGGCGTTTGACTACCTGCATTTTTACGGCAACCAGAACACCCTCGCGTGGTCGCCGGGCTGGTATCGCAGCGAGGTGCGCATCATCCGCAACACGATTCCCGCGTGGTCCAGCGAGGCGCTATTCTTCAACGTGCTGGACAGCCACAAAAAAGCCCGCTATCCGCGCGCAGCCCACACGGGCGCGACGATTTTTCATTACGGCTGGGTGCGCAGCGAAGCGCAAATGGATCAGAAGCGGGCGTCCGTCCGGAAATTTTGGGACAACGCCAAGCCCAAGGCGGTGGATTACACAAAAGTGGATGCCGCCGGGCTGAAAGCCTTCACCGGGTCACACCCCAAAGCGGTCGAGGCCTGGCTACCCGCAGCGGAGGGGATTTTTCAGACCGACCCGGCGCACCGGCTGACAGCACGCGAAAAGAAACACCGCTGGATGATGCGGCTAGAACGCTATTTCGGCTGGCGTTTCGACAAACGACATTACCGCCTGCTGCATTAGCAGGGTCAAAAGCATCATCGATTCACGGACGCGGCGCTTTTTGTAAAGCTTGCAAAGCTGCCGGAAGAAAGTCTGGTTATAGAGCCGGTGCAGCAGAAAATTGGGCTGAAGTTCGCTCCGATAACGGTCGAAGGAGGCGACCTGGTCGGTCGGGGCATGCCCGGTCTGCGCCAGGAATTTGGGGAAGATCTCCTTCACCGCAAAATCATACAGTTCGAGGTCCAGGCGATTATAGGCATGCGCCAGATCGACCAGGCGGCTGTCGTTCTCGAGAGATTTCCGGATGGAGTTGTCGCGGGCGGTGACTTTCCGCTTGTAACGGCAGTTCAGTTTTTGGGGGCAGATTTTCCCCAGCATGTGCAGGGACAGGTCGAATTTCTCCGTCAGGCCGACGAAGCTGAATTTTTCCAGATTGGCTTTGGCCTTGTCCAGATCGGCGCTGCCCGCAATGCGTTTCACCTGGATATTCACCATGGTTTCGTCCGCCCGCACCATTTCTTCAAAAGTCTGGCGGCGGTTACCACGGGTGAAATTATCCTGATAATGTGAAAAAATCCGCGCGATGGGCTCGCGCAAAAAAGTGATGTAAAATGGATCCGGGGCGTCAAACCGCGACGGATCGGCCAGATTGTGGCCAGCCACACTCCGCAGCCACGGAAAACATTTACGGGCAAAATTCAAATCGCGCTGGTCGGCCACCTTGTTGCCCAGATGACCAAGATGGCAATGGCTGACCCCGAAATTATTTTCGAGAATAAATTGGAACGTGGTTCCGGCGGTTTTCGGAATGTGCAGGAAAAGTATCATAAGTTACCTCTGATTTCTGATTGACTGCCCTAATACTCACAACTTGAGCGAAACCGCCGCGTTTGGCAACCGATTTATGCCCACGCCGCCCCGCACTCCGCGATGACGGTGTCCAACTTTATCACCGTGAGGTTCCGCTCCACCGGCGCCAGAAACGCCCACTTCCGGTGACGAAACGAATGGGGCTCTCCGGCGCGACCCTGATTCATCCCCATCACCACACGCCTGCCCTTCGCCCCCGCCAGATGGGTGCCCCGGTATGACAGCTCGCCAAATGGTTGCCAGGCTGCTTCTTTTTTCGTGCTTTGGCAGAGATACGCATACGGTGTTCTCGCCGCAGAGCACCAACGGCGCGCCGCGACCCGCGCAGACCCGGATGGCCGGTCTATTCTTGGATGGGCGGTACCACTATGATTGAGTCAGCGCCCCGCTAGCGAAGCGAAACGACATTGAACTGGATCGCGAAGCGATTAAGAATGGGGCCATGGGCGCACGCAACCAACCGATTATAGCCATCAAGGAAAATGAATTTGGGTCAACACCAGGGACTGCCCGTGGTCATTTTACAGCCCGGAAAAATTTACACCCTGAAACAGGCCAAGGCGCGAATTCCAGCTTGAGCCAAGGATGAAGATACCTCCACTCTGTACCACACTTTAGATGGCAACCCGAATTCTCATTTACGAACCGGCGGTGGCCGGACATCACCTCACCCTGCTGCGGTGTGTCCTAGAAGACCTGGCCGGTGCGGGAATTCCCGTTTGCGCGGCCGTGAGCCCACGCCCCGAAGACCAGGAACGCATCCGGGCCAAGCTGGGATCCGTCTATGACTCCATTCAGATCTGTGCCGCCTCGACCACACGGCCCCTGCAAAGAGCGGCGGAGCTGGTCACAGAGACTGCCTCCAGTCAGGTCCTCTTCCCCAATCTCGACGAGTTCGCATCTTCGATGTTGCGGCGTGCCTCCCTGGGTTTAATGCCGCCGGCCGTTTTGCGGGGCAAAATCAGCGGCATATACGTTCGCCCCCGCTGTCTCCTAGGACTCAAGGCCGCTCCGAAAGAGTGGACCAAAGCCCTTGGCTTCACCCGCATGCTCAAGGCCGACTGGTTTCATCGCATTTTCCTACAGGACGAATTACTTGTGGCTCGCGCCCCGCAACGTTTCCGGGATCGCTTCGCCCATGTCCCGGAACCGTTTTCGGGTTCCTTCCCCGCCTCCCTGACCAGCGCGCGCTTGCGGCTGGGGGTGCCCCCAGGCCGGCTGGTTCTCCTCCATTACGGCGTGGCTTCGCGGCGCAAAGGCCTGCATCTGACCCTGCGCGCCTTGCTCCAGCTTCCTCCCGGACGCCGCCCGTTCCTGCTCTGCGCCGGACAACAGGGCGATGATGCCGAAGTCAACTCCGGCCTGCGCCAGCTCGTACGCGAGGGCGATGCATTAGTCCTCGACCGCTTCATCATGGACGATGAAGAAGCCGATCTTTTCAGCGCCAGCGATGTCATCCTCCTGACCTATCAGGGCCATTTTGGCATTAGTGCCATCCAGGTGCGGGCGGCGGCGGCCGGCCGCGCGATCATCGCCTCGGACGAGGAAATGGTGGGGCGGCACGCCCGCGAATACAAGTTGGGCTGGCTCTTTCCCGCTGGCGATGCTTCCGCTCTGCGCGAGATTTTTGCCAGCTTGCCGCTGGCAGGCCCATTGGATCAAACTCCCTGGCAGGAGGGCCAGCGCCGCTACGCCCAAATTTTTTCGCGGGAGAATTTCCGACGGACCCTGGTCAATGCATTCAACCAAGGCCTGTGATGCCCGTTGAGGTTGTTCTCAAATTACGGAGGGCGGCCGTCCCGGCCGCTGCCAGGCTGGCTGGCTCGGGGATTTCACCGGGTTCGACCACGGCTTTGCCCGCGCGAGTGGCAGCGCCCGAGGACGGGCGCACTCCGCAGTCATTTTAAAAACACGCCTTAAGGCCTCATGCGAGCACTTGTTCACACATGGCAATAACCGCATCCAAATGAATCGTGGCGATGTTCCGGTCAACCGGCGGCAGCAACGACCACTCGATATGACGAAACGGATGCGGCCGCCCGGCGCGGGCGTGATTCATCAGCATCACGACGCGCTTGCCCTGCGCCACCGCCAAATGCAATGCGCCAGTATCGCCGCCGACGATCAGTGACGACAACTGCATCAACCCACCCGTGACCAGCAGCGGCACGCCGGCGGACACGGCAAAGCCGGCGTCGCGCGCGGGCGCCAGCGCCACGCGGTCAGCCGGGCCGCCGCCAAAAACAACCTGCCACCCCAACGCCTGCCAGTGCCGGGCCAGCGCGAGATAATTTTCCAGCGGCCAGTTTTTATGCGGCGAACTGGTGAACGGCTGCACGAACAGCAGCGGTTTTTCGGGGAGAAAAGGCTGCGCCACCAGAAACTCGCGCGCGGCGGCCAACGCATCCGCCGGCAAAAGGAACTCATTGCGAACGCCAGCGATCTTCAGCCCGCAGCGGCGCAACAATTCCAGCTGCATCTCGGCGGCGTGCAGGTCCCGAATCCGATCGGCGCATTGCGTGTAGGCCCAGCGCCGGCCGGCCTTATGGACAATACCCCAGCGCTGCGGCGCACCGGTGATGCGCGCCAGCCAGGCACTCTCACCATTGCCCTGCAAATCCACAGCCAGGGAAAATCTGCCCGCGCGCACCCGGCGCACCAACCGGAGCAATTCCCCGCCGATGCGGAATAGATTTTTACCACGCAGGGCGGACCGGTTGAGCACGATGGTCTCGTCCACATCGCGGAAGCCGCGCAGCAGTTCCGAATTTTCCCGGGTGGTCAGAAACGAGATTTTTGCCGATGGAAAATTAGCGCGCAGAACCGAAACCGACGGCAACGTCAGCACCACATCGCCGATCGCAGTGAGGCGGATGACCAGAATGCGGCTTGGCGCAGCCATCTTATCAAGCCGGGCCGGTTGATTCCGGCAGGCGGTCAGCAGATGGCCGGGGCTGCCGGCGGTTGGGTCCGTCATGGGGATGGGGGCTGGCTATGCTGCTCCTCATAAACCTTAAGATAGCGAAGGAATGTGTAAAACGCCGCCATCCACGCGATGGTCAGCCCGCGCCAGCCATCGAGAAAACCCAACTTGAAGACGTAGCCGCGCACGAAGCGCCACGGCGGACGAACCAGCAGCTGGGCGAAGGTGATGCGGCGGTTTTCCTTGCGACAGGTCTCGGCAAATTCGTTGGCGTAGCGGATGGTTTTTTGCAGCAGGTGTTCCATGCTCTCCATGCTGTAATGCAGCAGTTCGCCATGCAATTTCCCGACCGCGCCAGCGACGACGACGCGGCCATGCGGAAAGTCGCCGCCCCATTGCCCCCGGCCGCGCCGCCACAGGCGCAACTTGCGATCGGGATACCATTCGCCATGACGAATCCAGCGGTCGTAAAACAACGTGCAGCGCGGAAAATCGTAGGCGACAAACTGATTGAGCCGCTCGGGCCGGGAAAATAATTGCTGGATGCTGGCGCGCAGTTCGGGCGATACCACTTCATCGGCGTCCAGCGAGAGCAGCCAGTCGCTCGTGGCCTTGTCCGTGGCAGACTGGTTTTGGGCAATGTTGCCTTTCCACGGTTCCCGAAAAACTTTGGCGCCAAACGATTCAGCAATTTTATCGGTGCCATCGCCAACGGTATCGTTGATGACAACGATTATTTCGCTGACCCAGTCCGCCACACTCTGCAACGTCGGCGTAATGCGGTGCGCCTCGTTGCCGGAGATGATGCAGACAGTGATGGGCAGTTTCATCATTCAGCGGCGGAGTTTGGCGAACTGGCGATAGATGCCCAGGCTGTAGAGGTGACACAACCGGTAACGCCAATGACGATCGGTGGTGTAGGTGTCGAAGGACGTCACCTTGTCGTCCGGGGTGAAGCCCGCCTGCGCGCAGAACTTCGGGAATATCTCCCGCACGGCAAAATCATAGAGAGCCAAGTCGAGCTGGTTGTGCGCCCGCGCCAGCTCGATCATCCGCGGGTCATCAACGATCGTCTTGCGGATGGCATCGGTGGCGGCGGTGCGGCGACGCTTGTAATTCAGGTTCAGCGGCAACGGCGTCAGTTTTTCCAGAAGGTGAAGCGAGAGATCAAATTTTTCGGTCAGCCCCACGAAATCGCAGCGCTCGAGATATTTTTTGGCCTTGTCGAGGTTGTATTCGCCGGCCATGAGGCGGACGTGCAGGTTGTCGGCGTTATGACTCTTTTGCAGGAATTCCTCAAAACCCCACGTCCGCCCGCCGGTCAGAATCGTGTCTTGAAAATGCGAGAACGACCGCGCCACCGGCTCGCGCAGAAAAGTGATGTGAAAAGGATCGGGCACGTTCAGCGCCAGCGGGTCCAGCAGGCTGTGGCCGGCCAGGCTTTTCATCCCCGGGAAAAACTTTTGCGCAAAAACGAAGTCCGACTGCCGGAAAACCTTTTGTTTGGCGTGATCCGCGTGACACGCCGAAAGGCCGAACGTATTTCCCAGAATGAACTGGAAAGTGGAGCCGGCGGTTTTCGGGATGTGCAAAAAGACGATCATTGAATTTGCGCGGTCATCATTGGCCGTTTTGACCTCAAAGTAAATCCTGATTTCCCGCCCGAAAACAAAACTTTCACTTTCCGCCGCCGTTGCCAGAATAGCGGTAATGATTGTCTTTCTCCGCCAGCTGTGGGGCTTCGTCCACCCGTATCGGGCCCGGTTTTTCCTGGGCCTGCTGTGCGGGATTTTCTACGGGCTGACCAACGGGATGCTGCTGGGCGTGGTGAACGTGGTCATGGATTTGATTTTCAAAGTTCCCGCCTGCTTCAGTTTTCATGACCACCTGGCCAATGCGCCGCACGTGGTGCAGCCGCTGACACAATGGCTGGCCACCATATTGCCGGAAAAGATCGATGCGCCCGCGTCAACGGGCGGATGGCTATTGATCATTGGCGTGATTCCCGCCGTGATGCTGCTGCGCGTGACGCTGGCCTACCTGAGCATTTATCTGACGAACTGGTCGGCGATGCGCGCCATCGCCGACATCCGCACCAAGTTGTTCGGCCACCTGCAGAACCTTTCGCTCGGTTTTTTCAACCGCGCCCGCACGGGCGATTTGATCGCCCGCATCACCAGCGACACGCAGGTGCTTTACGGCATCATCGGCAATTCCTTTTCCTCGGCCGTCAAGGATCCGGTGACGGTTCTCTGCCTGCTCGGCTATCTCTTCATGATCCAGCCCAAGCTGACCCTCATTTCCATCATCGTTTTCCCCGTGTGCGTCGTGCCGATCGCCATCTATGGCCGGAAGGTCCGCAAATCCGCCCGCGCCGTGCAGCAGCACAACGCCGAGCTGGCCAACCTCATGCACGAATCGTTCACGGGCAACCGGGTCATCAAGGCCTACAATCTTGAGGCCACGGTGATCGAACAGTTCCGCGCCACCACGCAAAAATACATCGGCCAGCTCATGCGCGTCATCCGGTCGAATGAGATTCCCAGCCAGCTGATGGAATTATTCGGCGCGCTGGGAGTTGCGCTGGTTTTCCTCTATGTCCTCCAGCTGCCGCCGGAGCAGCGGCCCACTCCCGGGGGTTTCATGTCGTTCATCCTGGCGATCGTGATGATTTATCCGCCGATCAAGGCTTTCACGCGCCTGCACAACCAGCTCCATCAAGCGCGCGCCGCCAGCGAACGGGTTTTTGAATTGCTGGCCACGAAAAATTCAGTGCCCGAACCCGCCGCGCCCAAGATGCTGCACGCCGACCAGGCCGACATCGAATTTCAAAACATTGATTTCAACTACGGCGACAAGCCGGTGCTGCGGAACATCCATCTCACCGTCAAGGCCGGCCAGCTCGTCGCGCTGGTGGGAGCCAGCGGGTCCGGCAAAACGACGCTTGCCAACCTGCTCCTCCGCTTTTACGACCCGACCGGCGGCACGGTGAAGATCGGCGGCGTGGATGTCCGCGACGTCTCCACCCGCGACCTGCGGAACCAAATCGCCGTGGTCGCGCAGGAAAACATCCTGTTCAACGACAGCATCCGCCGGAACATCGAACTGGGCCGGCTGGGGGCGACGAGCGACGAAATCATCGCCGCCGCCCGGCACGCCCACGCCGAGGAGTTCATCCGCCAAAAGCCGGAAGGATACGACACCGTCATCGGCGAAAAGGGCGTCTCGCTTTCCGGCGGGCAGCGCCAGCGCATCGCCATCGCCCGCGCCGTCCTGAAGAATGCGCCCATCCTCGTCCTCGACGAAGCCACCAGCGCGCTCGACACCGAATCCGAACGCGCCGTGCAGACCGCGCTGGATGAATTGATGCAAGGCCGCACCACGATCTGCATTGCGCACCGCCTGTCGACGATTTTGCACGCCGACCTGATCGTCGTCCTGGATCAGGGCAAAATTGTCGAACAAGGCCGCCACGACGAACTGGTCCAGCGCGGCGGCGTTTACCAGAAACTTTACGCCTTGCAATTCGCCTCGTGAGCGCCCAGCCCGAAAAAATCCTCGCGCTGCAATTCAAATACTTCGGCGACGCCGTGCTGCTGACGCCCGCGCTCCGCGCCCTGCGCGAGCAGTTTCCGCAAAGCGAACTGCACCTGCTGGTGCCCGAGGAAATCACGCCCCTGGTGCAACATCTGCCCGGGCTCACGCGCGTCTGGGCCATGCCCCGCCGGCGCGGCCGCGCCAACTGGCGCGAGACCTGGCCGCTCATCCGCGCCCTGCGCCGCGAGCGTTTCGACCGCTCGGTGGATTTCGCTGGGAACGACCGGGGCGCGATCCTCAGTTTCCTCACCGGCGCCAAACGCCGCCTGGGCTGGGCGGAGCGCGGCGGCTTTTGCGGACGGAAATTCTTATACACGGAGCGCGTGGCGCCGGTGAAGCCCCCGCCGCATGAGTCCGTCCGGCTGGCACAACTTTTATCCGGCTGGCAGGTGCCACCGCCCCGCTCGCTCGAAGCGGAAATCCGCGCGGACGCCGCGCTGGCGAAGGCCGCCCAAGCCATCCTGACGGAATCCCGCGCGGTCATCGGCCACGTGGCTTCCAGCCAGCCGAAAAAAGAATGGCCACTGGCCCACTGGGCCAAATTGCATCAACTCGCCACGGCGGCCGGACTGCCGCTGGTGTTCACCACGGCGCGCGGCGAACGCGAGGCCGCCCTGATGACGGAATTAAAACGGCTCGAGCCGGCGGCACGGATTCTGCCGCCCATCGCCGAGCTGCCGCTCTTTCTCGCCGTATTGCAACGCGCCGCGGTTTTCATTTCCGGCGATACCGGGCCGCTGCATTTCGCCGCCGGACTGGGCGTGCCGACCATTTCGCTGTTCGGCCCGACCGCGCCGGCCCGCTGGGCCCCGCTCGGTCCCAAACATCACGCCCTGACCGGGGAACGCTGCGTCTGCGACGGCAACCAATTCGCCTGCGGCAGCCAGCGGCATTGCCTGGCCGCGATTGCGCCCGAACAGGTTTGGGCTGTGCTGCAAGCGGCGACCGCCGCCCGCTGACCGTCAAAGCGCAGGGCAAAATCCGTCGTGTATTTGGCCAGTTTGGGCTGTGTATTGTCCGCCGGGATGGGCGACACTATCGCCAACAACCATTCCCCCAATATGAAAACCGACACTGCCGTCAAAGACAACGCCACCAGCCGCTGGCTCTCCTACCGCCCCGAAATCAAGGTCGTGGACTGCACCATCCGCGACGGCGGCCTGATGAACAACCACCATTTCGACGACAAAATCGTGAAGGTCGTCTATGACACCTGCGTCGCCGCCGGCGTGGACTACATGGAGATCGGCTACAAGTCCTCGCGCAAGGGCATCAAGGTGGGCGAGCACGGCGATTGGAAATATTGCACCGAGGAAGCCATCCGCCGGATCGTCGGCGACAACAAAACGAATTTGAAGCTCTGCGTCATGGCCGACGCCGAGCGCTGCGATTATCAGACGGACATTGTGCCGAAGAAAGATTCCGTGCTGGACATGATCCGCGTGGCGACCTACATCCACCAGATTCCGACCGCGCTCGAGATGGTCAAGGACGCGCACGACAAGGGCTACGAAACGACCGTCAACCTCATGGCCGCCTCGACCATCCCCGACGGCGAATTGAACGAAGGCCTGGAAATGCTCGCGAAATCCGAGGCAAAGGCGATTTACGTGGTGGACAGCTTCGGCGCCTTTTACAGCGAACAGATCCGCGCGCTGGTGAAGAAATATCTCGGCTACTGCCGGGCCTCCGGCAAGGAAGTGGGCGTGCACATGCACAACAACATGCAGCTTGCCTTCGCCAACACCATCGAAGGCATCATCGAGGGGGCGAACTATCTCGACGCCACGATGGCCGGCCTCGGCCGCGGCGCGGGCAACTGCCCGATGGAAGTGCTGCTCGCCTTCCTGCACAACCCGAAATACGAGCTGCGCCCCGTGCTCGACTGCGTGGCGAACCACATCGAGCCGATGCGCGCGAAACTGCTCTGGGGCTACGACCTGCCATATCTGCTCACCGGCATGCTGAACCAGCATCCGCGCACCGCCATCAAGTTCAAGGAAGCCGAGCTCAAGGGCGAGAAGGGCGACATCCTCAAGTTCCATGACACGGTGACGGATCAGGAATAAGACAACAATCGTCCGGTGTGAGTATCTGTGGCTTGCACCAAAGCGGCAGCGAACGGTAAATTGTCCCCCATGTCGCACGCCGATTTCGTCCACCTGCATCTGCACACCGAGTATTCGCTGCTCGATGGCGCCTGCCGTCTGGACCGGTTGATGGAGCGGGCGCACGAGCTGAAATTCCCCGCGCTGGCCATCACGGACCACGGGGCGATGCACGGCGTGATCGAGTTTTATCAGGCCGCCCGCGCCAAGGGCATCAAGCCCATCATCGGCTGCGAAGTCTATGTCGCGCCGGGTTCGCGGCTGGAGCGCAAAAAGGCCGACGGCGAAAAATATCATCATCTCGGGCTGCTGGCCAAGGACGAGGCGGGCTACAAGAACCTGATCAAGCTCACGACCGCGGCGCACCTGGATGGCTACTATTACAAACCGCGCATTGATAAAGCCCTCCTCGCGCAACACAGCGCCGGGCTGATTGCCATGTCCGGCTGTCTGGCGAGTGAAATCCCGGATTTGATCATGAAGGATCAGCTCGCCAAAGCCCGGGACGCGGTGGATTTCTTCAAGCAGACGCTCGGGGCGGAGAATTTTTTCCTCGAACTGCAAAACCACGGCATTCCCGAACAGGCCAAGGTCAACCAGCAGTTGCTCAGCTTCGCCAAGGAGTTCGGCCTGAAGCTCGTCGCGACCAATGACGTGCATTACGTCGAGAAAGGCCACTCGCACGCGCACGACTGCCTCGTCTGCATCGGCACGCAATCCCAGTTGAGCGATCCGAAGCGCATGAGCGCGGGCTATGTGCCCGAGCAGTTCTATCTGCGCAGCGCGGAGGAGATGAAGGCGCGTTTCGCCGAGGTGCCGGAGGCGGTGCTGAACACCCGCGCGGTGGCGGAGATGTGCAATCTGGAAATCCCCTTTCCCAAGGCGGGCGACACGCGCTTTTATCCGGTATTCCATCCACCGGAACATTTCACGCGCGACGGCTATCTGCGGCATCTGCTGGCGGAAGGCTTGTTCCGCCGCTACACCATCCATGCGAAAGCGGAGGGCAAGGAATTCATCGTCACCGGCGTGGATGAACCGAAGCGCCTGCCGACCTTTGATCCGAATCAGCCCAATCAGGAACAAGCCATCAAGACGGTCATTGACCGGTTGCAGACCGAACTCAAGATCATCGAGATGCAGGGATATATCTCGTATTTCCTCATCGTCGCGGACTTCGTGCAATACGGCCGCAGCAAGGGCATTTCCTGCGTGGCGCGCGGCAGCGCCGCCGGTTCCGTGGTCACTTATCTGCTGGAGATCGCGAACGTGGATCCGATCCGCTACGCACTGCTGTTCGAGCGGTTCCTGAATCCCGAGCGCGTCAGCCCGCCGGATATCGACATTGATTTCGCGGACGACCGCCGCGCGGACGTGATCGAATACGTCCGCGAAAAATACGGACGCGACGCCGTGGCGCAGATCATCACCTTCGGCACGATGGGCGCCAAATCCGTGGTGCGCGATGTCGGACGGGTGATGGGTTTGCCGTATGGCGACGGCGACCGGCTGGCGAAATTGATTCCTGCCGAATTAAAAATGACGCTCGAAAAAGCGCTCAAGCAGGTGCCGGAACTCAAGGAAGCTTACGAAAATGAAGACGTCACGCGCGAGCTGATGGACACAGCGTTCATCCTCGAAGATTTGACGCGCAATGCCAGTGTTCACGCGGCCGGCGTCGTCATCGGGCCGGAGCCGCTGGTCAACTTGCTCCCGCTCAAACTAGACGAGAGCGGCACACTCGTCACGCAATACGCGATGAATCCCGTCGGCGAACTCGGTTTGCTGAAGATGGATTTTCTCGGCCTCAAAACCCTGACCGTCATCCGCAACACCTGCGAAATGGTCCAGCGTTCCCAAGGCATCACGGTGGACATCGACCACCTGCCGCTCGACGACAAGAAGACTTACGACCTATTGAACCGCGCGGAAACGCTCGGCGTGTTCCAATTGGAATCGGGCGGGATGCGCGACTTGTGCAAAAAATTTCAGATCAGTTCCGTAGAGCACATCACCGCGCTCGTGGCGCTCTACCGGCCCGGCCCGATGGACCTGATTCCGGATTTTATCAAGCGGCGGCATGGCGAAATCAAAGTGGAATACGAGCATCCGTTGCTCGAACAGATTTCCAAGGAAACCTACGGCATCTTGATCTATCAGGAGCAGGTAATGCAGGCCACGCAGTTGCTGGCCGGCTACACGCTCGGCGGCGCGGATTTGCTGCGCCGCGCGATGGGCAAGAAAAAGGTCGAGGAAATGCAGCAGCAGCGGGAGACGTTCGTCAAAGGCTGCCACGAGAAAAATAATATTCCCAAAACCAAGGCAAATCAGATCTTCGATTTGCTGGAAAAATTCGCCGGCTACGGTTTCAACAAATCGCACGCCGCCGCGTATGCGATCGTCGCGTATCAGACCGCGTATCTGAAGGCGAACTATCCGGTGGAGTTCTACTGCGCCATGATGACGAACGACATGGCGGCCACGGAAAAACTGAGCGAATACATCGCCGAGGCGCGAGAGACCGGCATCGAAGTACTCGGACCCGACGTGAACGAGAGCGGCGTTTATTTTGCGCCGGCGCGCGAGGGCAAGGCCATCCGGTTCGGCATGGCCGCCATCAAGGGCGTGGGCGAAGGCGCGGTGGAAACCATTTTAAAAGCGCGGGCAGACGGCGGAAACTTCAACACGCTGGCGGAGCTGTGCGAACGTGTGGATGGCCGCTCCCTCGGCAAAAAAACCCTGGAAGCCCTAATCAAAACCGGCGCGTGCGATTGCTTCGGGCAAACGCGGGCGACGCTGGCGGCGCAGATCGAACGTACCCTGGCACGGGCGGCGAGCATGCTTTCGGACAAGCAAAAAGGCCAGAGTTCGCTCTTCGGCGCGTTCGAAGAAAAAGCGCCGCCCATGCCGGAACGCGAAAGCAATCTTCCGGAATGGCCGCAGCACGAACTGCTCGCGCACGAAAAAGAATTGCTGGGCTTCTATGTCACGGGGCATCCGCTCACGCCGCTGGCCCCGCTGCTCGATAAATTCTCATTGGCCACCACCGCGAAGCTGGCGGAAATGCCGAACCGCACCTTGACGCGCATTGGCGGCATGATTGCGGCGGTTTCGCACGGAGTTTCAAAGAAGTCCGGCAAGCCCTATTCGATGGTGACGCTGGAAGATCTGGAAGGCTCCGTGCAATTGCTGGTGATGAACGACTACGACAAGTTCCGGCCGCTGCTGGAATTGAACAAGGCAATCCTGGTCGTCGGCGAAGTCAGCACCGGCGAAGACCGCCCGAAGATTTTTCCGCAGGACATCATGCCGCTGGCCGACGCGGCCAAGAAATACACCAAGCAGGTGCACCTGCGGCTGAGCACCGCGCACCTGCAACCGGAAGACATGGAGCGGGTGCGCGAACTGGTGGCCGCGCATCCCGGCCGGTGCCCGCTATTCCTGTGCTTCATGCGGCCGGAAGGCGCGACCGTCTTTGTCGAGACGCATGACCGGTTCGGCGTCACGCCTTCGCTGGAATTAGAACACGAGGCGAACCGGCAATTCGGTGAAAAAACCTATTACGCCCGCGTAGACACGAGTTTGCCCGAACGCCAAAAGCGCAGCTGGGAAAAGAAACCAAGCAACAACAACGATGACGAATGAAAACACGACGCGAATTCTTCAAGTCCGCCGCCGCCCTCGGCGTGCTGGGTGCAACCGGATTGCCGCTGCGCGCGGCCGCGGAAACCGCGGCCCCGGCGGCAGCGGCAGGTGACGACCGGAGCTATTGGGTGGCCATCACCACAAAAATCGCGCGGCCGGTGCTGGAAAATTTATCCCGCCGCGAACTGAAAAAGAAAATGCCAGTCGAAGAGCAGCCCGGAGCGAAACGGGCTTCATGCACGCATCTCGAGGCATTGGGCCGGCTGCTTTGCGGGCTGGCGCCATGGCTGGCCCTGGAAAATCTCACCGGGGAAGAACGAAAGCGGCAACAGGAGTTGTTAAAGCTCGCCCAGGCTGCGATGGACGCCGCGACGGATCCGGCTTCGCCAGACTTCATGAACTTCGATACCGGCGGACAGCCGCTGGTGGACACGGCTTTTCTGGCGCAGGGAATTTTGCGCGCCCCCAAGGTTTTGTGGGAGCCGCTGGACCCGCGGGTCAAAAACCAAGTCATCGCCGCTTTAAAGTCCTCCCGAAAAATCCCCACACCGACCGGAAACAATTGGGTGATGTTCGCCGCCACGGTCGAAGCCGCCTTACTGAAGTTTGGCGAGCCGACCCTGCCGGAACGGTTGGAGGGCTGTGTGCGCAAGATGCTCGGCTGGTATTGCGGCGACAGCGCTTACGGCGACGGCGATTTTTTCCACTTTGATTACTACAACAGTTTTGTCATCCAGCCGATGCTGCTGGATGTGCTGGCCGTCTTGAGAAAACAGGATGCACGCTTTGGACCGGCATACGCCGTAGTTTTGAAGCGGGCCAAACGCCATGCCGAAATCCAAGAGCGGCTCATCGCGCCGGACGGAACCTTCCCCTCGATCGGCCGCTCCATGGCCTATCGATTCGGCGCGTTTCAAACCCTCGCGCTGATTGCGTGGCAGCGCGAACTGCCGGAAAAAATCAAACCGGCCCAGGTGCGAGGCGCCCTGACGGCGGTCATCCGCAAAATGACCGAGGCGCCGGGAACTTTCGACGCAGACGGCTGGCTGCAAATCGGATTCTGCGGCCATCAACCCGCACTGGGCGAAACGTATATTTCCACCGGGAGCTTGTATTTATGCAGCGCCGGACTGCTGCCGCTGGGCCTGCCACCAACCGATGAATTCTGGAGCGCACCAACAGCCCGCTGGACCTCCCAAAAACTTTGGATGGGCGAAAACCTACCGGCCGACCACGCAATGACCGATACCCGCAAGGTGGAAGTGCCGTCGCTCATCCAGAATAAGTGATTTTTTTCGTGACCCATGCCATCAAATCTTCATCCTTCCCGGTGAAACAATCCATTATACCCATCATGAAACTATTAAATGTCATATTAATGACCGGAACGGCCACGGTTTTATCCGCACTGGCCGCGCCGGTGGACTGGAGCAAGCTGCCGCCCGCAGCCAAGACGCCGGGTGTCACTTTTGCCAAGGACATCCAGCCGCTCTTCAAAGAATCCTGCGTGCGCTGTCACGGCGCGGAGCGCCCCAAGGCGCAGCTCCGGCTCGATACCTTGGAGGGAGTTTTGAAGGGGACAAAACACGGAGCGGTGCTGACCGCTGGCGACAGCGCCAACAGCCTGCTCGTCAAATCCGTTTCGCAGCTGGATCCGGAAACCGCCATGCCGCCGAAGCCGCGCGCCCGGCGCGGCCCCGGCGGAGCGCAGGGCACCAACGCCCCAGCCATCCAACCGCGCGAGGGCGAACATGAAGGCGGGCAACCGCCGCGGTTGCGCGAGCGGGAAGACGGCGACGATCATGGTCGCGGCGAACGCCCGCCGGGCGGTGCGCAAGGCACCAATGCCCCGGGCATGCGGCCGCGCAACTTCGGCCCGCCGGCAAAACCGCTGACGGCGGAACAAGTCGGACTGGTGCGCGCGTGGATTGATCAGGGCGCGAAGTAATTCCGTTACAGAAACAACAAACGCCGCGTTGAAAATTCAACGCGGCGTTTCTTGTCGTGAGAGGCTTATTTGACGGCAGCCCAGACGCGGTGGACGTCGTCGTGCCCGTCGAGCGCCTCAAGAAATTCGCCGACTTCGTTCTGCTGCGCCTCGGTCAGTTCGGGAAATTGTTTCGGCACATAGCCGATTTCGCTCGTCACCACCGTCCAGCCGTTCGCTGCAAGCCACTTGGAGACATTCGCGACCTCCGTGCGTTCGCAGATGAATTTCGCGCCGGCGGTTTCCGCGGGGATGTCGTCGTTCTGGTCGTGCGTCAGGGTCTCGACTTCGTTCGCACCGGCCTCGATGGCGGCCGTTTCGCGATCCATGTTTGCATCGGGATGATGGGCCTCGACGAGGCCGACATGGTCGAACAAAAATTTATTGCTGCCGGCGGTGGCGAGCTGGCCCTGCTTGAACAGCACGCGGATTTCCGGCGCGGTGCGATTCACGTTGTCGGTGTATACCTCGACAATGACGGGCACGTTGTGCGGCGCCCGGCCCTCATACACGACGTGATCCATGATGAGCTTTTCGCCACCGACACCCGCGCCCTTGTTGATGGCGCGCTGGATGGCGTCTTTGGTGACGCTTTCCTTTTTGGCTTTTTCGACGGCGGTAAACAACCGCGCGTTCATCGCGGGATCCGCGCCGCCCATCTTGGCGGCGACGGAAATTTCACGAACAAGTTTACCGGTCGTGCGACCTTTTTTCAGGCCGGCGACCAGACGTTTGGCATGCAACCATTGGCGTCCCATGCGCGAAAGATAACAACCCAGCCGCCCAGATTCAATCACGCGTGCGTGGAAGTTAGGAAATTTTTCCAGCGGCCAAGTTTTGCGGTCAGGCGGACAATAAAGGTCCGGCGTTTGATTAAAAAACTCTCATGCCAAGTTCACCCCGCTTTAATCATCACCGTTTATGCTGTCAGCATCATGAAACAAACAACCCATCGGAGCTTCACCACCGAATCGGCGTTCAGCCGTTGCGTTGCCGGCATGTTAACCTTGGGGCTGCTGACGTTTGCCGGCGGCACCGCCCGCGCCAGCCAGGCCTACGGCACCGGCAATAACTTCGACGTCGTGAATGACAACGGCGTGCAGGGCCATGGGTTCGAGATCGAATTGGATGACATTCACAGTTCAGACCTCACCTATACGTTTGATTACAATCACTACGGCAACCCCAAAATATCCGAAGGTGCGCCGACCATTGCCGGTTCCACCAACGCGGTATTTGTCCGCTACCAGGCGGTCTGGACGAACACCGGCTGGTCGGCCTACACGGCGATTCCGGCCGGACCGATTGCCCCGACGGCTGGCCATGCGTTCACGAATCCCAATACTAATTTTGGCGGTGAGCATTTCGGCGTCGGCTACCGCGCCCAGCCAACCAAGGTGACTTATTTCTGGCTGGTGGACAACGGCAGCCACGTTTTGACGCGCGGCGGACAGGTCAACGTGACCACGCCGGTGTTCACCTACACGCCCCCGGCGGTCGGCGTGCCGGCGCAGGCGCAGGCGGTAATCCCCGCCCCGGTGCCGCCGGTGCCGCCGTCCTATGAATTCAGCGGTGCCTCCTGGGTCAAGGTGACCACCACCACCTCGCATACCAATAATGAAATGAAGATTGGCGACCTGATGACGCCGGACACCAACAACCTAAACGCCAAGGACTGGCGCAACGGCCAAACCAATGTCGAAGTGGAAACCGAATGGCAGCTTTTACAGATTGACTACAACTCCAGCGACTACAATCCGACTAACGGCATCGGTGGCAAGAACGCAAAATTCGCCGGACCCAACCACAATCTGACCAACAGCGACGACGTGGTGACCTACCGTTACGAATACTATGCCTACGTCGGCCCGTATGATGACCTCGATAGCGACGGGGCGCCCGGCACGCATGAGGCGCTGGCGGAAACAGTCGCCCCGGACGGCATCCATGGCGTCGGATTAGTCACCAACTCCTTTTTCCAATTAATTAACCGCTCGGCCATCCCGGTCGTCGGCAAATTTCTCGGCGCGCAAATGTCCGCGATGGGGAAAACCCCGCCCATCGGCCTGATTGACCACCTGCCCGACGGCCAAGTCAACGTGGCCTATCCCACCCGCAGCGTGGTCATCGCCGGCGACACGAATTTCACCGCGTCCCTGTCCGGCACGCTGCCAACAGGTATGGCCTTCAACGCCGCCAACGGCTGGGTTTATGGCACACCTTCCACAGCGGGGATTTTCATCGTTACCGTGACCGCCTCGGCCAGCAACAACCCGGCCATAACCAAAACCTATCCCTTCATGGTCGGCGCGGGCGCAATTCTGCCACCGCATAGTTCCGTGGATGTGGACGTCACGGCGACCAACGCCGGGACGGCCAGCGGCAACGGCGTTTACACCAATGGCACCGCCGCCACCGTAATCGCCGCACCGAAAGCGGGCTTTGCGTTCACCGGCTGGACGGAGAATGACGCCGTGGTGAGCACCTCAGCCAGCTACACCTTCACCAACCTCATGAACCGCTCGCTCAAGGCGAATTTTCTCGGCCAGCCCAACCTCAACGAGGATCATTCACTGCCCGGCCAGCATCATCTGCTGTGGCCGACAAATTCCAGCGGCTTTATCCTCCAGGAAAATGCAACGCTGAATCCCGCCGGCTGGACCGACGCCACCAACGCGCCGAGCCTCGTGGGCACTAATTTCCAAATCAATTATCCGCTGACGGGCGGCGCCCATTTCTATCGCCTGCGGCACCCGTGATTCTTGATCGAACACAATATCTGACTTTTTTAAACCGGCGCCCAAAACTTACAACTATGAAGTAGACCCTGCTTGCTTGGCACTTTGCCGGACGGCGCGGAGGCAGACACCTACGCCGATGATTCGTGCTCCGTGACCAACAGCGGCGCGATGTCGGAAATTGACTCGCAAAGCGGCGCGGGCAGGAGCGTGACCCCAGCCGGGGCGGCAACCGTTGGTAGCCAGGGAGATTACCCGGATGCCTGGCAAACCGCTAAGCATGCCATCGGATGGCTTGCCAGATTGAGCCGGGCAATTATCATGTGCGCGCCATGAAAAAACATTTTGCCACTCTTTTCGCTGCGGCCACCGCGGCCGCCATGCTTTGCGGCCTAACCGCCACCACGTCTGCCCAGACCGAGACCGCGGCGGCTTCCCAGTTTCTCGATCAAGCCAAGTCGGCCAGCGACAGCCAGCTGGGTGACATCGCCGCGCAACTGACCGGCAAAATCACCAAGCTGGAATCCCTGCTCGGCAGCAATGCCGGCCTCAAGGACAAACTCGACAGCACGCTCAAATCCCTGACCGGCGGGCAGGACTCCGCCGCGCTGGCTTCCGCCTTTGACCTCGCCAAGGGGGCCAAACTCACGCCGGAACAACTCGGCCTGGCCAAGCAGGTCGGCAATATCGCTTCCGCCTATGTCGTGCAGAAAAATTTCGCCGCGCTGGACGGCGCGCAGGGCGATGTCGCCACCATTGTCAGCTCGCTGCGCAGCGGCAAAGTCAAGGACGCCCTGCCCTCGCTCAAAAACGTCGCCGCCAGCGCGAAGCTGACGGACACACAAAAGCAGCTCATCACGACGATTGCCGATAAATATGCGCCCGGCTTGAACAAGGCCGCCGGTGCGCTGGAAGGAGTCAAGAAGCTGCCGGGATTTTGAGTCAAGAGTTCTTGCGCAACGCGGCTGCCTCACCGGCAGTCGCGTTTTTATTTTTGGTTTTGAATCAAAGTGATGCAGCCTTTGCGCTTGTCAGCACAACGCTGCAAAAGGCAAGATGGGCAACCGCCCGAAATATTTGCCATCACCATCATGAAAACACCTCGCCTGCTAAGCCTGTCCGCCTCGCTGTGCCTCGTTCTAACCGCCACGGCCACGGCGGGCGATGCATTGAAAGATGGCTTCTTGAATCCACCGAATTCGGCCAAACCGCAGACGTGGTGGCACTGGATGAACGGCAATATCACCAAAGCCGGCATCACCGCCGACCTCGAAGCCATGAAGCAAATCGGCCTCGGCGGCGCCACGATCGTCAATGTGGACTGCGGCATTCCGCGCGGCCCGGTGAATTTCATGAGCCCCGAGTGGCGGGAAGATTTCAAATTCGCCGTGCAAGAAGCGAGCCGGCTCGGGCTCGAACTTTGTGTGGAAAATTGTGCCGGCTGGTCGAGCAGCGGCGGCCCCTGGAACACCGTGACCAATGCGATGCAACGGGTCACCACCAGCGAAACGCACATCACGGGCCCAAAGCATTTCAACGATATATTACCGCTGCCACCCACCAAGCTCGGGTTCTACCGCGACATTGCCGTGCTGGCGTTTCCCGCGCCCGCCGATGAAAGCGTGCGCATGAACGATTTTTCGCCAGCCGCATCCGCAAGCGGCAGCGACCAGCCGGGCAACAAGCTCACGGACGGCGACGCCAAGACCTGCATACGCCTGGCCGCCCCCAAACGGGACAAGCCCCAATTTGCCCAACTCGAATTTTCCAAACCGTTTGCCGCCCGCACGATAAGAATTGTCGGCGGCCCAGGCATCCCCGAATGCAGCGGCGAACTGCAAGTCTCCGATGATGGGAAAAAATTCCGGACGGTGGAGTCATTTGCCTTTGGCCGACGCGGTTCCACCACGCGCACGCTTTCACTTGGGGCGCAACCCATCGCCGCGCGCTTTTGGCGCGTGCAATTCACCAAGGCCGACGCCAAGGCCAAAGATATTCCGCTGGCGGAAATCGAACTCGCACCGCGTTTGACCATTGCGAATATTGACGCGAAAGCCGGTTTCAACGGCGGCTTTGTGCTGTCATCAAGCGAATCAAATGACGCGACCGCCGGAGCCATTAAACGGCGCGACGTCATTGATCTCACGGCCAAGCTTACCGCCGACGGGACATTGGACTGGCAGGCGCCTGCCGGCGAATGGCTGGTTTTGCGCCTGGGCTACACGCCGACCGGCCAAAACAATCACCCCGCGCCAAAGGAGGGCGAGGGTTTGGAATGCGACAAATTCAGCAAGGCCGCACTGGATGCGCATTGGGATGGCTTCATGCAAAAAATTCTCGACGACCTTGGCCCGCTCGCCGGCCAGACGCTCAACACCTCGCTGATCGACAGTTACGAAGTGGGCGGCCAGAACTGGTCGGAACATTTCCGGAATGAATTCCAGAAGCGGCGCGGTTACGATCCGCTGCAGTTTTTGCCGACCTTCACCGGCCGGGTCGTGGACAGCCCGGCGGCATCCGAACGTTTCCTGTGGGATTTGCGCCGCACCATCGCCGACTTATTTGCGGAAAATTATTTCGGGCATTTTGCGGAACTCTGCCGCCAACATGGCCTATTGAACGCCGTTGAACCTTACACCGGACCGTTTGAATCCATCCAAAGCGGCGCCCCGGCGGACGTGGTGATGGGCGAGTTTTGGAGTGGCAGCCAGGGACATCCGTCCGTCAAACTGGCCGCGTCCATCGCCCATATCTACGGCAAGAGCATTGTCGCCGCAGAGTCATTCACGGCGAGCCCCGACCCCGGACGCTGGCAGAACGATCCCTATTCGCTCAAGACGCTCGGCGACCTGATGTATTGCCAGGGTTTAAACCGCTACGTCTTTCACCGTTACGCAATGCAGCCGTGGACCAACCGCTGGCCGGGCATGACGATGGGTCAATGGGGTTTTCACTTTGAGCGCACGGTGACGTGGTGGGGGGAAGGCAAGCCATGGATTGATTATATTGCGCACTGCGAGTTTTTACTGCAGCAAGGGCGCGCCGTGGCCGATGCCGCTTATTTCACGGGCGAAAGCGCCCCGGTGGAAATGCGCGCGGGCGATCCCGCACTGCCCGCCGGATACGATTACGATGCGGTCAATGCCGACGTGTTGCTGCATGGCGCAACGGTAAAAAACGGCCGGCTCACTTTGGCGAGCGGGGCGAATTACGCCGCGCTGATCCTGCCGCCAAATGACGCAAACCTGACGCCACAGGTGCTACAACGCATCGGCGAGCTGGTGCAGGCGGGGGCAACCGTCGTCGGCCCACGCCCGCAACACTCACCCAGCCTGACGGATTTTCCGAAATGTGATGCACGGGTGGAAAAACTGGCCGGCGAACTCTGGGGCAAATGCGACGGCACCAAGGTTCTGGAAAACGCTGCGGGCAAGGGCCACATCGTTTGGGGCAAATCCCTAGCCGACGTTTTCGCAGCGCAAAGTTTGAAACCAGATTTTGAGTTCCAAGGAGCGGGGGCCAACTCGCGGCTGGCTTATGTTCATCGCATCGCCGGTGACGCGGATATTTATTTTGTCTCCAACCAGCGCCGCCAATTTGATACCTCAGACTGCACCTTCCGGACGGGCGGAAAGCTTCCGGAACTATGGCATCCCGACACCGGAATTATAGAACCCGCGCCGGTCTGGAGCACTCAAGACGGCCGCACGACGGTACAGCTGAATTTTGACCCCGCTGGTTCAGTGTTCGTCATCTTCCGCCAAGCGGCGGGCAACGCGGATCACGTTGTCGCCGTTTCTGGAAACAGCTCTAATAGATCATCTGCCGGACCGAAGTTGGAAATTCAGCACGCTGTTTACGCCGCCATTGATAATGCGGGCGCCATGGACGTCACCGCGAAACTTGCTGAAATGGCCCGCGACGGGCAATTGGTGGTGACCGCAAACAATGATGTGTTCGGCCGCGACCCGGCCTACAACCACGAGAAGGAATTGCGGGTGGATTATGCACTCGATGGCAAACTGAATCACGCGACCGTGCATGAAGGTGAAGGCCTCACCTTGCCCGCGACCACCACCTTGGGCCAGCCACCGCAATGGGAAACTGTGGTTGCAGACAGCGGATTGCCGGTGATCAAGACGTGGGCCAATGGTCCGGTTGAGTTGCACATGGCGAGCGGAAAGGTCTTACGTACGGGTGCTACGGACTTGCCAGGGCCGCAGGACGTTTCCGGCACGTGGAACTTAAGTTTTCCGCCAAACTGGGGAGCTCCGCCATCCGTTACGCTGGATAAATTAATTTCGTGGACGGGCCACACGAACAACGGCGTGCGCTATTTTTCCGGCACGGCCAGCTACGAAAAGGAAATTGAAATTTCCGCCGACCGCTTGAGTGCAGGACGCGAACTCTGGCTGGATCTGGGGACGGTTAAAAACTTCGCGGCGGTTTCCCTGAACGGCCAGCCGCTCGGCGTGCTGTGGGAGCCCCCGTTCCGCGTAAACCTTAGCAGCGCCGCAAAGGTTGGAACAAACAAGCTGGTCGTCAAAGTCACGAATCTCTGGCCAAACCGGCTCATCGGCGACGAGCAGTTGCCGCCGGATTGCGAATGGAACGGCAAGCAGCTCAAGGAATGGCCGCAGTGGTTGCTCGAAGGCAAACCCAGCCCGACCGGCCGGCTGACGTTCACCACGTGGCATCACTGGACGAAAGATTCACCATTGCTAGAGTCGGGCCTGATTGGCCCGGTGACGCTGAGAACGGCAGATTATATTTTAATAAACTAAACCCGGACCCGTTTCTTGCCGAACCCGCAAACGCACAAGGGGAAATATCGAGAAACCCATTGAGAGGGTTCCCATTTCTGGACCGCCGATCTGTTAGTCTGGGATGAACGAAGGTCCAGACCATGAAAGGCAACGATCCACAACGGAAGACAAGATTCGCATGCTGCGAAAGGTGGCGGATTTTATCCGCACATCCGCGTGGAAAACTGGCGTTGAATAATTTGGACGGCACAGATATCGCATCAAATCAAGTAACCTATTGGCGGTATTGGTGCGTCCTATGATTGTCTGGATGATGAACCAATAAGCCAAGGTCAGGGCAAACCCTGATACGAACCGAGGCATTCGCAAGAATGCATGACATAAAAAACTGGTTTTTCGTTTTGAAACACAGTACGCAATTGTTAGATTTTTGCCATGAAGCCTACGATAAACCCCGCGCCACTCCGTTGGAACCGTCGCACCTTCCTCAAAACCGCCACACTGGCCACCGGCGCTATCGCGTTCGGTGTGCCAACCCTGCTGCGCGGCCAAAACCTGAACAGCAAGCTGAACATCGCGTCCATCGGCGCAATGGGTAAAGGCGCCAGCGACACGGATTGTTGCAACACGGAAAATATCGTGGCGCTTTGCGATGTGGATTCCGTCCGCTGCGCCAGCCAGCTCAAGAAATATCCCGGCGCGAAGTTCTATCAGGATTTCCGCAAGATGTTCGACGAAATGGGCAAAGGCATTGACGCCGTTACCTGTTCCACACCCGATCATTTTCACGCCATCGCCGAATCGCTGGCTATGCGTCTGGGCAAACACGTGTATGGCCAGAAACCGCTGACGCAGACAATTTACGAGGCGCGCTATCTGCGCAACCTCGCAAAGGACACCGGTGTCGTCACACAGATGGGCAACCAAGGCAGCGCCGCCGACGGTTTACGCCGAGCGGTGGAATGTATTCACGCCGGCATTATCGGCCAAGTGCGCGAAGTTTATGTCTGGACCAACCGTCCGGTCTGGCCGCAGGGACTCGACCGCCCCGACGGGAGCGATCCGGTGCCGGCAACTTTGGATTGGGATATCTGGCTCGGCCCCGCACCGGTGCGTCCTTACAAAAAGGGCGTTTACAATCCGTTCAACTGGCGCGGTTGGCTGGATTTCGGCACCGGCGCACTGGGCGACATGGCGTGCCACACCGTCAACATGCCGTTCCGTGCGCTTGGTCTCGGCTATCCGACCGAGATCGAGGCGACCGCCATCAACGGCATGAACCATGAAACCTATCCCATCGGCTCGAAAATCCGGTTTCAATTTCCAGCACGGAAAATCACCGTGCCTGCGGCGCACAAGTCCTTTTTTCACAAACAAGATACACTTTCATTCGAGCCGGTCACACTGTGGTGGCAAGACGGCGGCAAGCCGGATGCCACGGCTCCACACGGACACGATTACAGCAACAAGCCGCCGCGCGAACTCACTGCCGACATTGAGGAAATGCTTGGTGAAGTCCCGAACAGCGCCTGTCTGCTCATTGGTGACAAGGGTAAAATCTTTTCCCCGGACGACTACGGTGAACAATTTTTTGTCCGGCTCAACGGCGAGAAGAAATACTCGCATTTCAAAAAACACGAATCGACCATCGCCATCCCGCAATCGATCCCGCGCAATCTGTTCAAAGGGGACAATGATCGTCGACAGCATTTGGAGTGGATTGCGGCGATCAAGGCCGGCAAACCGGAAGACTGCTTCTCGCGCTTTGCGGTCGGAGCGCAACTGACGGAAATCATGCTGCTCGGCTGCGTTGCGTTGCGCGCCGGCCAGAAGATCGAATGGGACGGCCCCAACATGCGGGCCACCAATTGCCCGGAGGCTGCGCAATATGTCAAACGCGAAAATCGCACCGGCTGGGTTCTATCGTAAATCAGGAAACCTTTTTGCAGTCCCGAATTTAGGCGGGCCGAATGCCCGCCTCTTTCCGGGACACGCGCTTCAACTGGCGCTGACGTAATTCTCAATCGGCTCGGCCCCGAGCGTGCCGGCGAGCTGCTGCGGATAACCTGCCGCTTCAACCACCTCCAAGGTCTTTCGCGCCACTGCGAGACGTTCGGCAATGCGAAGTTTTTCCGAGACGTCCAGGTAATTCGGACGGCGCAAAAATTGATTAAGGACTTCGACGTGGCGTTTCCACAACGCGCGATCAATTTTTTGTTTCGCCGCGAGGCGCGCGGCATACCACGGACTCGCCAGCAGGTTTTCACGCGTGAACATTTTCCGCACATCGGCATGCTCCAGCCCCTTGCCTTCCCACTCGTCGTTCAGCATCAGGTGCAACAGCGCCTTCAGCGGCGGACTTGCCTGAGCAATGCTGCCATCGTCGAAATACATTTTCGCGACGCGCTTTTGCGTAGCGATGATATTCTCCATGCCATCGGCAAAAGTTTCTTTGGATTGCAATTCCGGCTTAAGCATCGCCTCCGTGAAAACCGCGTGCGGATGATTGAAAACGCGGCCAAAAAACGCGTGAACAAACCGTGCGTTGATACGCCAGCCGAGCCGGCTCGCGAGCACTTTTTTATCACCGTGCTCAAAGTCTGCGCACTTGTCCAAAAAACGGTTGGCAATCAGAAATTTCGGATCGCGCTCCTCGGCCGCGAGCCGGCACCAGACTTCCGGCACGATCAAACTCACGTCGTGATCCACGCGCAGATGCGGCCCGACATAGCCAGCGGCCGTAACAAACGCGTGATGGCCGGTGAGGATGAAAGACACGAGCGCGTTGTTCAAATCAATGATCGGGGGCAGCGCATTGAACGGGCCTTTCGTCAGTGCGCCCTCGGATCCAGCGCCGGTGGTGGACGGCGATTTGCCAGTCATGCTGCAAATCACTTCCATGAACAGTTCGGGCAGCTCCATGAAATGAATCGGATTGTAACACGCGAGCGCGCGGACCCCGGCATCTGGTGGATTGTTGCGGCGCCCCGGCAGCACGACGGTGACCGGCGTATGCAAAGGTTTTTCCGGCGGCACGCGGCGGCGCAAGCGCGCAGAAATTTCCCCGAGATATGTTTCACTGGCACGGACGAGGTCGGGACGTTTCTGCAGATAGCGGGGGTTTTTCGTCGGCTTACCATCCACCAGACGCGGATTGGCGGTGCAGACAAAATAATCCGGCGCGCCCGTCACCGCGACTTCGCGAACAAATTTTTGCATCGGCTCGGTAAACTGGTTGAAGCCGAGTGCATCTTCCACCATTTCTTTCGCGTCCGTTGGTGTGAGCGGCTCGTAGTTGGAAAAGAAATTTTCCGGCTGGATGAAATCATTTTCTGCCTGCTTATCGTAGCCGCGATGAATCGCGTCGTCGGGCCGCTGGAACAAACGCTGCTCACAGTTCTGGGCAAATTTCACAGAGAGCGTTTTGTCCGTGCCCTCCGGCAAATTTTCCAGCGCGGCGGCGGGAATGACCGTGGAGGCCGTGATGTCATCTTCCATCTGCACTTTGACGGCGGGGTGAAAATCTTTGCGCAGGCCAAAAGTGCGCCACGCACCGTCGTCGTCAAACCCGACGCGCAAATATGTGGTGACCAATTTGCGGTTGTCGCACTTGAGTTCGTTACCCGGCGTGCCGTTGATGATGTCCACGCTGAAATGGTCGCGCCAGTTCGCTCCCCACTCCGACTTATGATAGCGCTTCACGACGAAGACGAGTTCCTTGACATGCTGCGGCACGGACACCAGCCAGGCATTGTATTCCGGCGTGTAGTCGTGTTCGTCCGGCGTGAGCAATTTGATGACGGAACCGAGCGAGCGGTTGGAGTCCAGCACGCTGCGCTGGTCGGCGCGGGACTTGTCGGCGAAACGGTTGGAATAATCGCGATCGATCAACTCGGCGACGCGATCGAAATCATTTTTTAAATCCGATACAAACACCGGACCGGTGAGAATGGCATCGGTGATGGGCTTGGAGATTTCGGATTTGCCGCCGCCGGAGACCGTGCAGGGCTTGTGGCAGAAAGTCCCCTCAGCCACGGTGCCGACGAGTCGCCATTGACGACCGTGGCCGGGCGGCTTTTCCATGCGGATTTTGTAGCCGGACGGCCGGACGTAGGTTTTTTCCGGCGAAAGCTTGATGCTTTGTTCGCCGGAAGCCGGATTGGTCCAGGAAATCTTCTGGCTGTGCAAATCGAAGCGGGCTGAGGCGGGGACGTAAACGATTTCGGGAAATTTTTTATCCACCGCATAGCCTTCGGGCTTCACGTCCATAATGGCAGCAAATATCGATGTCATTTCCACGAACGAATGCGGCAGCCGTCGCGCGAGCGCGTCGCCTTTGAATTCCTCGCCCAGATCGTAGCTGGCGAAAACCAGCGCACCGCCGGCGTGCTCCTCTTCGGTGAGACCGAAAAGATTGGCGGCATAGCTTAACTGCGTCTTCACCTCTTTTTTGCAGTAGCCGAAATAGTTGTCGGCGATGATGGTTACGATGACGCCGGTTTCGTCGCGCGCCGTGAGCTTGAACGCGTTGCCGCCGTTGTAAAGTTCATCCTCTTTTTTCCAACACATGCCGTCGCGACGCTGGCGTTCCGTGGCCTGATCAAAGTGCGGGAGGCCGACGGATTTTTTGGTGATTTTGGTCAGGTGCGGCGCGAGGATAATGCAACCGGTGTGGCCGGTCCAATGTTCACTGTCGAGCGCGGCGTCATTTTCCGGCAAGAGCGGGTCGCCGCCGTTTTCAAATATGGCCTCGACGAAATCCAGGTTGCTGACGAGGTTGCCCGGCACGAAGAAGCGGACCTCCATCGTTTTTCCAGAGGTGAAACCGGGGACAGATGGACTGACAATTGGGCGGATGAGGAGCGAGACAAAACATTCTGCTGGCTGCGGCTGGGTTGCGGTGAACGGCAGTTTCATCAACTCGCGCGGCGGGGTGAGGGCGAGCTGGACGATTTTGGCAAAAGTAAGTTTCGGCACGCCGAGCTTGTCATCGGGAATCGGCAGGCCGCCTTCGGCGATGTGGAAAATTCCGGCGGTCGTGCGGCGGTCACTTTTCGGATTATGTAAAACGCCTTGTTTGACGCGGTAGGAATTGATGATGTCGGAGGAAAAATCATCGCGGTCAACCGGCAGCGACAGCACGCGAGCCAAACCGGCACGGTCGAGCGCAAACGTGCGCGCGGGCAGCTTGGGGGCAGGAATTTCCTGAAGATAATCGTGGAGAAAATTCTGGATGCGCTGGTCAGCGGGACAAAGGTGCTGGCCAAGGAGTCGGTCTTTTTCGCGCGACTGCGCGGCCATGGCGGCGGCAATCTCGACAAATTCCTTGTCGCCTTTGAGCGGCACGGGCTGGCAACCGATCAAGGCAAGTTTGACGTTGATGTGGGCAATAAGGTGCGCAGGCAACTGGCTGTTCATGGCAAATCGTGATTATTTCAGTCCGTCGGACCAAATCCTTTGCATTAAGCTCGCTGGCAGACTTCAAATTGGCAATTCATTTTTTCCATTTGGGTGGAAATTTTTCGGCGCGGCTAAACATGCCGTCAAGATTTTGCGGCAGTCCAGTTGGGAAAAGACTTATTGCTGGTCTTGACCTGAAAATTTCGATAAACATCCATTGTTTTGAGTCAAAAACCATATCCTGTTATTCCGACGCTGCTGCGGCTGATGGCGTTGCTGGCGGTTTATTTTTTCGCGGGCCTGTTGCTCAAGAAATCCCACCTGCACTTCGACCAGGTAAACCTGTTTTGGCCGCCAGCCGGTTTGTCACTGGCGGTGATTCTGCTGCTCGGATACCGCTTCAGCCCTGCAACAACCATCGGCAATTTGTTATTTCTCGCCATTGGCGGGGCACCTTTTGGAACATTCATGGCTGTTATCGCCGTAAGCAACACTCTGGCCGCCATGGGCGAGGTGTTTTTACTGAAGCGGCTGTTGAAATTTGAGAATGCACAGGAACGGTTGCGCGATGTGGCGGCCTATCTTTTGTTGGTTGGCGTCCTAGGCACCACGCTCAACGCCAGTTTAACCGCCGCCGGGTTGGCCTGTGCAAATAAAATGTCCTGGCATGAGTTCTTACCCCACTTGGTGCTGTGGTGGGTGCCCAACGCGCTGTCCCTGCTGATACTGACGCCGTTTTTCATCGTTTGGGCGGCTCCCTCAATATGGCACTGGAATTTCTGGCGGTCGGTGGAAGCGGTGATTTGCTTTGCAGGATTGACGGCGAGCACTTTGGTGTCTTTTGCCACCTGGTTCGTTTACGGTATCCATAATTATCCGCTGACCTATCTGCCGGTGCCATTTCTGTTGTGGGCCACTTTTCGGTTCGGGCCACGCGGAGCAGCCACAGGCACGCTGGCGGTCTCGTGTCTGGCTTTTTATTTTCTATTCCAAGGACGCGGACTGGCGGATGATGACGTGGACACCTTGCAGCAGATCGGGTGCTACTTCAGCATCATGGCAGCCGCCAATCTTCTGCTCGCAACCATCGTCGCCGCCCGCCACTACGCGGAAATCAAACTGGAGGAAAATGAAAAACGCCTGCGCACAGTTGTCGCTGACCAGTCGGATTTGATCTGCCGGTTTCTACCAGACGGCAATATTACCTTTGTGAACCCAGCCTTTTGTGAATTCCACGGACGAACGGAAGCCCGGTTACTCGGGACGGATTTTTTTCAAACGCTGACGCCGGCCGAATCAACAACCCTCCGCGAAAAGCTGGCCGCCCTGCCGGAAGATCGGCCAATTTGCACTTTCGATCGCCGCGGCGTAGCCGCCGACGACCATGTGGAATGGCTGCAATACAACCTCCGCCGGTTTGCCGTCAGCACTTACAAAAGCTTTGAGTATCAGGCCGTGATCCAAAACATCACGCCACGCAAACAGGCCGAAATCGCTTTGCAAGAAGCCAAGGCCTCGCTAGAAAAAGTGAATCTCCAACTCCAACTCGCTGCCAAGGAGTCCAACACCGCCGCCGAGCAGGCAAACCGCGCCAACGCCGCCAAAAGTGAGTTTCTCGCGAACATGAGTCACGAAATCCGCACGCCGTTGAGCGGAATTCTGGGAATGGTGGAGCTGCTCTCACAAACCCGACTCGATCCCCGGCAGAAAGAATTCGCAACCGCCGCCGCCGACAGCGCTAATTCTCTGCTCCACGTCATCAACGACGTGCTGGACTTTTCCAAGATTGAGGCCGGCAAGATGACTATGGCCCAAGAGGAATTTTCGCTCCGCGACATCTTGGATAGTGTGCTGGAAAATGCTTCGACACGAGATACGCAGAAAAAAGTCGGGCTGGCCGCAATCATCCGGCGGGATGTGCCGCACCGGCTGGTCGGCGATCACATCCGTCTCCGGCAAGTGCTACTCAACCTCGTGGGCAACGGCATCAAATTCACCGATCAAGGCGAAGTTACTGTCCGGGTCCAACCGCAAGCCCATGCCCATGGACGCATTAAGCTTCGGTTTGAAGTCACCGACACCGGCATTGGCCTCACGCCCGAGCAGACGAAAAAATTATTCCAGCCATTCATGCAGGCCGATACGTCATCGTCCCGAAAGTTTGGTGGCACCGGCCTGGGTTTGGCCATCTCGCGAAAACTCATTGAGCTTATGGGGGGACGCATTGGCGTTCACAGCGCGCCTGGTTCGGGCTCGACATTTTGGTTTGAACTTCCGTTTGCCGTGCCCGACCAGCCTGCCATCGAACGATGTTTTCCCGGACTGGTTTTTGCCCAAACGGTGATTGCCGCACCAAACGCCAGCCTGCGCGAATCGCTGGCCGAACGACTGCGCGGCTGGGGGATGGATTGTCGCGAAATCGGGTCGGCCGAAGAATTAGTTCGCATCCTCAAGCATGAACTCCACGCCGCCGTGATGCCCGTGGTGTTGTGCGATGAAGAAATGCTCACGCTCGGCGGAGCGGAACTACGTCAGCAGCTCACGGGAAATCCGGACCGGCTGAGGTGTATTTTGCTGGCCGGCCCGGCGGCCATGCTCGCCAGCTACCAAAACGACCTCGCCCAATTCGCCGGCATCCTGCTCAAGCCTGTGCGGGAACAGTCGTTGTTTGATGCCCTAGTGAACGTGGTCTCCGACAAAAAACCGGAAGCCGTCCGCCTCGCTCATTTACCGGGCGACACAGAGATTTCCCGGCGCCAAACTCGTGCCAAAAACACACCAATTTCCAATCTCCGCATACTCGCGGCAGAAGATCACCCCTTCAACCGCAAGCTCTGGCAGCTCATGCTCGACAACTTCGGAGCGCACGCCGATTGGGCCGAGAATGGTCGCGAGGTCGTCGAAAAATTTTCGCCGGGCCGCTACGACGCCATTCTCATGGATTGCAACATGCCTGAACTCGACGGTAATGAAGCTACCGCTGCCATCCGCCATATCGAGGTCGAGCACAATGTCGTCCAGCGCGTCCGCATCATCGCCATCACCGCCAACGCCCTTGTCGGCGAACGCGAACGCTGCCTCGCCGCCGGAATGGACGATTATCTGGCTAAACCATTCACAGCCCAGCAACTCTATCAAGCCCTGCTCGCCGCCGGCCCAACGCATCAACCGGCACAGCCGCTCACTGGTCCCAATTTCAACCTCAACCAACTGGAACAACTTTGTGGCGACCTTGGCCTTGCCACGGCCTGCGAAATGGTTGGTGATTTTCTAAACGAACTACCCGACCGCCTGAAAGAAATCCAACGGCTACACACCGCCGCCCAATGGCCCGACCTCAAGCGCGCCGCCCATTCGCTCAAAGGCTTGTTTGTCCTCTTCGGATTCCAACCACTGTCAGAAATTTTTCTAGCCATAGAACAGGCAGCTGACGAGGGGGATTCGTCGGCTATCACCAAAGCCATGGAAGGTCTCGATGCGCAGGCTCAAAATGCCATAAACCAACTCCACTCCTGGCGACAAAGCCAGCCCGTGGCCGCCTGAATGCCCCAATTCAATGCGCGGTAGCCTCCCGGGCTTTGAGCGCAACCAAATAATCGCACCATGCCATGATGCCTTCGCCCGAGCGTGCAGAAAGTTCAAATATTTTCGCTCGTGGCGCAGATTGGCGGATGTTCTTCAATGCCAGTTCGCGATTAAAATCCGCGGCTGCCGTCATATCTGTTTTCGTTATGATCACGGTCTGAGCGGAATAAAACATCGGCGGATATTTCAGCGGCTTGTCTTCACCTTCCGTCACGGAATGCAGCACCACGCGCACGGCTTCACCCAGATCGAACGAAGCGGGGCAGACGAGATTGCCGACGTTCTCGATGATGAGCAGATCCAGCGCTCGCAAATCGAGCTGCTTCATCGCCTCGGCCACCATGGCCGCTTCGAGATGACACAGCGTGCCGGTGGCAATCTGCACGACCGGCGCGCCGGTGGTGCGCAGCCGCGCGGCATCGTTATCCGTCGCAAGGTCGCCGACGATGACGCCACAGCGCAACCGGCCTTTCAATTCGTTGATGGTCTTGGTGAGCAGCGTCGTCTTGCCCGCGCCCGGCGAGGAGACGACATTAAGCGCCAATAAATTCAGCGCCTTGAACGCACCGCGATTCTGCTCCGCCAGCCGGTCATTGAGGTTCAGGATGCCGGTGTCCAACTTCAAAATCTGATGCGGATGGGTATGGCTGTGACCGCGCGCGTGTCCATGCGTATGCGAATGGCCGTGGTCGTGCGAGTGCGTGATTACCATGCCGTCCGGCAGCGCGTGCGTGTGAGGTTCAACCATCCGGTCACCAACATGGTAGGGACCGGGTTTGGAGCAGCCGCATTCTTGGCACATAAAATTTAAGAGATTTCCAGCGACGTCAGTTCCAGTTCCAAACCGCACCGCAAATCGCCGCTCGGCCGATGGCAGCGCGGGCATTCATATTTCCAGTCCGCCGCTTCAAATTCCCCGGCGCAATCCGCACACCAGCAGATCGCGGGCACTTCCTCGATTTCCAATTCTGCCGTAGCTGCTGGCGTTTCGCCTTTTAACCCGGTGAACGCCGAGCGCAGCGCTTCCGGCACCACGCCGGACAATTTGCCGACACGCAGTTTCAGACGGTGTATCTGCGTTGCGCCGGCCGCCCGCGTTTCTTGCGCGGCGGTTTCCAGCGCGGACTGCATGAGACTGAATTCGTGCATGGCTGCCGGGTTTCCCCTAAATCATCATTGCTCTAGACAGGTGAAAGTCAAGTTACAGCCAGGTGGCCGGCCGGCCGATTTACGCGTTACGCGCCACAGGAAAACCGCATAAATAAAAGTGATTTGCGTGGATACGGTAAAATTCTGCACTTGCTGCCCGTCAAGAAATGGTTAATAAAAGACAAATTGATGGAGGTCAAATACGCAGAAAAAAACCGGCTGGCCGAAGATCAACGCGGCACGCGCCGCTGGAAATTTTTCGGACCGTATCTTTCCGAGCGCCAATGGGGCACGGTGCGCGAGGACTATTCGCCCAACGGCACGGCGTGGGAATATTTTCCGCACGACCACGCCCGCAGCCGGGCATATCGCTGGGGCGAGGATGGGATCGCCGGTTACTGCGACGGCTTGCAGTTGCTCTGTCTCTCGCTCGCGCTGTGGAACGGGCAGGACCCGATTTTGAAGGAGCGGTTTTTCGGCCTCACCAACGCCGAAGGTAATCACGGCGAGGACGTGAAGGAGCTTTATTATTACCTCGACGCGACGCCAACGCATTCCTACTTGAAGATGCTTTACAAGTATCCGCAGCGGGAATTTCCCTACGCGCAGATTGTCGCGGAAAACGCCAAGCGCGGCAAAACGGAGCAAGAATTTGAACTGCTGGACACGGGCATCTTTGACGACGACCGCTACTTCGATGTCTTCGTGGAATACGCCAAAGCCGCACCGGAAGACACGCTGATGCGCGTGACCATCCACAATCGCGGACCGGAGGCGGCAACGATCCATGTTCTGCCGCATCTGTGGTTTCGCAACACCTGGTCCTGGGACACGGAGCATCACAAACCGAACCTGCGCGCCGTGCGCGGCGGCTCGGCAGTCGTGGTCGAACACGAGGAGCTTGGCCCGTTTGAATTTTACCCCGGCGCGCTCGACGACGGAAAAACCCTGCCGGAATTGTTGTTCTGCGAGAACGAGACCAACATGCATCGGCTTTTCGGCGCCGAAAAAGCCACCGGCTTTTTCAAAGATGGCTTCCACGATTTTCTCATCCACGGCGAAATCAGCGCGGTGAATCCCAAGCGCACCGGCACAAAATTGTGCGCGCACTATCAACTGGAAATCCCTCCAGGCGGTTCGCGCGAAATCAAGCTGCGCCTCGCGCGCAAGCCCGAAGCGAAACCATTCGAGAAATTCGACGCGCTTTTTTCCCAGCGTATCGCGGAGGCCGATGATTTTTACGCCGTGTTACAACAGGGCATTGACGACCCGGATTTGCGCAGCATTCAGCGGCAGGCGATGGCGGGGATGATCTGGTCGAAACAATTTTATCACTTCAATGTCCGCGCTTGGCTGCACGGTGACCCGACGCAACCGTCGCCATCAAAGGAACGCAGGCACGGCCGCAACGCCGACTGGTCGCACTTGAACAACGCCAACATCATTTCCATGCCGGACAAATGGGAATACCCATGGTATGCCGCGTGGGATCTGGCCTTCCATTGTCTGCCGCTCGCGCTGGTGGATGGCGAGTTTGCCAAGCAGCAACTCGATCTGCTCACGCGCGAGTGGTATATGCACCCGAACGGTCAGCTGCCCGCCTACGAATGGGCGTTCGACGACGTGAATCCGCCAGTGCATGCGTGGGCGACATGGCGCGTCTTTCAGATCGACCGCAAGCACCGCCGTGAAAAAAATGAACACGACCACGGTGATCTGGAATTTCTGGAACGCGTCTTCCACAAGCTGCTGCTGAATTTCACTTGGTGGGTCAACCGCAAAGACGCGCAGGGTAGAAATATTTTCCAGGGCGGCTTCCTTGGTCTCGACAACATCGGCGTCTTCGACCGCAGCAAACCGCTGCCCACCGGCGGCTTCATCAACCAGGCCGACGGCACAAGCTGGATGGCGATGTATTGCTTGAATCTCCTGCGCATCTCGCTCGAACTCGCGCAGCACAATCGCGTTTACGAGGACATTGCCACGAAATTTTTCGAGCACTTCCTGAGCATTGCCGGCGCAATCAACGGTGTGAGCGACGGTCATGGCGCAATGCCCGACGAGGGCCTCGCGCTGTGGGACGAGACGGATGAATTTTATTACGACGAACTTTGTTTGCCCGATGGAAAAAAAATTCCGCTTAAGGTGCGTTCGATGGTCGGCCTCGTACCGCTGTTCGCCGTCGAAACATTGGAGCCGGAGCTGTTGAAGAACCTGCCCAACTTCGCCGAGCGCATGGAATGGTTTCTCGCACACCGACCCGACCTGGCCAATCTGGTTTCCCGCTGGCAGGAATGCGGCCAGGGCGAGCGCCACCTGCTGTCACTATTGCGCGGCCACCGCATGAAATGCCTACTCCGCCGCGCGCTCGACGAGACGGAATTTCTCAGCGACTACGGCATTCGCGCGCTCTCCAAAGTCCATGAGCACGCGCCGTATCAGCTCGACTGCGGCGGCGAAGTCCACGAGGTCCGCTACTGGCCCGGCGAATCCAAAGGCGGTCTTTTTGGCGGAAACTCCAACTGGCGCGGGCCGATCTGGCTACCAATGAATTTTCTCCTAATCGAATCGCTTCAACGTTTCCACCACTACTACGGCGACGATTTCAAAATCGAGTGTCCGGCGGGTTCAAAGATTTTTCTGACGCTCAACGAAGTCGCCGAGGAACTTTCCCATCGGCTCGTGAAAATTTTCCAACCCGGCAAAGACGGCCAGCGTCCGACGATGAAAGCCCACCCCAAGCTCGCAGGCGACCCGCACTTCAGGGATTACATCTTGTTTCACGAATATTTTCACGGCGATACTGGACTTGGCATCGGCGCGTCGCATCAGACCGGTTGGACCGGCATCATCGCCAAGCTCATCATGCCGCGCGCCGGCCTGCCGCATCCCTTTGATACGATCATCCTGCGCCGCGCCATCACCACGGAAGAAGAACACGAACAGCGGCGACGCAAGCGGTGAAGCTCTCGCCGCTTGGATTTTATTGTCCCCGCCGCTTCAGGCGCTGGTTATCAACGGGCGGAGCAACGATTTCTTCCGGGACGGATTGGAATTCCGTCGTTGGCTTCAATTCTTCGCCGCTGCGAGTTACCAATTTCCCATCGCGCGCAAAAACATTTTCCACTGAGTAAAGTTCTCCGGCGCGCTCGTAAAACTTTTTCATCTCATCCAGCTTGAACGGACGCGAACCTTTGCGCCCGAACACGACGGTTTGGTTGCCGCTCTCGTCCACGACGCGGTCACGGTCCAAGCCACGGCCCACCGCCACCGCTGGTTCATGCGTTGGGTAAGACGCGATGAGCTTCGGATTCGGCACGGGGCTGAAGCCCATGTGGCCTGGGACGTTCTCCGGCGAAATCATCTGCAAGATTTGCAGACCGTTTTTGCCGTCCGCGACGAGCGCGAACATCGAGGCATTCACGGAACCGATCTGCACGGCGCGCGTGTCGTTCAGTTTTCCCTCCGCGTTATAGAGCCGTTCGAGCCGCGGCTTCTCGGGATTGGAAATGTCGATGAAGGCCAGGCCATCCTCGCCATCGGCGACGTAGGCAAACGTGCGCGCAAGATAAAAACGCTGCGCGTGTTTCAGCGGCACGAATGCACCGGGAATCAGCTTCGGCTTCACCGGATCGGTGATGTCGAGAACCTTGAAGCCTTCATCGTCCGTCACGAACGCATATCGGAACTGCACGCCGACGGCGCGCGGATTTTTCAAGCCAGAGGTTAGTTCACCCGCGAGCATCGGTGCTTCCAGCACATCATTCCGCAGACCGACGACGAACAGTCCATTTTTGCCGACGACATAAAGGTTCGTTCCCGCCATGAACGAATGCATCGCGCCGGTGAGTTTTCCGCCCGGATTGAAGCGCACGATTTTTTCCTTATCGAAAAAGTTATTGTCGGGATTGCCATCGAGAAGTGTGCCGACAGTGACCATAACCAAACCCTCTTCGCGGTCGGTGACAAAGACCCACGCGTAAATCGGACTGACGACCTGCTCCATGTTTTCCGGTTTGCGCGAACGCAGCGGATCTACGCCGAGCGTACTGGGCAGAGACACGCTCGTGGCGTATTTGGTGCGGATGTAAGTGCGTTGGCCGAGGGGCGAAACCGGTGCGGTACTGATGCGTTCGGAAAACCCTTTTTGATCAATATTCGCAATATCATAAACCTCAAAGCCGTCCTTGCCGTTCGCGGTGTAGAGATATTCGCCCCGTTGCACAAGGTCGAGAATCTCGGTCGCTTCCTTGTGCACGCCTTCGCGCAACATGCGATGATCTTCCTGAACAAATTTTTTGTAATTGTCGGGATACGCAATCTTGTGAAGATGGCTGCCGAGAGCGGCCTGCGGTTCGTCCTGTTCGGTCCAGATGACGGCGCCGAGTCCGCCCTTGCCTTCGCCGACGTAAACGTAGCGGCCGAAGAAATTCACCGTGCCCGTGCCGAATCCCAGCAGCGACGCGATCCACGCGTTATTGTCATTCGCTTTCGCGACGTGACAGTCCTCGCAATTCTTCGTCGTGCCTACGCCGCTGGTCGTGTGCGGCAAATGCGGGTTGTAAGCCTGACCGCTGTAACCTTCAGCGCTGATGGTTTGTTGCTGCGAGTAAGTCCACTCGCGGTTCGCATTCTGCGAACTCACGATGACCGCGCTCGACGAACGCAGCACGGCGAGGCGGTTGCTCTTGTAACTGGCGTCCACGCCGAGTTGGAAGACATCGTCGCGCACCACCTGCGGATTGTAGCTGGTGAAATTGCGGGTGGTTGTGCCTTCAAATTTATTGGCCGGCACGCGCTGGTTGGCGCGCATCGGCAAGTGACAACCGAAACAGCTTGTCGCCCACGATGAATGGCACACCTGACAACCGACGTTGGCATTGTCATGAGCGAGATCGCGCGGACACTTTTCCGCCTCCGGCACCGCGCCCCAGTCTTTGCCATCGCGCTTCAATGTTTTGGCATAAGCCGATTTCGCGTTGTAGTGCGTTGACTGCGGATCAATTGTGTCGATCGTTTGCGGCACTTCCCAAATCATGTCTGGCGCCATCGAGGAGCGCTGAAACAGTTTTTTCCCCTGCCAGTAAAAGCGCGGACCATATGCGGTATTGTTCGCGCGCAAATCCACGTTGGCGATATTCGAGCCCGTCCAGATGCCGCCGTTGCCGCTGGTGATGAGCGTAGGACGTTTAGTGATCGTGCCGTGGCAGTCAATGCATTCAATGGTCGTCGTCGCGCGCGGTTCACCGTAAAGCAGGCCATTGCCGTGGACATCCACATCGAAATGGCAATCGGCGCATTGCATGCCATGCGCGAGATGTTCGTCCTTTAAATGAACCGCTTTCGCAAACTTATGCGGATCGTTGTGCGGGATAACTTTTTCATCACGGTCGCGCAGATTCCCTTCGCGATCGTGCTTGAAAACGGCCCGGAAAATCCAGCCGTGACCGTGATAATCGGCGAATTGCGTCTCATGCAACTTCGGATTCAGTTCGGAAACTTTCTCGAGAAAATCCAGATCGTCCCACAATCCGCGCGCGGCGGCAGCTTCGGGATTATCGCGGATACTGCGAACGAGTTCTTCCGGCGTGGGATTTTTCTGTTTCGCCGGATACATGAATTCACCGTCGCTTTCTTGATCCCACCAGATGTAGCCAAGATAGGGATTCACGAAGAGATTTCCCTGGTGCATGTGACAATTCATGCACTGGCTGGTTGGAATCGCGCGCGTGAACTGGTGTTTGATCGGATGGCCGCGCTCGTCTTTGCGAATCGCTCTGTCGGCGGTGAAACTTAAACCTTGGTTGCCGTATTTCGAATACCAGCCGGAGTGCGTCGGCGAACGGTCGTTCGCATAAACCACATGGCACGCCGTGCAGCCGCTGCTGCGATAATCGCCCGGGTGATTATTCGAGCCCATAAAATCCAGCAACGGATCATGCAGTCGCGTCTTCTGCAGATTCAAAAACACCGGATCAATGCGGTTCAAAGTGCCGAGGCCGCGTTCGCTCAAACGCCGCGCCGGTTTACCGGGCTCCTCGAAGGGATCGGGGCTGCCAAGCTGTAATTGCTTTTCGCCGCCACGCTCGAAGATGCGGAGCAAGTTGCTCGGCTGCGCGATCTCAAAACGAGGTAGCGGGTCAATAAATGGCAAAATCCCCCAGCGATCGGTCATCACTTGCGTGACGGGTACGGGACTTTCCAAACGCAGCGGCACGCCGTCCGCGCCATAGGCCTGGCCGAAGCGATAATTTTTAGCCGGATACGCGCCGTTGTTGTAAAGCGCCGCGCCCCAGAGCATTGCACCGTGACGCATCATGCTATGGTCAACATTTTTCACAATGCGGCCATGGCATGGGCCGCAGGTTTCATCGGCGACACGCAGGTCGCCAGGATTGACGAATTTGATAAACTCACGCGACTCGTGGTTGAGGAGAACGGTCGAGTCATTCGGATTTGCCGAACTTTCCCAGAACACCGGATTACGCGGAGCGACATGCGCCTGCGGCTGTTTCAGGCCGGGCAGCGGATTGCCGCCGTGACAATCGGTGCAACCCAGCACGACATTCGGCGACGCGTGCATAGGCTCACTGCCGGCATGGCATTCCAAGCAACCGCGCGATTTCTTATCGGCGTCGGCTTGCGACTGGTCAATCCAGTTGGGCGGCGGCAGTGATTGGGCGGTCGCGCGCGGCAAATCCTTCGGCACGGAAATTTGCGGACCCGAACCATCGCTCTGCGCAAGCAACGCCAGACTAGCCGCGAGCCAACCCGGCACGGCCAGCGCGGCGATTCGTCGGGGCAAAAATATTTTCGTTTTCATACTAGTATGTAAGGGTGATGGCAATGAGGCCGCTGTAGGGAAATTGGGTCGCGTTGCCGGAACTTTGGTTGAAGCCGGGCACATTCGCGCCGTTATTGCCGTAAATATCGCGATAGCCCTGGCCCGGAATCAACACGCCAAAGCCAGCCGACACGATGATGTTGTCGGTGAGGAACGGGCGATACTGGAAGCCCACGCTCAAGTCCTCGCCGATTTCGTTGCTTTGCGTCGAGGTAAGGAGCGCGGTTTGAATCGGATCGGTCTGCGCGAGCAAAATGTAATTTGCGTTGAGGAATGAACGCAGTTTCGGCGTCACGTCGAATTCCGCGCCCAGGCCAAAGATGTAAACCCCGGGATTTACGAAATTCGCCTGGCCTTCGGTTTTGCTGGTGCGCAAATCCGGCACGAGACTGCTGGAATTTTTCAAGTTCACCATCGTGCCGCCGAGGTTCAAACCCTGACGCGACCAGAAACTGAACGGGCCGCCGGTGAAATTTGGGTTGT
>CAIXPZ010000276.1 GCA_903921455.1 uncultured Verrucomicrobia subdivision 3 bacterium | reverse complement strand
GCTGACATATCAATGGCTGAAAAACGGCGCACCGATTGCCGGGGCGACCTCAATCGTGTTCACCATTTCGGCCGTCACCACCAACGACGCGGCCAGCTATTCCGTGGTCGTCACCAACATCGTCAGCTCCATCGCGAGTTCCTCCGCGACACTGACGGTACTGGTGCCGCCGACCATCACCACCCAGCCAGCGGATACCAGCGTGATCGCGGGCAATTCGGCAGCGTTCACGATCACCGCCACCGGAGCCAACCCACTGAGTTACCAATGGCGTAAAAATGGCACCAACATTGCCGGCGCCACGGCCGCTACCCTGACGTTGGCCAGCGTGACAACCGCCGACGCGGCGAATTATTCCGTGGTGGTCAGCAATTCCGCCGGCAGCGCGACAAGCGTCAGCGCGGTTTTGACGGTGCAATTGCCGCCGACCATCGTCACGCCGCCGGCCAGCCAATTCGGCGCGCTGGGCAGCACCATCAATCTTTCCGTCACGGCGAGCGGCACCGGGCCGTTGAGCTACCAATGGTTCAAGGGCGGCAGTGCGCTGACGGACGGCGGGAATATTTCCGGGGCCACCACCAGCACTTTGACCATCACCGGCCTGACCACGAATGAAACGAGCACTTTTTTCGTGGTGGTCAGCAATGCTTTTGGCAGCGCGACCAGCGCCAACGCCAGCATTTCCGTGAATGTCTCGCCGATCATCACCAGCCAGCCGGCCAGCCAATACGCCGGCGTGGGCAGCAATGCGTTATTCAATGTAACGGTCGCCGGCACCGGCCCCTTCACCTATCAGTGGCTGAAAAACAAAGCCAAACTGGGGAACAACGCAACCATTTCCGGAACAACCAGCAGTTCGCTTAAACTGACAAAAGTGGCGGCAACCGCCAGCGCCAGTTACTCCGTCGTCATCAAAAACACCTACGGCAGCGTCACCAGTTCCATCGCCACCCTGGCGGTGCTAAATCCGCCGCGCATCACCGCCACGACGCGCATCTTAAAATTGCAGGCGAACCGCCAGGTGAAAGCGGGAACCAATATCACCTTTACCATCACGGCGACCGGCAGTGCGCCGCTAAGTTATCAATGGTTCCGAAACGGCGCCGCCTTGCCAAACGGCGGAACGGTTTCCGGAGCCACGACCAACACATTAACCCTCAAAAGCGTGACCACCACTGACAGCGGTATTTATTATGTCGTGGTCAGCAATCCGGTAGGCAGCGCAACCAGCGCCAACGCGGCGCTGACCGTATTCCTGCTGCCGGCAATCACAGACCAACCAGCCAGCCAGTCAGCCATCGTCGGTGACGCGATCAGCTTCACCCCGGGCGTCAACGGCACCGCGCCGCTGCATTACCAGTGGTTCAAGAATACCAAGAGCATTGCCGGCGCAACCAACTTGGGCTACAGCCTGCCGAGCGTCCAAACCAACGACAACGGGGCATATTATGTGGTCGTCACCAATTTCGCGGGCAGCGTGACCAGCGCCGTCGCCACCCTCACGGTCTGGGTCGCGCCGGTCTTCACCACGCAAGCCGCCAGCCAAACGGGGACAAACGGCGCAGCGATAGTTTTAAGCGCCACGGTGAACGGCACCGCGCCCTTCAGTTTCCACTGGTTCAAAAACGGGGTAGCGCTGCAGGACATCAAAAACATCACCGGCGCATTTTCCAGCGCCCTGACCATCGCCAACCTGACCACGAATGACAATGGCGCCTACACCCTGACGGTCAGCAACTACGCCGGCAGCATCACCAGTTCTAACGCCGTGCTGACGGTGAAACGGAAAAAAATATCCGACAATGTATTGGCGTCCGCCGCACCGGGGCTGCCGCCCGTCATCGCACAAATCGTCCGGAATGCGGATGGCAGCGTCACGCTGAATTGCAGCGGCACGGCAGGAGTGAATTACACCGCGCAGGCCAGCACCGACTTGACGACCTGGACAAATATCGCCACAAACGTCGCCGACGCCACCGGCCAATTGCAAGTGACCGACGCGGCCGCCGCAACGTTGCCGGCACGATTCTACCGGCTCGCGACTCCGTAATAATCTGCGCCGAAAAATGTTTCCGCGTTGCGTTGCGCCAAGGCACCGCGATAAAATGGCGCCATGTCAGAATTCATCCGCGCCGACGGTCGTACCGCCAACCAGATCCGCCCGCTCCGCTTTCAAAACCATATCGCGCCGCACGCCGCCGGCTCCACGCTCATCGAATGGGGCAATACCCGCGTCATCTGCGGCGTCACCATCGAGGAAACCGTCCCGCGCTGGATGAAAGAACAAAAAGTCGAAGGCGGCTGGATCACCGCCGAATACTCCATGCTCCCCTACTCCACGCTGACCCGCAAACCGCGCGACATCAGCAAAGGCAAGCTCGACGGGCGCTCGTCCGAGATCCAGCGGCTCATCGGCCGCTCCATCCGCGCCGCGATTGACCTGGGAAAAATCGGCGCGCGCACCATCTGCGTGGATTGCGACGTGCTGCAAGCCGACGGCGGCACGCGCACGGCGGCCATCACCGGTTCGTTCGTAGCCTTGTCGCTCGCGGTGAACAAACTGCTGGCCGAGAAAAAGATTTCGGAAAACCCGATCCTTTCCGGCATCGCCGCCGTGAGCGTGGGCATTGTCAAAGGCGAGGCGCTGTTAGATTTATGCTACACCGAGGACGTCGGCGCCGCCGTGGACATGAATCTCGTGATGAATTCGCGCGGCGAATTCATCGAACTGCAAGGCACGGGCGAGGAGGCGACGTTTAGCGACGCCCAGCTCGTCCAGTTGCTCGCACTCGGCAAAGCCGGCATCCGCGACTTGCTGGCGGCGCAACAAGCCGCCATCGCCCAAGGTTAAATTTCGACGACGGACTCCCCCTCATGGCAAAAAAGATTACCCGCCGCAACGCCAGCCGACGCATAAAGGCTCCGCAGCCGCCCGCCACGCGTTTGTTACTGATCCGCCACGGTGAAGTCGAGGCGCGCTATCAGGGCATCTTCGGCGGGCGAATCGATATGAACCTTTCGCCGCGCGGCAAGCGACAGGCAACGATTCTGGCGAAATATCTCCGCGGCAAGACGATTGACGCCGTGTATGCCAGCCCGATGAAACGCGTTCAGCAAACACTCGCACCCACACTGAAGCGGGGCCGGCATGAGCAAACGATTATCCACGATCTGCGGGAGATTGATTTTGGCGACTGGACGGGACTGAACTGGGGCGACGTGCGCGATCAATTCAATTTTGCCGTTCACGAATGGCTCGACCAGATCGAGCATCCCGGAGCGCCCAACGGCGAGAACGGAAAAATATTTCGCGCCCGACTGGAGCCATGCCTCCGCGAAATCATCCGAAAGCATCAAGGCCAGAATGTCGCGGTGTTCTGTCACGGCGGCGTCATCCGCGCGTTGCTGGCCATCCTGCTGGATTTACCGCTGCCTAAAACCAATGCATTTGAGGTGGAATACGCCAGCATCACTCAGGTCGCGCTGCATCCGCACATGGCGGAGATTGAACTGCTTAATTTCACACCCTGGCGCGACCTCGTAGGTTAATCCTTGCGGCTGGCCACATTGGTAATTATGAAATCAAACAAACCACTTTGGCGCGTGTCCGTGACGACTACACTGGAAGCCGAGGACGCCGTAGCGGAAATGCTCGGGGGATTATTCGGCACGGCTGCTGCCGCTTATTTCAATCTGGAAACCGGGGTCAGCACCGTCAGCATTTTCCGTGACCAAACACCCAATTTGTCTAAAATCCGCAGAGAAATTGCCGACGGTCTCAAACGGATTGCCAATTGCGACTTAAAAATCGGCGCAGGCAAGATTGAAATCGCCAAAGTTAAACGCGAGGACTGGAAGGAATCCTGGAAACGACATTTTCACCCGTTGGAAGTTGGCAAAGCCTTGCTGGTCAAGCCCAGCTGGAGCAAAAAGCGTCCCCTCAAACATCAGGCGGTGGTCATTCTTGATCCCGGATTGAGCTTTGGGACCGGACAACACCCGACCACTTCCTTTTGTCTCAATGAGTTGGTTCGCGGCCGTAAAAACAAGACAGCCCAATCATTTTTGGACATCGGCACCGGTTCGGGAATCCTGGCGATCGCCGCCGCCAAGCTGGGGTATCAACCGGTTCGCGCCTTTGATTTTGACCCGGAATCCGTCCGGGTCGCCCGCGAAAACGCCCGTAAAAATCGCGTAACCGAGCAATTAAAGCCGACGCGCGGCGACATAACGAAGCTGCCCATACAACCGGCGCGACACTACGATCTGATCTGCGCGAATTTGATGGCCAACTTGCTGATGGCGGAAAAACAGCGAATTATAAATCGATTGAAGCCGGACGGCACCTTGGTTCTGGCCGGTATTCTCGCCATTGAGTTCGGAGAGGTGGAACGGGCATTTGCCGGGGTAAAAATGAAATTGGTGGCCAAACGGGTGGAAAACGAGTGGTGTTCTGGCGCTTTTTGTTTTGTCTGAATATTTTTGAACAGATACGAGCGGCGCGGCGTCTGATGGATTGAAGATTTATGGCAGATTTCGGGCTGATGGCAGTTGGCATTGTTTACGCTGTCAGACCGTCGAAAGAAAACGAAAGGTTAAAAGCTATGATGAAAACCATCGAAGTAATCGGCGAAGTGATTCGCAATCCCAAACATCCGTTCCGTAAAACTGAACATCATACCAAAAAGTCGCTCAAGAATCGGCACGAGCGCAGAAAAATCAGGGAATATCTTCAACTCGGTGACTGGATGGCCGAGGAAACAGCTTAAAATGGCGGCGGCGAGAAATCGCCGCCGTTTTCATTTCTGGCAGTCCGGGCAGACGCCAAAAAATTCGAGCCGGTGGGTAACGGCAGTAAAGCCGTTGGCTTGTGCAACGCGGTTCTCAATTTCCTCGGGAAAACATTCTTTGATCTGCACCACGCCAGCACAGCGAGTGCAAATTAAATGATGGTGGTGTCCGCCGCCCGCTTCGCTAACCAGTTCAAAACGCGCCGCACCGTCGCCAAAATTAAATCGTTTTACGATTCCGAGTTTCTCCAACAACTGCATCGCACGGTAAATCGTAGCCAAGTCACATTCACCTTTCGGCAACTCGCCAAAAATCTCCCGATTCGTCAAGGGGTGCGGATGCCGCCGTAAAATCTCCAGAATGGCGGCACGAGGTCCGGTAATTTTGCAGAATTCACGACGCAGCCGACCGGTCAGCGAGGCCAGCTCCAACTGCGGCTCGGGATGCGGATGGGCGCAGGGCTTTTTCACGACTCAAAAATCACGCTGGCGATGCCCAGCAACAGGCCAACAATGACCGCGATCATTTTCCCGACCGGAAAACGGTGATGATCCTCGCTCTCAAATAAAATCGTCGTTGAGATGTGCATGAAGATACCGATGACGATCGCCATCAGGTAGCGCGAATAAACCGCCAAACCCGTAAAACCACTGGTGAACATGCCGACCGGCGCCATGATCGCAAACAGACCAAGGCAGAGGAGGGCGGAAGATCTTTTCATGCCGCTCTGCAACAGCATGCCGAGCAGGGCGATGGAGATGGGATAATTATGCACGACGACGCTAACGAGCAGAAAATGGTGCGCAGCCAGGTCATGCGCGGTCTGGTGATCCGGGGATTGACCGAGCGCCAAAGCCTCGACAAACGCATGAATACACAGCCCCGCCAGGATACCAAAGGCCATCCGTCCGTGAATTTCATGCGCGTGGCCATGCTCAATGCCCATGGAAATGGAGTCCATCGCAATCTGCAGAAAAAAACCGAACAGGATAAATCCACCGATGAGCAGGGGCTTGAGGGCAACGCCGGGTGCCGGCTCATACAAGTCCGGCAGCAGGTGCAGCATGACCAGGGTGAGCAGATACGCGCCGGTGAAGGCGTTCAGCACCTTCACCCGCCGGGCGTCAGTCAGTCGCAACCAGAAAACGGTGACAACACCGAGCGCGATGCTCGAAAGAAGAACCAGATAATCCATAGGCGGAGAAAAAATATTTTAATTGCAAATCGTTTGCAATTGACGCCCACAAAAATGCCGCCCGGCCAAAACTGGCCAAGGCGGCGGGAAAACTACTTCATCAGCAACATCTGGCGCGCACGCTTGATGGCGGCGGTCATGCGGCGCTGGTAGGGCGCGGGCAGACCGGTATATTTGCGCGGCAGGATGCGGCCCTGATCGGTCACGAACGTCTTGAGGAGGTTCGTGTTCTTATAATCGAGCGCGTCAATGGTGAAATCGCACTTCGGCTTCGGGCGCGGCGTGCGTTGTTCGCGGGTGCTCTTGCCGCGCTTGTCGGTTTTCTTGTCGGTATTGGTCTTGCGAGACATAAATTATTTAATCTCCTTGTGCAAGGTGTGGCGGCGGAGCGCGGGGTTGTATTTTTTAACCTCCAGCTTTTCCGTCTGCAATTTTTTATTGCGGCTGGTGGTGTAGCGTGAAGGCGACTTGCCTTCCTTGCGTGCTTCCGTGCATTCGATGGTGATG
>CAIXPZ010000275.1 GCA_903921455.1 uncultured Verrucomicrobia subdivision 3 bacterium | reverse complement strand
CCGACGCGCGCCGGATGCTCGCGCGGCTGCAAGGCCGACATCATCAGGTGGTCACCGGCGTTTGCCTGATGCACCTGCGCAGCCATCGCGAACGGATTTTTGCCGTCAGCACGGACGTGTTGTTCCATCCGCTCAACGCGCGGCAGATTCGCGATTATCTCGCCGCCATCCAGCCGCTGGACAAGGCCGGCGCTTACGCGATTCAGGAGCGGGGCGAACTCATCATCTCGGAAATCTCCGGCTCCTACAGCAACGTCGTCGGCCTGCCAGTGGAACGGCTGCGCGAAGAACTTTGTGCGTGGTGACGGCGTGGCGGCGGCGGCTTACTGTCCGAGGGCTTTTAGATTCTTGACTGCGGATTCACTGCCGGCGTCGGCGGCTTTCTGATACCACTGCCGGGCTTGATTGATATCCGCGCGGACGCTGAGACCGTTGGCATACATATATCCCAGCAGATCCATGCCGGCGGGATTGCCCAGTTGCGCCGCCTTGCGAAAATAACTGATCGCCTGATCGTAGTCGGTGTCCACGCCGTCGCCGTTGAGATAGAGCCGGCCGAGGTTGGTGAGCGCCGCGCTGGAACCCTTGTCTGCCGCCTTGTGATACCACGTCATGGCTTTCGCAAAATCTTTCTCGACGCCGTAGCCGTGGGCATACATGAAGCCGATATAATCCAGCGCCCGCACGCTGCCGGCCTCCTCCGCCTTTTTGAAATACTTGAACGCTGTGCCGTAATCCTGCTCGGCACCATCGCCTTTGTAATACTTCAAGCCCTGGGCGAACGGACTGTTCGGGTCGCTCGCCTCGGCCGCATCCGCCGCCGCCGCCGACTGGGCAACCACCGCACCGCCGGTATTGGAATTGTTGATCGGGGCGGATTCGCTGTAACTGTGGGCGACGGTTCCGGCGGACGGGTTGAGGGACTGGCCGGGCGCGGAATTGTCGGCTGAACCGCCGAGGCTGTAAGATGAATTGCCACCGGAGGCTTCCTGCGCGGCTTTTTGCGCGGCGTAACTGCTGGCCGGCGTGACGCGGGCAGCCGGAGCCGGTGTGCTGTCCGCGATTAATTTGTTCAACAGGGATTTGACCTTGGGCAATCGGGGGTCGTTGGGATAGGTGGCCAAAAGTGAATCCAAGGATTTTTGCGCCTCGGGATAGTTGCCGGCATGGATAAGTCCCGAAAGTTTCTGAACCGCAGCCTCCGATGCCTGACTCGCCGGAGCGGAGATCGCCACGACGGGAAGGGCAGGGACATGAACGGCGTCCTGCGCGGATAAGATGCCGCCGGTTGCCTGCAGGAATACGAAGCCGATGATAAATTTATACATTTGCTAAAACTATTTTTTCCGTTTTTTTGCCTGTGGGACATCTTGATTTCCCGATTCAGACATATCCATGGCGCCGCCCTTTGTGAACAACAAAGTCGCGGCATCTTTCGGCGATCCCTTGCCGGTCATATCTATCAGCAGTTTCATGCTGCCCTGATTCTTGTCCGTTTCGCAGGAAAGAACGGGCGTCCAGTTGGCGGAATTGCCCGCCGCCATCTCCCATTTGATCTGGCCGGAATCGTCAATCGTGCCGCGCATGTCCGGCCTCGTCCCGCGCATGATTTCCAAGGCTTCCGGCGGCATCGCATACGCTAATTTCTTGGCCATGGCACCGCCGCGGCTGCTGGCATTTTCAATCAGCGCGATGTCTTTGGGATTGTTTATTTCATAGCCTTCAATGACGGAGTCGGTCAGCACGAATCTTTCATCCCGGTTGATCTTCACTTTTGGCATCAGCAACACCAGCTTGAAACTGCCCGACACATGCCACGTTCCCAATAGCCAGTGGTAACTCTTGAGATAGTCCGCTTGTCTTTGGATGGCCGCCACGCTGGCCTTGTCCAGCCAGCCTTTCTCTTTTAGCTGAGCCAGCAGCCGGGCTATTTTGGGATTGGAGTCCGCCTGACCGGAAGCCAGCAGCTTCTGCCCGGCCTCATAGCCGGCGGGCGGATTTTCCAGGCTGATGGCGGCCACGGCGCGCAGTTGCCAGAGGAGAATCTCCTGCGGATGGCTCTGGAGAAACGGGCCGCTTTGATCTAGGAACTGTTGGAGCAATATATTCTGCGGCTCCAAATCCGTTGCCAGTTGCGCCTGCCGCACCAGATCAATCAGCGCATCGTAGGCGACCTTGTTTGGGCCGGTGAATGGTTCGGTGGAAAGGGTTACTGGCTTTGCGGTGCTGGCATTTTCGGTCTGGCTGCCGGAGTAATAAACTGAATTATACGAACTCTCCGATGTTTGCGCTATTATGTTTCGGTTTGCCAAAATCAACACCAAGCTGAAGATGAATCGTTGCATTGTCGTGGTTAGTTTTCGGGTTTTTGAGAATCTACTTGCCCGCACTGCCGTCGGAGGAATTGTTGAAACCACCATTTTTTAGCTGATTGTCTATAACCGATGGGCGATCAATAATGTAATTATTATCGGATGCAGATATTCCTCCGCTGTTGAGAATGGCTCGCGCGGTGGTTGTGCAGTTGTTACCGACGAGAGAATAATAAGCGCCAGTAGATTGCGCCCGATTCAACATCTGAGAATATTGGCTTGGGGCAACAGGAAATGTATATAGACCTGTATAGTTATCATGCGTATAGGTTGAAGTTGCAAAAATGCTTGTTCCAGGACCTAAAAAACTATCGCCGGGACCATAGCTAAAGTTTAAATATTCTTGTCCGGGGCAACTCCCTTGTAAAGCGGTATGACCAATAGGATCAGATGTATCGGTTTTTACGGTTACGCTACAATTCGCCGGCTGATTGCCATCCGAACCGAGCAGTTGGTTAATCTCTTGCAATGTTTTTTCTTTATCATTTGTTGCTATCGGTTGGCCGTTGTCGGACGGGTTGCCATTTTTAAGCTGCGCCGGGTCAATGTATTCTTGGGGCGCGTTTCTTAAGTCCACTGTATTCGCATCCAGATTTACCTGATTTAAGGCTGGTGAACTCTGGTTCGCACCTGAGCCGCCTGAATAACCTCCACTATCCTGATTCTCCGGCGCGGGCGGCAAAACGTCGGCCAAGGCATTTTTTGTCTGGCCAACCTTCTGGTGATTCATCGCCCGGTTGAGATTGTCAATGATGGTCTGGTCGCCGGGGGTTTTCAGCAGGGCTTTCTGAAACTGTTCGATGGCCGCGTCATATTTCCCCCACTTCATGTTCTGGACGCCGGCGTTGTTGAGCTGTTGCGCCTGGATTTGCAGTTGCCGCTGGGAGGAATCAGTGGCGATGCCGCCTTGAGGTTGGGCGAATAAGTTGCCCAGTAAATTTCCCGCCATCGTGCCGATCTGCACGCCCATCTGTTGTTGCGAGTTTAATCCACCATTGGACTTGAAAGGGGCACCACCAATGCCGCCACCATTCCCGCCATTTCCACTGCTGGTGGCAGGGCTGCCGTTGTTTTTGACCCAAACCCCGGAAATGTTGGGCAAGTTCTGGTTGATCCAGTTTTGAGCATCCGCCTGGGTGGCAAAACCACATTTCTCTGAACCGCCAATATGCGCCGCCGCCGCCGGGGAGGCCTCGATGCACCAATCCGCGTGCAATGACGGAACCAGCAACCAAGTCACCCCAAAGAGAATCATCAATCGTATTCGCATAAATCACTCACATTTCTTATTTGATTAGCGGCAAGCCAAGACTGTTTGAACGCCTCTATTTGTCAAATGAATTATATCAATTAGGTTTGCGTCTTGCGTCTTGCGTCCCGGTCTGGTTGTCACTCGCCCGTTTGGCGCTGGTGTTTTGGCCGGAAAAATTTAGACTCGGCGGCTGATGCTCGAACCTTTGTCCAACGCCCAGCTCCGCAAATTCAAGGCGGCCGCGCAACTCATGGAAGCTTCCCTCAAGGTCGGCAAGGCCGGCTTGAGCGACGCCTTTGTCCGCACGGTTGCGGAGGAATTATCCCGGCACGAACTCGTCAAGGTCAAGTTCGCCGAGTTCAAGGCCGAGAAGAAAACTCTCTCGCCGCTGCTCGCGGAAAAAACTTCCAGCCACCTCGTCATGCGCGTCGGCAACGTCATGGTGCTGCACCGGCCCAAGCCCGCCGCGCCCGCCGCCGAGGCCGCCGTTTGACGCAGCCGCGCTTTAACGCGCCAGCTCCTGCCACAGGAATGCGCTCATCCGCTGGCCGTTCTCGAAGCAATCCAGATTAAACTTCTCGTTCGGCGAATGCGCGTTGTCGTCCGGCAGCCCGATGCCGAGCAGCAGCGTGTCCGCGTCGAGGACTTTCTTGAATTCGTTCACGATGGGAATCGAGCCGCCCTCGCGCATGAGAATCGGCTTGGCGTGAAACGCCTGTTCCAGCGCCCGCAGCGCCGCCTGCGCCGGCGCGCTCGTCGGCGAGACCAGATACGCCTCCGCGCCGTGCCCGGCGGAAATCTCCAGCCGCACCGTCGGCGGGCAATGTTCCTTGAGCCACGCGCACACCAGCTTGCGGATCTGCGCCGGACTCTGGTTGGGCACCAGCCGGCAGGTGATCTTCGCGCGCGCCCACGCGGGCACGATGGTCTTGCTGCCTTCGCCCTGATAGCCGCTCGTCAGCCCGTTGATCTCGAACGTGGGCCGCGAACTCCGCTG
>CAIXPZ010000274.1 GCA_903921455.1 uncultured Verrucomicrobia subdivision 3 bacterium | reverse complement strand
CCGCCAGGCCCGGGGGTCACTGGACAGCATCGCAAAACACCTCGGGGTGGGCGCGAAAAATGGCGATGGCAAAGCCTTCGCGGAACTATGGCAGACAGACCGCCAGCAGGCGGAAGCGTATCTGCGCAACGACATCGAACTCACCGCCAAGATCGCCGACGTCCTCGGCGTGGTCGTGTAAGGAGGAAATTATGTTGCGCAAATTGGACAAGCTCTGGTTCCGGTTTTTGGGTGTGGTGCATCGCTGGACGATTCGGCAGGCCGAAGCGCATTGCCGTCGCGAAAAGGAGCGCCGGTTCCGACGCCTCATGTCATGGCAAAACCACCATCTGAATTGAGCGCTTATGCACATTTACACCGCACACGCGCCCGTTGTTTCGGCCCAAATCACACGCCCGGAAAAAAGCCCGCTCACGGCGCACAGCCGTGGGCGGGGCAACTGGGACTGTGTCCGGCAGATGCAAATGTATCGCCGTCGCCCGGATGTCCTGGCCGCCGCACTCCGCGAAATGGGTTGCTCGGACAGCGGCGATGAAATTCCCGATGTGGAAACGACTGATTGCGACGAGTCACCAACTCAGCGCGAAAACTCCCTGAACTGAAATGAAGACCAACGAAAACACTTTGCCGGGTTTCACAATGACGGATGCCGAGTATGAAGCGCTGACCAACGCGGTGCTGACGCCGGAAAATCTTTTCCACGCGTCGGCACAGGCGGGCCGAAATTGTTTCCTGACCGGCGCGGGCGGCACGGGCAAAAGCACGCAACTGCGGGCGTTCATCGCCGAATGTCCGCGCCGTGTCAGTGTCACCGCGCCGACTGGCGTGGCGGCGCTGAACGTCGGTGGCATGACGATTCACCGCTTCTGCGGGATGATGATTGGCCCGGCAGCGGGGCAGTCGAACGAGGATTATTTCAACCAACTGCAACGCGATCCACGTCCGTCCATCAAGGCCGGGTTCAATCGCGTGCGCCGCTGCGAGGTGCTGGTGATTGACGAAATCTCCATGCTGCCGGGGCGGTTGTTCGACTTTGTCGAATTTCTGTTCCGTCGCCTGCGCGGTCGGGATGTTCCGTTCGGCGGCTGTCAGGTGATCGCCACCGGCGATTTCCTGCAACTGCCACCCGTCCGCAAAGGCGAGACGGAGCCTTACGATTGGGCGTTTCAATCGCCGGCGTGGGCGGCGGCTGAGTTCCGCACGTTCGTTCTCGAACGGGTTCGCCGTCAGGATGAGCCGGTCTTTGTTCGTGCGCTGGCGGATTTCCGCGTCGGTCGTGTGTGGGGCGATACCGCGCGCATTTTGCAATCGCGCGTGCGGAGCAATCCGCCGTCCACGATGTCGCGCCTGTTCACGCACAACGTCCAAGTGGACAAGTGGAATCATTTCCAGCTTTCCGAACTGCCCGGCGAGGAAAGTGTTTTGACGGCGCAACAAACCGGGCCGGAATTGCAGCGGGAATATCTCACCAAAAATCTGCTCACGCCGGAAACGCTCCAGCTCAAGCGCGGCGCGATGGTGATGTTCACCGTCAACCGGACAGAGTCCGGCTGCCAAAATCCGCTGTATGTGAATGGCCAGATCGGGACGGTGTTGGGCATCACGCCCAACGCGGTGCTGGTGAAGGCCAAGACCGGCGCGGAGATCAACGTCGAGCGGTTCACCTGGCGTTATGACAACAACGACGACAGCTCAGCGAGTTTCAGCCAGTTCCCGTTGCGTCTTGCGTGGGCGATGACGATTCACAAGGCGCAGGGTCTGACGCTCGACGCGGCGTATCTGGACATCCGCGCCGCGCGCGAGCCGGGGCAAGCTTATGTGGCCGTGTCGCGGGTGCGGTCGCTGGCGGGATTGAATTTCAAGGAGTGGTTCAAGGGCGTGCATGTGTCGCCCGAGGCCATCGAGTTTTACAAGTCCGTGTCGGACGGACCAATTATCAACAACTGAAAGGAACACTATGAGAACGGACATCAAATTCACCCTGGCGAGTCACATCCAGTTGAACTACGCATTCAGAATCGGCGTGGGCCCAGACGGCAGCCTGTGGGTGCCGGCTGACTTTCTTCGGCTGACTAACGCCGCGCTGGAGAAATTGCAGAAAAAGTATGGCCAGGTGGTGCTCATCGACGTGGACGACGGGGTCGTTTATGTCGAGGCCCGCGCGGTGACGATGAACTGCGAAAATCCGGTGGTGCGAAAGATCATGGAACAGAAAACGGCCAGCCTCCTAAAACAATTAATCCCAAAAATGTTCCCGGACAAAACCGCATAACCAACCAAATGATTCCATGAAAACAGACGACATCATCATCGATTTTTTTGACACGCCCTTCACGGGCCTGGACGGCGTGCCCCGCACCACCCGGCTGGGATTGGGGCGCAACCTGACACTGTGGATTGAATGGGAGGAACTGGGCATCCGCATTGAGGACGGTCGGCAAATGATGCGCGAGTATCCCGGCCAGGTCCTGCTGATTGACGAGGAAAACGACCGACTGTTCGTCAATGCGGATGCCGTGACCGGGATCATCCAACAGCCAAAAATTCGCGCGGCATGGATCGCAAACAACCGGCGGATTCTTGATCAATACAAAAACATCCGGGCCTTTTTATGACCGCATTGGAAAAGTTTGAATCGCTGCTGGGCACGGGCACATTTTTCGTGCCGTGCGAATGGGGCACGAAGAAGCCGCTGGTGACTTACACCGAGCGGCCGTTCGCGGCTACGAAGTCCGACGCTTACCGCGCCGTGCTCAATCTGCCGCAGACGAATCTGGCCGTTTACCTCGGCCAGGCGTCGGGCGGATTGTGCGCGATTGATTTCGACGCCGATGCGGATCTGGCGTCGTTCCTCGCGGTCAATCCGACGCTGGCCGCGACGACGCGCTCGCGCGGCAGTCGCGGCGGCATGGTCTGGTTGCGCATCGAGGGGGAATACCCCGAGAGCTGCAACCCGGACCATAAACATTTCGAGTGGCGCGCCGACAAGCGCCTCTCGACGATTCATGGCCGACATCCCGCCGGCATGGATTACACCTTGTTGGTGGCTTCAGCGCCGGTCACGGTGAAGTTCGCGGAAATCAAATGGCCCGAAGGCTGGGCGTTGCCGTGGGTGGGGGCCGCCGCCCGCGCCGAAAAAGAAGCTCTGGCCAAAGAATTTGGCCAGCCGTTCTACACGAACAAAGATGGTCGCGTGACCGGCATCAATGAGCGGTATTGGGCCGCACTGTTCTCGCGCGAAAATCGCGTGCTCTACGATCCCGACGAAAAAACTTTCTACCGTTACGCCGAAGATACCGGCCTGTGGGAGAGCATCACGCCGGAGAGCATCCGCGAGGCGATTTCGGCGCGTATTTTGGAAATCAGCCGGGAGTCGCAACAGTTCTCCCTCGAAATCCAGATCACACAGACCAAGCTCAAGGCGGTCATTGGGGCGCTGATGGGCATCGTGGAGAAACGCGGCGTGTTTCTGACGAAGCAACGGTTCATTCACGTCGCCAACGGGGTCATTCGCCTCGGCGATGACGGCGACGTGACGTTCGGCGGTTATTCGCCGGAGGATTATTCCCGCAACCGATCGCCGTATGAATTCAAGCCGGACGCGGAGTGTCCGCGTTTCCTGAACGAATTGATTTATCCCGCCGTTGAGCCCGACGATGCCGACTTGCTGCAACGGTGGGCCGGGCTGGCGCTGTTCGGTTACAACCTGCCGCAACGGTTGCTCATCCTTGACGGCACCGCCAACGGCGGCAAGGGCACGCTCGTCCGTATCATCCAGTCGCTGGTTGGCCTGACGAACAGTTATCAGCTCCGCACCGAATGTCTGCTGGAACGGTTTGAGACGTTCCGGTTTCGCGGCAAGACGCTGCTGATCGGGCCGGACGTGGCCGGCGATTT
>CAIXPZ010000273.1 GCA_903921455.1 uncultured Verrucomicrobia subdivision 3 bacterium | reverse complement strand
GTGCTGGGCATCTGGACGTTTGGGGATGTGGCGAGGTTACCGTTGGGGCTCTTGGAGAAGCGTTACGGTTTTTTCGGTTTGCAGTTGTGGCTCTTGGCAACCGGTCAGCTGCGGGAAAAACTCGCAACCGCCAATAAATCCCGCACCTGCATCGGCAGCTCCACCACCTTGCCGGACGACGAGCCCGACTACGACAGCGCCTTGCTGTTCCTGCTGGAGCAAACCGAACGGGTCATCACCACGTTCTTCCGCGAGAACCTCAAAGCTCGCGAAATGGGGGTGTACATCCGTTTTAAGGACTTTTCCGGCAACGGTCGCTCCGTCAGGTTCCCGGGAGCACGATTCTTACCCCGCGAGATCCTGCCGGTCGTTGAAACCCTGTTCCAGCAAATTGTCGGTTCCGAAACCCAGCCGATCCGGCAGGTTTGCATTAACTTCTGGAACATGCAGCCGCTGGAAATGGACCCCGACCTGTTCGGGTTCAATCAGGATCTCAAGCATCGGCAACTCCATCACGCCTTGGAGCACATCGAAACCCTGTACGGCAAAAATCGGATCAAGTCCGGCACCCGGGTTTTGCTGGAACAGGAAGCCAAGCATCTGGTTCGTGACAAAGCCAAATGCCCGTTCGTCCCGCAGCGGGAGATGGAGGTGAAGATGAACCGCGTCCCGGAAGAGGTTCATGAGTTGGTGTACGCGGATGAGTGGCGACCGGTGGAGTAAATTGAATACCGTAATGGCGGAATCTTTGAAAGACGTATTACCGATCGGGAAGATTTATCTATGTTTGGCTGTTTTAAGTTCAAATATTCCCGCTCGGTAATATTCCAGCTTGACGAGCTAGTTTTATTTGATAATGTTACCGATCAGGAACATGAAAATTGACCATCCAATTCAGCTTGGCCGACTTGTCCGCACTGAGCGCAAACGCTTAAAGGTCACACAGCGTGACTTGGCGATGGCATCTGGCACAGGGATGCGATTTGTCATCGATCTCGAAAAGGGGAAAGCCACCTGTCAGATCGGCAAGGCTTTTCATGTGTTGCGAAATCTTGGAATTAAGATTCAGAGTGAGAATTCATGAGCCGATTGATCGTCTATCTTAACGGGAAGAACGTCGGGATCTTGGAAGATGTCGACAGTCTCCTACAGTTCCGCTATTCCCCAGAATGGCTGGCCGCGAAAGACGCTTACCCGTTATCCAAGGCGCTTCCGCTCCAGAAGGAATTGTTTGAAAAGCAGGCCCGGCCATTTTTTGCTGGGATCCTGCCGGAGGCAGAACCACGGCGGAAGATTGCCGCGATACTGGGCATCAGTTCCGGTAACGATTTCGCTATGTTGGAGCGAATCGGGGGCGAATGTGCAGGAGCTGCCAGTCTGTTACCCGAGGATGCTCCGCCTCCTTCGCCGACTGAAAAACGTCTGCGCCGGCTGAGTCCCCGAGAACTCACAGACATCATTGCTGAATTGCCGCGCCGCCCCTTACTCGCGGGAGAAAAAGATTTGCGGTTGTCGCTGGCTGGGGCACAAGACAAACTGCCCGTCCACTTGGACGGAGAGGGGATTGCCCTGCCGCTGGGTAACACCCCGAGTTCACACATCATCAAACCCGAACCGCAACGTTTCCCTGGTCTGACAGCGAATGAGACCTTTTGCATGCGGCTTGCCCGCGCCACCGGACTCAATGTTCCGGACGTGGAGATGCGGCGGGCTGGTGATACGCCCTACATCATCGTGAAGCGCTATGATCGCTCCGCTCGACCGGACGGTACGATCGAACGAATTCATCAGGAGGATTTCTGCCAAGCGCTCGGGTTTCCACCGGAGCGTAAGTATCAGCAGGAAGGTGGGCCGATGGTGCGCGATTGTTTTTCACTAGTGCGAGAATGGTCATCGACACCAGTGCTCGATATCCGCGAATTTGTTGATGGACTTGTTTTTAACTGCCTTGTTGGAAACGCCGATGCCCATGGCAAGAATTTCTCCATGCTCTACCAGAATGGGACCCGGAGACTGGCCCCTTTTTATGACATCGTCTGCACACTTGCGTGGCCGGAGCTCTCCGAGACGCCAGCGATGAAACTTGGAACGGCGCGGTCGATCAACGACATAACCTTGGCTCACTTTCAACGCATGGCCAAGGAGAGCCAACTGGGGTGGCCGCTGGTGCGCGAACGGATCGGAAAACTGAGCCAACGAATCCGCGATGTCCTCGATAGCCATTCATTGGATTCGGCGGACGGTGATGAGATGATCAGTAAAGTGGCAAAATTGATATCCGGCCGCACCGACAAGATGCTCAACCAGATCAAATAGCCGAACAATAGGGCGTGGCAAACATTCCATACGGTCTGATCTTGGACAACCGCATCCTGACCAAGGCTTATGGTCGAGTGTTCCTGGCTTCCCTGCCCCAGTGCCCGGTTGAGGTGGTGTAACTATCTGCGGCGAGCTACCGCTCCCACGCACTTGGGGGCGTTCGACGAGTCGGCAGTAGAAGTTTTTGTGATCTAGGACAATCTGCGAATAGGCTCCGGTTCCAGTGACCAGCAACTCAACTCCGTCTGACGACGGCCCCGAGCTCTCACTGCGATCCAGCTCAATTACAGGCAAAGTCGATTAGCGGCTTGATGTTGCCCGCGTCGGCGGCTTTCAGCGCATCAATGTAGCGGTGGCGCTCCGCTCCCACGATCGTGAGATTGGCGCTGCCCCAAGTGAAGCGCCCCTCACCAAACTCAGTCCTGATAAAGTCGGCCATTAACCGGCTGTGACGGCCGTTGCCATTGGGAAATGGATGGATCGACACCAGTCGATGGTGAAAGCGGACAGCGATTTCCGTTGCTGGATATGTTTGATTCTCAATCCAATACTTCGCATCGTCGCAAAGGTTCCGAATTCCTTCTGGGATGGTGCTCCAATGGACGCCGATATTCTTGTCTGACTTGCGGAACTGACCAGCCCATTTCCAAGTCTGATCGAACATGTGCTGATGCAAATCGCGGATGAACTTTTCAGCCAAGAGATCCTTGCGCCGTCGGGGAGTTGCCCACCTCAGCCCCTGTAGAATATTTTGTTCTTCCCACTCGTTCAGCTCCCCCTGGAATGTGATATGTGATGGAATCAACCCCGCCGCTTCGTCAGCGTCAATTGGGGTTGCACCTTCTGGATAGCTAAAGTTCATCTTGCCCTGATGGTTCAAGCGTCCCAAAGGCGTTTCGGAGTTTCTTCGAGCAACTGGCGAACGATTTGTTGAGCTAGCCGTGTCCGATGGGCCGCTGAAGTTTCCTGATCCTCCAGCCGCATTGACCGGGAGACCTGCTCAAGCGAATCGGCGGCAATCTGCTTGGCACGTTCTTCCAAGATGCTGTTGATTGGTTTCCGTGGAACCAGTGCATAGACCAAATCACATTGCATCGCCTCCGCCACTCGGCGCAGGCTCTTCATTGTAATGGTGGAATCTATTTCCCGCTGTTCCCACTTGATGATATTTGGCTGTGAGACTCCGACTCGCTTCGCTAATTGAGCTGAGGTCATCGACAAGGATTCACGGACCGAACGAATCCACCCCTTGGTCGGAGGTTCTCGCAGTTCTTTACGGTCAAGTCCCTTCAGTCTATTTGAAAGTTGTTCGACCAGCAGGGCTTTGAATTGTGCATTCATAGTAATACCTTATAACATATAATAACTATTAATGCAATATGTTTTAGTATATCTATTCAGTACGGGCGAAAAACTGGACGCTGGCGTCTGGATTCACTTGGAGTGCTGCAAATTCAGAAAATTGGCAAAGCGGCCTGATCAGCGCTGTGCGTCCATCAATACTCGAATTTGCGGATGACTTCTTTGAATCAATTGAGGAGATCGCATTTCCTGTAACCGATATCGGATCATTGCTGTTGGCGAACTCGTCCCCGTAAGCGGAGGATGGAGCGGGCCCAGCCAGAGTCCTGACGTTCGCCTGTCGGGCTTATTGTCGCTACTGAACCGCAAAGGGTGGCTTCTTGGCGGCGTGATCGAGAAGTCGGCGCAGATCGGACAGCCGGTAGAATTTGCGCCGCCCGATTCGGATTGGCTGCAATTCGCCACTGCGTTCCATGCGCCATCCAGTTGTTGCACTGAGGTGCCATCCTTTGGACTTTTGGGGTGGGCCCAGATACGATGGTTTTTGACTTTGCCCTATTTTGCCCTATTCGACAGAAAATCACTGAATATTACTGAATGACATAATTTGTATTAATTAGATAATTCGTTGTAAATAAGGTGATTACCGATAATTTATGATTTGCTAAAAACAGCAAATCTGAATGTCATGGTTCGAATCCATGCGAGGCTGCCACCTTAAAACACCAATAAAAATGGGGTTTTTTAGTGTGGTTAATGGTGAGTGCTAACAAAAGTGCTAACACAGTTTTCCGTGTATTTAGGTGTCTTTGGTGTTTTATCCAGGTGGCTGGCGAAGTAATAAATTTCGGTTTGGGAGGCCCGGAAATGCCATTTGAAGCGAATTTTTGTGAAGTTTCGCTCCCACCTATTTGTCACTGCGCGGTGACAAGCGTTCCAGAAATTATACCGCCAGCCCGCTGCCATCAATCCTCGCGGCGATAAATTTTTGATGTTGAGTGGTCTAAATACTGTCCGACATTGTTTCCGTCACAAGTTTCTCCAGATCTTTGACCGAAAACATGAGTCTGCCCGTCACCAAGTTGCGAGGCAGCAAACCGCGCTTAACAACGCGGTCAAATGTTCTCAGGCTGAATCCCAATGCGTTCGCAGCCTCCACACGGGTAAGGAGTAGTCGATGGTTTGAGATGAGGGGTGGTTTGGCTGGCTGTAGGTCCTTCAGCTTACATTGCGACCTTAACGCCCTCAATTTTCTTGGAGTTTACATCCCGCTAAAGAATGCAAATTTCTTTTTAGCTGAATTCCGTCGATTGGAGAATAAGCACGCAAGTGATGTTATTACCTCGCACCTTCTATTGATAACTGTATAATATAGTGAACAGTTTTAGGTTTGCGGTGTCCAAAGGAGCATGGGAAACTCCAAAGGATTGAAGCGCGATTTTAACCAACTCCAACACCGTCGGTTTCGAGCCGCCAAACTCTTCGACCGTGG
>CAIXPZ010000272.1 GCA_903921455.1 uncultured Verrucomicrobia subdivision 3 bacterium | reverse complement strand
GGTGACTGAGTCAGTGGATTTGTTAGTTAGCAAGGTGGCCGGCGATTGGTTTTCTAACTATGCTGGGTTGGAACTGTTCCGGTGGCAGGGTGAGTCAGGGAAGATCATCAGACAGGGAGTCTGCTTTATTCGCGGGCAGGCATCGCCGCCCGGCTTTCAACTCACAGCCAGCAGCAATTTCTCCACGCTGACCAAGTTCAAGGCCCGGCGCGGTTCTTCCGTCGCGGTGGGCACGCGGAAATGATCGGCGTGCCAGTCCACGCCGAGTTTCAGTTGGTGGATTCGGTCTTGCGTTTCAGGATTCAGAGGCGTATTCGTTTTCATAGGCAGGTTGAATTTATGTTTGATGTTTATTGTTTAACCGACATCAATGGTTGTCGCCCGTTGCGCCAACTTCTTCAACATGCCTTCTTTTTTCGTTAGGCCACATTCGCCGCTAACTTTATGAGAACCGAAGACGAGGATTTGCAGATAGTCGAGGAGTCTAAGCTCTCGCCGGAGTTGAAGAGTGCAGCACGGTTGGCGGTCGAGATACTTCATACGTTGCGAGGATTTGCAGCAGCACAGAAGATTCCGATGGAGCAGCTCACCGCTGAGCATATTGTTTGCGCACATTCTGAGTTGGATGTTGCGCTGGAAAAGTATAAGCAGTTATGAGATTGACCATGTTCAACCATTTGCCGGAGCCAACGTGGTTGGGCGCATCCGTTTTGCGCTTGAGCGTTATGGTTCGTCACGCCACAGTTCCCACGTGCCTCAGCTTTTTTCGTTAGGCCACTTCGCACGCATGAACCGAATCGCCACCATTTTACTTTTGAGCCTGACAGTCTTCCTGACGGGCTGTGCCAAGCCGGACGTGAAGTATTCGGATTTGAGTCCCGCTACCTCTGCCACTATTTCTGGCGACACCGTGACGATTCATCTCGGTAGTGACCTGACGGCTTCGGCGTGTTGGACGCGCCCGAAGGCGAGAGTTGAGGGGCAGACAGTTTACGTTGTTGGCTATCGCACCTTGCGCGTGCAGAGCCGCGAGTTTGCCGTTCGGCTTCCGGCATCAGTCAGTTCTCAGACCGTGACGGTCGTTTGGGTTGACCCGGATGGCAGCCGAGTTACAGTTCCGATTGCGAAGTGAGTATGAAGACACCGTGGGCTATGCGTCTATTGGTTTTCATCGCGGTGTTCGTGATGAGTGTCGGGTGCTCTACGCATCCCAAGCCATCGCCAGCGGCTGAGCCGCGACCTGTCAGGACCGCAGAAGAGGCTCGATATGTAGCCACGATATTCATGATCGGGCATTACGGTGCTTGTGGATCGAGTGCGACCGAGATTACTGATGGTGGCGAATATTGGAGCGCTCAGACGGTTACAGGTATGGCATCCAGTCACGGGCCGGAGTTGCACATTGATAAGCCGACGGGCAAAATTACAGTTGTTCGCGAGATGGACAAATGATTTATCCACCCAACCATTTACCGAAGCCAATGCCTGAGGACGGGTGGTGGCCGTCGGCCAAGACAGCGGTCGCGAGGAAGGCTTGGCTTGGCTTATTCCTTAAGACAGCTTTAAGTCTCATGCGGTGTTTCGCCCTCATATTTGCAGTGTTACTAGCTGGCTGTGCCAGTGATCGCGAAGTGGTCGTCACTCCCTTGCCCGGAGCGCCAGTCCCGATTCAGATGCCTGACATATCACCAGAACCAACCCACGACTACACGATAAACGAGTCATCGATTTGTGAGGTTCATCACACCCAAATGCAGCGCACAGTGGTTCCGATTGGTTATGGTTATATTTTGCCAGATGCGCAAGCGCAGGTGCGATATGAAGCCAGCAAGAAAGCATTCCCTCATGCTGAGACATGGGTTGCTGGCGGTTGCTGCGTCATGGTTGGGTATAGCGCCACAAACGCCGTCATTTACACTTGCCCGGAGTGCAAGAAAGCGGCAAGCAGATGGGATTCACTTCATGAACCTCATTGAGAGATCTAACCATTCACCGGAGCCAATGTCTGAGGGCAGACGGTGGCCGTCGGCCAAGGCCGCTTGATCATTATGAGATTCACCTTCATTCCCATCATTGCGGCGAGCTGGATGGTTGGATGCGCGTCCAGAAGCACGGAGCCGTCTCACATTTCGGTGCGGGAGTTTGAGTCCCAATTCAAGCTGGGTCATATGCAGACGATGATGGACACCGAGTATCTCGGCCAGTCAGACGGGCGCGCTTATCTGCGCATCCGCAGCATGTCGTTCACTGACTCGAAGCAGTGGTCGGAGCAGATTGCTTATGTGACGCTGGCCGAACTCGACAAGCCGTTCCGCGACGCCTTGCCGGCGAAAGTGTATCAGCGGCCGTGAGCCGCCTGCCGTCGTTTGGTTCCACCTTGGTGCGACCAAACGGGGGTGATCAGACTGCTTGGGGGTGTTAAAGCCCAGGCTTAACCATGAACGGATCAGTCCCCAACCCGGTGCGGGGGCGGCGGGCGAATCAGAGTTCGAAGCTTTCGCCGAACAGGCGTTCGCATTCCAGCATGACGTAGCGGTCGGTCATGCCGGCGAGGTAATCGCACACGGCGCGGTGCAGGCCGATCTGTTTGAGGCGGCGCTTGGAGCTGTCGCCGATTTCCTTGGGGTGGGCGAGGTAGTATTTGAAGAGCTGTTCCAGCATCTTCACGGCGCGCAGGTTGGGCTGGTGGACGACGGGATTGTAGTAGAGGTTTTTGTAGAGGTAATTGCGCAGTTCCAGATTGAGGTCGCGCCGCTCGGGGCTGTATTGGATGAGGGCCTTGGGGAAACGGCGGACGTCGTCGGCGGATTGGACGCCGGCTTTCTGGATGAGGCGCTCGCTGGTGTCCACCACGTCATGGATCTGGAGGTCGATGATGGTGCGGATGGTGAAGTAGCGGCGGCATTCGTCGGGCAGGGGGCCGTGGGCTTTCTTCACGGCGCGCGCGGCTTGCGCCCAGACGCGGACGTTTTTGGCCAGATGACTTTCGGAGAGCAGGCCGGAGTCGAGGCCGTCGTCGAGGTCGTGGCTGTAATAGGTGATTTCATCCGCGAGGTTGGCGATCTGCGCCTCGAGGGAGGAGTTCTTGGCGTCGAAACCTTTGCGCCGTTCGGGATGGTCGTAGGCGGTCTGGTGTTTGGCGAGGCCTTCAAGGACTTCCCAGGAGAGGTTCAGGCCGGAGAAGCCGGGATATTTTTCCTCCAGTTCCTCGACGATGCGGAGGCTGTGGAGATTGTGCTCAAAGCCGCCGTGGCCTTTCATGAGGCGGGCGAGGATGGTTTCGCCTTTGTGGCCGAACGGGGAATGGCCGAGGTCGTGGGCGAGGGCGATGGTTTCGGCGAGGTCGGTGTTGAGGCGGAGGGCGCTGGAGAGGTTGCGCGAAATGGCGGCGACTTCGATGGTGTGGGTCAGGCGGGTGCGGAGATGGTCGCCGGAGCCGTTGAGAAAGACCTGGGTCTTGTATTCCAGGCGGCGGAAGGCGCGGGAATGGATGACGCGGTCGCGGTCGCGCTGATATTGGGTGCGCCAGACGGGGGGCGCTTCCTTGTGCTGCCGCCCGCGGGTTTCGCCGCTGAGCTGGGCGTAGGGGGCGAGAAACTGGCGTTCAAAGTTTTCGAGTTCGAGACGGGTGCGCGGCATAGGGGCGGGGAGTTATTTTTTTAAGAGTTCCTGGACGGAGATGCCGCGCAATTCAAAGAGGCGGCGGATGGTGTCTTCGATCAAGTTGTTGGGGCAGCTCGCGCCGGCGGTGATGCCGACGGTGAGCGTGCCGCTGGGCAGCCAGTCCTGCGTGACGACCTCCTCCTTTTTGTGCTGGTTGTAATGGCGGATGCGCGCGGCGGATTCCATCATGGCGGCGTTCTTGATGAAGTAGGTGGGCAGCTTGGATTCGCCCATTTCCGCGAGATGGGAGGTGTTGGAGGAATTATAGCCGCCGATGACGATGAGCAGATTGGGCGGGGTGAGCAGCATCTTTTCCAGGGCGTCCTGGCGGTCCTGCGTGGCGCCGCAAATGGTGTCGAAGAAACGGAAATGGCTGCCGATGCTGTCGGGGCCGTATTTCTTTTCCATGACGGCCTTGAACCGGCGCTGCACTTCCTCGGTCTCGCCGCGCAGCATGGTGGTCTGGTTGGCGACGCCGACGGCCTGCAGATGCAAATCGGGATCGAAGCCGGCGGAATAGGCGCCCTCGAATTTCTTCAGGAAGTCCTCCTTGTCGCCGCCGTGGAGGATGTAATCACAAACGTAGTCCGTCTCCGCGAGATTGTAGACGACGAGATAATGGCCGCTGCCATAGGCGCGGGCCTGCGAGGTGGTGGCCTTGGTCTCCTCGTGCTTGGCCTTGCCGTGGATGATGCTGGTGACGTGCTCCTTGGAGTATTGGCGGACGCGCTTCCAGACGCTCATCACGTCGCCGCAGGTCGTGTCCACAATGTTATCACGACCGACTATTGCCTCAATTTTTTTGCGCGTGCTGACTTCGGTGCCGAAGGCGGGAATGATGACGGCGTCACCGGAATTCAGCTGCGACAATTCATCGTCAGTCGGCTTGGGCGAAATGATCTGGATGCCCATGTTCCGGATCTGGTCGTTCACCTCCGGGTTGTGGATGATTTCGCCGAGCAGATAAATCGGGGTGTTTGGCGACACGTCGGAAAAATGTTTTTTGGCGGCATAGGCGAGATCGATGGCGCGTTCGACGCCGTAGCAAAAGCCGAATTCCTTCGCCAGCTTGACGGTGAGGCCATCGGCGGAGAGCACGCCGCCGTTGGCGCGGATGCTTTCGACGATTTCGCTGCGGTAATGGGACAGCACTTGGGCCTGCACCGCCTCCATGATGTCGGGGCGCCGCAGGTTAATCTTGTTTGGCGGCACCGGTGAATCCTTTGACATGGCGGCAAATTAGCCGCGAAGGGCGGGGGCGTCGAGCAGGATTTGGGCGGGAATTTTACATTGAAAAAGCCAGCGGGCTCGTTCAGAGTATGCGTCCGCGTGGAGAGGTGGCAGAGTGGTTTAACGCGCACGCCTGGAAAGCGTGAGTAGTCAAAAGCTACCGGGGGTTCGAATCCCCCCCTCTCCGCCAGATTTAGAAACCCCGCTAGAACCAAGGTTTTAGCGGGGTTTCTGATTTTTGAAGGGCAAAACCCCGGTAAAACATGCGCGGCCGGCAGCCGGCGCGCCCGGAGCTAAACCTTGTGATCCCAACCGCGATGACCGATGAGTTCGGGGGGGAGCGAAACGAGAAGGCGGGTTCGGGTTCTTTTTCATGGATCGGGTGGCTGGGCCGCGTTTCCCGACATGAAATGTCAACCGCCGGCAAACACCGGCTGAAAGTTGGCCTCGGTCAGAATGCGCGCGACCTCCGTGCGCTTGTCCCCCTGAATCTCGATCTGTCCGTTCTTCACCGTGCCACCGGTGCCGCAGGCGCGCTGCATCGCTTTAGCCAGTTGCTCCTTTTCAGGCAGACCGATGCCCACGAAGTTTTTGACCACCGTCACCGTCTTGCCGCCGCGCCCGGCTTTGACCCGGAGAATGTCCACCCGCCCGCGATGCTTCTTCGCCGGCTTGGGCGGCAGCGCGATATTTGCTGGCAACGTTTCAGGCGCGGGCGGCAGACCGTCGCTGGAGAGCCCGGCAAAGGGCGATTGAGTTAAACCCGGTCCACCGTCGATGGAAATGCGTTTGGAAGCAGCCATGGTCGAAATCGGTTGAGCGCGCTATTGGGGGGCGGGTTCGTTTGTCTCGGACATCACCGGCGGGGAATCCGGAGCGATGGGTTTCACCGGGGACACGACGTCCGCCGCCGCGAGCTCATCCGGCAGGATCGTGATGGCGATGCGCCGGTTCTTGGCGCGGCCTTCGGCGGTTGCGTTATCCGCGATGGGGCGGTATTCGCCGTAGCCGACCGCGCCGACCCGATGCGGATCCACGGCGGCTTTTTCGGTGAGAAAATGCACGGCAGCCAAGGCGCGCGCCGTGGATAATTCCCAGTTGCTGGCGAACCGGTTGCGCATGGGCACGTTGTCGGTGTGGCCGATGACATGAATCTTAAGCGCGGGATGCTGAATGAGAATGGCGGCAATCTTCTGCATCACCGATTCGCCGGCGGGTTTCAGGACCGCCTCGCCCGAATCAAACAGCACGCGGTCGAGGATGTTCACGGTCAGCTTGCCTTGCAGTTTCGAGATGGTGACGTCCTTGGATTCGAGGCCGGCGCGCATCTCCGCTTCCAGACCTTTCGCCATCTGGGCGGCATCCTGCTTTTCCTTTTCCAAATCGGCCACCTGCGATTGCAAGGCCGTGATCTGGTCTTTGTCCTTCTGATGATCAGCCAATGCGCTCGCCAGGCTGGCGTTGGCATCATTGAGCTTGGAGCGGAGCGATTCCAGTCCGCGCGCCTTGCCGACGGCGGTGGTCCAGAGCAGCAAGGCCGCGATGAGCAGCACGGCCAGGATGCCGGCAATGATCCAGCCCCAACGGGAAATATCCCGGTCGCGTCGGGCCTGGGGCGCTGGCCCGGCAAATGGATTTTTATCGCTCATTTACGTCGGGTGAATTTAACCAGAGCAAACCAAAGCAATCAACAACTCGCGCGCGTTCTGGCGGTCGTGTTTGCGCTCGCTGCTGAGTTGCCTGGGGTTCCTTCCGGCTGGGCCTATTGCTTCCCTTTGACGAGGGAGTCCACCACTCCGGGGTCGGCGAGGGTGGAGGTGTCGCCGATCTGGTCGGTCTGGTTCTCGGCGATCTTGCGCAGGATGCGGCGCATGATCTTTCCGGAACGGGTTTTGGGCAGGCCGGGGGCGAACTGGATTTTATCCGGCACGGCAATCGCCCCGATTTCCTTGCGGACATGCGCGGCGATGTCCTTCTTCAATTCCTCGCTTTCGGCGATGCCGTCCTTCAGGGTCACGAACGCATACAGCGCCTGGCCTTTGATGTCGTGCGGCATGGGCGCGACGGCGGCCTCGGCCACTTTCGGATGGCTCACGAGCGCGCTCTCCACTTCGGCGGTGCCGATGCGATGGCCGGAGACATTCACGACGTCATCCACGCGGCCGAGCAGCCAATAATCCCCGTCGCTGTCCACGCGGCAGCCGTCGCCGGTGAAATACATGTCTTTGTAGGTCGAGAAATAGGTGTTCACGAACCGCAGATGGTCGCCCCACGTCGTGCGCATGATGCCGGGCCACGGTTTCTTGATGCAGAGTTTGCCGCCCTCGTTGGGTTTGCATTCGCTGCTGTCGTCGCGCAAAACCACCGGCTCGACGCCGAAGAAGGCGCGGCTGGCGCTGCCGGGTTTCAAGGTGTTGACGCCGGGCAGGGGCGTGATGAGATGCCCGCCGGTCTCGGTCTGCCACCAGGTGTCCACAATGGGGCAATGACTGCCGCCGATGTGTTTGTAATACCACATCCACGCTTCCGGATTGATGGGCTCGCCGACGGAGCCGAGCACGCGGAGCGAACTTAGATCATATTTGGCCGGCCATTCATCGCCGAGGCGGATGAGCGCGCGGATGGCGGTGGGCGCGGTATAGAAGGAGGTGACCTTGAACTTCTCGACGATCTTCCAGAAGCGGCCGGCATCCGGATACGTCGGCACGCCTTCGAACATGAGCGTGGTGCCGCCGTTGCAAAGCGGGCCGTAGACGACATAGCTGTGGCCGGTGACCCAGCCGATGTCCGCCGTGCAGAAATAAACGTCGCCCTCGTGGATATCGAACACGTATTTGTGCGTCAGCGCGCTCCAGAGGAGATACCCGGCCGTGCTGTGCACGACGCCCTTGGGCTTGCCCGTGGAGCCGGACGTGTAAAGGATGAAGAGATAATCCTCCGCGTTCAGTTTTTCCGCCGGACAATCCGCCGAAGCCTTCGCCATCAGTTCGTGATACCACTTGTCGCGGACCGGAACGACGTGGCACGGCTCGGCGTTGCGCTGCACGACGATGACGTGCTCGATGCTGGGCGTGTGTTTGAGCGCGGCGTCGGCCAGTTCCTTGAGCGGAAGATGCTTGCCGGCGCGCAGGGAGACGTTCGCCGTGATGAGCAGCTTGCATTCGGAATCATTGATGCGCCCGGCGAGCGAATCGGAGCTGAACCCGCCGAACACCACCGAATGGATCGCCCCGATGCGCGCGCAGCCGAGCATCGCGACGGCGGCTTCGGGGATCATCGGCATGTAGATCGCCACGCGGTCGCCCTTTTTGATGCCGAGGGATTTCAGGACGTTGGCAAATTTGCAAACCTCCGCGTGCAGTTCCGCGTAGGTGATGTGCTTGACGTCGTCCTCCGGCTCGCCCTGCCAGATGATGGCGGTCTGCCGGCCGCGCGTCTGGAGATGGCGATCGAGGCAGTTGACGGTGACGTTCAGCTGGCCGTCGGCGAAAAACGTGTGCTCGATCTTGCGCGCGGCGGTGTCCCAGTTGTGCCGGCCCGCGACGGTCGGTCGCTTGAACCAGTCGAGCGTGGCGGCCTGTTCCAGCCAGAAGGCTTCCGGCTCGCGGATCGAGCGCTGATAGAGCGCGTCGAATTGCGCGGCGTTCAGGTGCGCGCGCTGAATGACCGCCGCGGAGGGCGGGAACGTGCGGCCGACTTGTTGCAGGGATTCCGTGGAAATGGCTGGATCGCTCATGTGGTTGGTGAAATTAGTGGCAGAATTTCCGAAAATAAGCGCGCCATGTCAATCGCCGTCATGCGGCGATATGCAAATGGGGCGGGGGACCGGGCGGGCCGGGGCGGAAGGCTATTTATGGCCGCCGGCGAAGTAGTCGAGATATTTGATGAGCTGATCCTTCGCGCCTTTGCGCGGCACGATGGCGTCGATGAGCCCGTGGTCGAGCAGAAATTCCGCCGTCTGGAAGCCCGGCGGCAAATCCGCGTGCGTCGTGTCCTTGATGACGCGCGGTCCGGCGAACCCGATCATCGCCCCCGGCTCCGCGAGGTTCAAATCGCCCAACGCGGCGTAGCTCGCCATCACCCCGCCGTAGCTGTTGTTCGTCAGAAAGCTGATATACGGCAACCGCTGCTGCCCGTGCCGCGCCAGCGCGGCGGCGGTTTTCGCCATCTGCATCAGGCTGAACACCCCTTCCTGCATCCGCGCGCCGCCGCTGGTGGAGACGATGATCACCGGCCAGCGACCTTCCGTGCCGCGCTCAATCAGCCGCGTCAATTTCTCGCCCACGACCGCCCCCATCGAGCCGCCCATGAACCGGAAATCCATCACGCCGAGCGCAACCTGGTGCGCGCCGATCTTGCCGATGCCCGTGACGGCCGCGTCCTTGAGCATGGTCGCCTTGCGGTCGCGTTCGAGCTTGCTCTTATAGCTGGCGAACTTCAGCACGTCCACGCTCGTCATCTCCGCGTCCATTTCCTCAAACGTGCAGGTTTCCACGAGGGAATGGATGCGCTCGCGCGAGGCGATGGGGAAATGATGCTGGCACTTCGGGCAGACCTGGAGATTCTCATCCAGCTCCTTGTCGAAAATCATCGCGGCGCAGGACGGACATTTCGTCCACAAACCTTCGGGAATCTCCCGTTTCTTGGACTTGCTCTCGCCCAGCTTGGGCTTTTTGGCAAACGTCGCCTGCTCGGCGTTCGCCGGGTGCGGCGTCAACGCCGGCTCAACCTGCGTCACACCGCCGATAGTCTTCTTGATGAACGAAGTGGTATCCATGAACGCCTGATAGTATGAAATTCACAGTCCGCGCGCAACTGTCCAGACAGCGACCTCCGCCGCGCCCGCCGCCCGCAAGGCCGCCGCGCATGCATTCGTCGTCGCGCCCGTCGTGAAGACGTCGTCCACCAGCACCAGGCGCTGCCCGGCCAGCCGTCCGGCCGCCGGCCCCGCAAAGGCGTGCCGCATGTTCGCCGCCCGCTCCGGCCGCGACAGCAACGTCTGTGTCGCCGTGGCCTGCACGCGGCGCAGGAGATTTGCCCGCAGCGGCACGTTCGCCGCGCGGGCGAGCCGCCGGGCGAGGCGCGTCGCCTGATTGAACCCGCGTTCCCGCTGTTTCACCGGATGGAGCGGCACCGGCACCAGGCCGTCCCACGCGGTCCCGGCCTGCAACGCCGGCGCGGCCGCCCGGATGAGCAGGTCCGCGAGAAAAGGCTCAAACCACAGCGCCCCGGAATATTTGAAACGGTGAATGGCCTCCAAGACCACGCCGTGGGCCACCACCGCCGAGCGGGCGGACGTGAACTGAAATTCCAGCTCGCGACAATTCGTGCAAGTGAACGGCGCGGTGATTTCGCCGGGGAACGGCAGGCCGCAGCGTTCGCAGAACGGCGGGCGGATGAACCGGACGCGCGACTGGCAATCGCCGCACACGAAACCGTCGGACGCCGCCGCGCGCTGCTCATGGCACAGCTGGCAGACGGGCGGATACATCAGGTTCAGGGCATCGGTAAGCAGGCCGGCCATGGGGTGAATTTATTTATTACGTCTCTGGTGGAAAATAAAAATGTAGCAAAACTTTTGTTCGCGGCGGGGCGGTTCGTGTGTTGCAGATTTTTCATGGCGCGCGGTTTACCCAATGAGGCGGAGATCGGGCCGGAGAAGTTCGGCCGGTTTTATCTGCGCGAATTGCTCAACAGCGGCGGCGGGCATGGCCTCGGCGTGCCAAAGGCAACATCGCTGTTGGTTGGGAGATTTGGCGGCGAAACAATGGTTCCGGAGGAACCGGTGAGAATAGCCCGGCATTTCAATACCGGGGTGCGGGCTCACGACCATCCAGTCCCGGAGAGATGGCTGAGGTTTTCAGTCGTCCCGCTGGGACGAGGAATTTCCTGACGGCACACCCGGCGTTGAAACGCCGGGCTATTGTCGGGTGGTCCCTTTGGGACGAAACAAGACGGGGGCTTGGGTGCCGACCAGCCAGCGATGAACGGCTGCTTAAAATACACTCGACACGGCGGAGGGGCGGGAATAAGGTCGAAACCAGCCGACAGGTTAGGACCCATTAATTTAGAATAATAACTAGTTAAGCCGATTAACTATGAAGTTCTCATTTGAACTTGGTGCTTTGCGAATTGTAGCGGCTATATTTTTTCTGCTTCTATGGCTCACGGCACTGATATTTCTTTTGAAGCGCACCGATTTGGACGGCGTTACAAAGATTTGCTGGGTTGTCGTTCTTTGCTCTTTAAACTTGGTCGGTCTCGTTTTGTATCTCATTTTTGGACCGCAGGCTCAGATGGAGAAGCCGCCAATTTCTGGGCTGTTTGAGCCAGACCATAAGCCAGAGACAAAAGATGAGACCCCATCATCGGCCTAACCATTCACCGGAGCCAAAGCCTGATGGCGCTGGCAGTTGGCGTTCCCAACGCGGCCACGAGTTGGGTGCCCCAAATGAACCGTTCGTTTCACGAACCGTGATCGCTCTCGCGGTTCTGCTTTTTTTCATTAAGCTGCTTGCACTCGTTTATTGATTTATGAAATTTTCCACCGATGCAGTAGTCAGACGTCTTCGTTGGGTCATGGTCTGCACGATGCTTTTCGACTTCGGCATTACACTCTTTGGCCAGCCAAGTTCTTACTGGCATCATCCTCACAACGTGCGTGAGGGCAATGGCTTCTTTCGGTATTTCTTTAGCCACGGTCTATCGACTTTTATACTTACCGAGTTGGTTTATATCTCGGCGGTCTTCATTATCGTATCCATTCTTCCGAGGAGGATGGCGTTGGTGAGTGTGTTTGCTTTTATTCTTGGTCATTATTTTGGAGCATCCACATGGTTGAACTATTATTGGCACTTTGGTATCAACGCACCCATTATTTACGGCATCATCCTGGGTGTTGTTTTTGTGCATTTGGCATTTCCCACGCCCGATAAGAAAAACACCAAGAATTTGGCATCCGATGACCCAGCCGACTAACCATTCACCGGAGCCAATGCCAGATGGCGGACGGTGGCTGTCGGCCAAGACCGCGGTTCACGCCGCGAGGAAGGCAGGGCCCGGTTTTTTACGGTAGGCATCATTCGCGTCATGCAAGGCAGAGACATCACTTTGATTTTGGCCGGGATGGTTTCGCTTTTATTTTGTGTGTTGATGTTGCTTTCAGGCACACGACGCCAGCGAATCAAGAATCCGGCAGATTGGTCTAACATTGAGAAAAGCACACACCCTTGGAATTATAGAGTCGCAGTTTTTGTTTGGTTGTTCGTTGCTGTTGTTATTTTAGTTGGATTAATTATTGAGGCTTTAAAGCTTTTGAGATGAGAGACGAGTTGCCCACCCATTCACCAGAGCCAAAGCTGAACTGCGGTTTTTGTTTCGGTTGCCAGTCGCGCCGCGAGGCGGGCACGGCTCAGGTTTTTTTCGTTAAGCCGCATTGATAAATAATTGGCATGATACCTTTTGGCACCATAGCACTTGGCATTTTCTGGGTGGCAGCGATCAAGCTGTGGTTTACTGACGGCTGGAAGATACCCGTCATTTGCATCGGCCTGTGGTTTGGCTTTTTCTTTGGCGTGCCACTGTTGCATTGGCCGGGAGTTGTTTTTATTGTCGCTGAGACCATTTTGGGTGTGACTCTTTTGTTGATTGATAAATACAAGTCAGCCTTGTTGTGAGATTGCTTTTGAGCCCGGACGCGATGTGGCCCAACTATTGGCCGGAGCCCATGATTTTTGGCGCTGAGGCCAAAACTTTTGTTCGCGGCGGGGCGGTTCGTGTGTTACAGATTTTTCATGGCGCGCGGTTTACCCAATGAGGCGGAGATCGGGCCGGAGAAGTTCGGCCGGTTTTATCTGCGCGAATTGCTCAACAGCGGCGGCATGGCGGATATCTGGCTGGCGGCGGATGCCCGCGGCAAGGTCTATGCCCTCCGCCGGTTGAAAAAGGAGCTGCGCTTCAACTTCACGGCCCGCCGCCGCTTCGCCCGCGGCAATCAGATCCTCGCCCAATTGAGCGGCAGCGACAACATTGTGGGCTATGTGGAGCACGGGGGCGATTATCTGCTGATGGATTACGTGGAGGCGGAGAATTTGAAGTCGCTGTTTGCGCGGCAGGACCCGCTGTTGACGGAAAATGTGGCGCAGATCCTCATTGATATGGCGGCGGGCCTGAATGATGTGCACGAGAACGGCTACATGCACCTGGATTTCAAGCCGGAGAACGTCCTGGTGTCGCGCAACGGCGCGGTGCGGCTGATCGATTTCGACATGGCGCAGCCGCTGCCGGAGCGGCCGGTGAAATTTTCCAAGAATCCGGGCACGCCGGGCTACATGGCGCCGGAACAGTTGCAGCGGCAGGGGATCGACGGGCGCGCGGACATCTTCGCCTATGGCGTGGCGGCGTATGAGCTGCTGACGAATAAGAAGCCGTTCCCCGGGGATTCGCCGGGGGAGATCCTGGCGGCGCAATTGGCGGAGGCCGGGCCGGTGCCGCTGCGCGAACTGAATCCCGGGGTGCCGCCGGCGCTGGAAAAGGTGGTCGGGAAATGTCTCGAGCGCGAGCCGGACCGGCGGTATCCATTCACGGGCGTGCTGCTGCGCGAATTGCAGTCGGCGCTCTACGTCTAGGCGGCGGCCGGGAGCCCCGGCGGCCGGCGCGGGGAGGAACTTTGCGCGGCAGCGGCGGCGTTCAGGTCGCAAGCGATTTACCCACCAAACAAAACCGCGCACGGTGGCCCGTGCGCGGTGATTGATATCGGGCGATTCGCCTATCGCTTCATCTCCAAGCCGGAACCGCTGACATACGTGGCGGTGCCGGTCTGGGTGGTCAGGGATTCAGGCGTTTTTTTTTGAGCCGGCGGCGGGTTGATGGTGGTGTCGTCGGCGTCCAGGTCTTCATCGGGAATCCGCATGGCGTAGAAAGAGCGGTAGATGAACACCAGCGCCACGATGAGGAAGAACCCGCCGATGAGGGTCTTGATGCTTTGGTGCGGAATGGTGACGGCGATCTCCACCGCGAGCAGCCCGAAGAGCGTGGTGAACTTGATGACGGGGTTCAAGGCGACGGAGGAGGTGTCCTTGAACGGATCGCCCACGGTGTCGCCGACGACGGTGGCGGCGTGGAGCGGCGTGCCTTTCTGGCGGAGATCCACTTCGACGATTTTCTTGGCGTTGTCCCACGCGCCGCCGGCATTGGCCATGAAGATGGCCTGGAACAAGCCGAAGAAGGCGATGCCGACGAGGTAGCCGATGAAGAAGTAGGGGTTGAAAAACGCCAGCGCCAGCGCGAGGCAGAAGATGACGATGAAGATGTTCCACATGCCCTTCTGCGCGTAGACGGTGCAGATGCGGACGACTTCCTTGCTGTCCTCCTCGGAGGCCGTGGTGGCGTCGAGCTTCATGTGGTCCTGGATATAAACGACCGCGCGATAGGCGCCGGTGACGACGGCCTGCGTGCTGGCGCCGGTGAACCAGTAAATGACCGAGCCGCCCATGAGCAGGCCGAGAATGATTTCGGGCTGGACGACGCTCAAGGCCTCGATGACGGGCTTGAACGGACCGGCGACGCCGGAGAGCACCTGGGCTTCATACATTTTCTGGAGCAGCATGATGATGCCGAACACCATGGTGGTCGCGCCGACGACGGCGGTGCCGATGAGCACGGGCTTGGCGGTGGCCTTGAAGGTGTTGCCCGCGCCGTCGTTCTTTTCGAGCAAATGTTTGGCGTTTTCGAAGTCCGGCTGGAAGCCGAATTTGGTCATGATTTCGTTGGTGATGTTGGGCTGGGCCTCGATGCGGCTCAATTCGTAAACGGACTGGGCGTTGTCGGTCACCGGGCCGTAGCTGTCCACGGCAATGGTCACCGGCCCCATGCCGAGGAAGCCGAAGGCCACGAGCCCGAAGGCAAAGATGGGCGCGGCGAATTTGAACTGCGCCGGCATGAGCGCGACGATGGGCGAATCGGTGTAGGTGGCGAGCAGGCAGGCGCAGAACATCAGGCCGAGGATGACAAAGCCCATCCAGAAGGCGGAGAAGTTGCCGGCGACGAAGCCGGAGAGGATGTTCAGCGACGCGCCGCCGTGCTTGGAGCAGGTGGTGACCTCCTTGACGTGCTGCGATTTGGTGCTGGTGAAGATCTTGGTGAATTCGGGAATGACCGCGCCGGCCACCGTGCCGCAGGAAATGATCACGGAGAGCACCCACCAGAGGTTGCCGTCGATGCCGGTTTGTTTCGCGAGCAGAACGTAGCTGGCCACGAACGTCACGACGATGGAAATGGCCGAGGTGATCCACACGAGGTGCGTGAGCGGCGCTTCGAAGTCGAAATCTTTTTTGCCGCCGAACTTGGCGTTGGTGATGCCTTCGTTCAGGAAATACGAGGCGAGCGAGGTCACAATCATCAGGGCGCGCATGACGAAGAGCCAGATGATGAGCGTGGCGCAGGTGGCCTGCGATTCCGGCGCCGCGAGCGCCAGCGCGAGGAACGCGATGAGCGCCACGCCGGTGACGCCGTAAGTTTCAAAGCCGTCCGCCGTCGGGCCGACGGAATCGCCGGCATTGTCGCCGGTGCAATCCGCGATGACGCCGGGATTCTTCGGATCATCTTCGGGGAGCTTGAACACAATCTTCATCAGGTCGGAACCGATGTCGGCGATCTTGGTGAAGATGCCGCCGCAGATGCGGAGCACGGAGGCGCCGAGCGATTCGCCGATGGCGAAGCCGATGAAGCAGGGGCCGACGAGCTTGTTCGGCAGGAAAATCAGGATGCAGATCATGAAGAACAATTCCACCGAGACGAGCAGCAAGCCGACGCTCATGCCCGAGCGCAGCGGGATGCCCGCGACGTTGACCGGCGAGCCTTTCAGCGCGGCGAAGGAGGTGCGGGAATTGGCCGTGGTATTGATGCGGATGCCGAACCAGGCCACGCCGTAGCTGCCGAGGATGCCGAGCACCGACGCGACGAGGATGACGGCGACGTCGTTGAAACTTTTGTTTTCCAGAATCTTGAAATAGAAAAAGATGCAGCTGCCGATGAGCAGCCAGAGGACGGCCAGGAATTTCCCCTGCTGAAACAGGTAGGTTTTGCAGGTCTCCCAGATCGTCTGGGAGACATCCGACATGGACTTGTGGACGGGCAGGGCGCGCGTCTGCTGATATTGCACGAGCCCGAACACGACGCCGATGGCGCACATCACGATGCCGAAATACATCAGCGAAACCCCGCTGACGCCGAACAGGCCATCAAATTTCACCGCGTCGAGCGGGGGAATCTTCAAGTCGGCCTCGCTGGCGCGCAAGGCGGTGGAGGTGGCAAGAAAGACGGCCGCCATCGCGACCGGCTGAAGGAACTTCTTAATATGCATAATTTATAAAAGGACAATTATTAAACTGCGGCCCGCGTGCCGGAAACAGCGTCCATGATCCAACCGTTGATAACACTGCCGCCCCATCCCGTCAGACCGGATTTAGTTGGCAGCCGGCGGTTTGTGGCATAACGGCAACTAAAACATAAACGCTTTCCGCAGTATGAATCTGATGGATGTGGTGGAAAAGGGCTTTCCCAATCTTGACATTAATCATGCGTATTTTGGTGCGGCAAAGTTGGTGGTGGGACCCGTTTATGGCCAGTTGGCAGGCGCAGAACCATTGTTAAACAAGGGTGGAACGATCGCTGCGGGGTTTGGCTGGCCCGCTAGAAGCGGTTGGGAAGATGTCCGGTTGGGACAACAATTTTTGTTGGGAATAGGTTGGCTGGAACCGAAAGAGCGATTGGAAGGAGAGCAATTGGCGGTCTGAATTTGACAATTCAGGTGGGGCATCAAAAATAAAAAGACCTAATCTAAAAAAGACCTCAGCATGCTCAGACTAATTGTGGATGTTGGGGAATTTATGAGTGCCATTTCTACCACCGTCGAAAATCCGCCCGTCAAACCGGCTGCCGACCTGAAGCATGGCAGCGGCGATAAGCGCTTCAAGATTCTTGAAGTGCACATGAAGAAGCACCAGTTCCGGCATGACGCCCTGATCGAGGTGCTGCACAAAGCGCAGGAGTTGTTTGGCTATCTCGAGGACGACCTGCTGCTGTTCATCTCCCACAAGCTGAAGTTACCGCCGAGCCGCGTTTATGGCGTGGCGACATTTTACCATTTTTTCACGCTCAAACCCAAAGGCGAACACACCTGCGTGGTTTGCATGGGCACGGCGTGCTACGTCAAAGGCGCGGACAAGGTGGTGGAAGCCGTGCAGAACCAGTTGCAGATCAAGCCCGGCGAAACCACCGCGGACAACCGGGTTTCGCTGCTCACCGCCCGCTGCATCGGCGCGTGCGGCATCGCGCCGGCCGTGGTTTATGACGGTGCGGTCACGCCGCGCCAGACGCCTGAATCCACCATGGAACATATCAACAAGTGGGTGAAATCATGATTCTCAACGACCTTATTCAGGTAAAAGAAAAGGAATTGTCCGCGCAGAAGAAAATCGTGCTGCGCTGCTGCCTGGCGGCCGGCTGCATTTCTTCCAACTCGACCGGCGTGAAAGAGCAGCTGGACAAAGCCGTTGCCGAGGCGGGGCTGCAGAATGAAGTCGAAGTGCGGGGCGTCGGCTGCATGAAATTGTGTTGCGAAGGTCCGCTGGTGGCCGTGGATCCGCAGAACGAACTTTATATCAAAGTGACACCCGAAAATGCCCCGTCCATTATTACGGCGCTCAAGGGGGGCAAGGCGGACGTTGAGAAAACGGATCCGGACGCCGCCTTTTTCAAAAAACAGTTTTCCATCGTGCTGGCAAACAGCGGCAGCGTGAATCCCGAGCGCATCGAGAGCTATATCGCGGCGGATGGTTATCTCGCGCTGCACGAAGTCCTGAACGAAATGACGCCGAAGGACGTGGTGGAGGCCATGACCAAGAGCGGCTTGCGCGGCCGCGGCGGTGCGGGTTTTCCGACCGGCCTCAAATGGGGCACGGTAGCCAAGTCGTCCGGCGCGAAAAAATATGTGATCTGTAATGCCGACGAAGGCGACCCCGGTGCCTTCATGGATCGCAGCGTGCTGGAAAGCGACCCGCACAGCGTGCTCGAAGGCATGGCGATCGCGGCCTATGCGGTCGGCGCCGATCAGGGCTATATCTATGTGCGCGCCGAATATCCGCTCGCCATTTCGCGGCTGCAACTTGCCATCAAACAGGCGAAGACGATGGGCTTGCTGGGCGCGGGCGTCTTTGAAACGCCGTTCAATTTTAATATCGAAATCCGCATCGGTGCCGGCGCGTTTGTCTGCGGCGAGGAAACCGCGTTGATGATGTCCGTCGAAGGCAAGCGCGGCACGCCGCGACCGCGCCCGCCGTTCCCGGCGGAAAGCGGATTGTTCGGCTGTCCGACGCTGCTGAACAATGTCGAGACGTTTGCCAATGTTCCCGCGATATACCGCAACGGCGCGGAATGGTTCGCCGGCATCGGCACGGAAAAAAGCAAAGGCACGAAAGTGTTCGCGCTCGCCGGCAAGATCAAGAACACCGGCCTGATTGAAGTGCCGATGGGCACGCCGCTCCGCACGATCGTCGAGGAGATGGGCGGGGGCGCTCCCGACGGCGGCAAGATCAAGGCGGTGCAGACCGGCGGACCGTCCGGCGGCTGCATTCCGTCACAGCATCTCGACACGCCGGTGGATTATGAATCACTCGGCAAGCTTGGTTCCATCATGGGTTCCGGCGGCATGATTGTGATGGATGAAACCACCCGGATGGTGGACGTGGCGCGGTTCTTCATGGAATTCTGCATGGATGAATCCTGCGGCAAATGCATTCCCTGCCGCGCGGGCACGGTGCAGATGCACAACATTCTCGACAAGATCCTCAAACGCAAAGCCACGGCGCGCGACCTGGCGAAGCTGGAAGAACTCTGCGACATGGTGCGCAATACCAGTTTGTGCGGCCTCGGCCAGACCGCGCCGAATCCCACAATGAGCACGCTGCGGTTTTTCCGCAACGAATACGAGGAGTTGCTCCAGCCCGACACATTCGGTCCGGGCGTGAACCAGCCTGAAACCGCCACCAAATAATTATATGGCCGCCAAGACACTGACTATTGACGGAAAGCAGATCACTGCCGAGGAGGGCGAGACGATTTTGCAGGCTGCGACCGAGGCCGGCATCAAGATTCCCACGCTCTGCCATCTCGAGGGCGTTTATGACATCGGCGCCTGCCGCCTGTGTCTCGTCGAGGTGGCGGGCACGCCGAAACTGCTGCCGGCCTGCACGCTGAAAGTCGCCGAGGGCATGGAGGTATCCACCGACACCGAGCGACTCCGCAAATACCGGCGCATGACGCTGGAGCTGTTATTCGCCGAGCGCAATCACGTCTGCGCGGTGTGCGTGGCCAATGGCCACTGTGAATTGCAATCGCTCGCCTACGGCCAGGGCATGGATCATGTCCGCTATGAATACACGTTTCCGAAATGGAACGTGGACATCACACACCGGCTGTTCGGCATGGATCACAACCGTTGCATTCTCTGCACGCGCTGCGTGCGCGTCTGCTGGCACATCGAAGGCGCGGGCACGAAGAATGTATCCGGCCGCGGCGGCCTGTCCAAAATCATCACCGATCTCAACCAGGCGTGGGGCGATTCCGAGAGTTGCACCGAATGCGGCAAATGCGTCATGTCCTGTCCCACCGGCGCATTGTTCAAAAAAGGCTCGGCGGTGGGCGAATCGGAACGCGACCGCGACAAACTCGAATTCATCGTCAACGCCCGGGAGAAAAAACAATGGAACGCTTAAAAATCGCCACGGTCTGGCTCGGCGGTTGCGCCGGCTGCCACATGTCATTCCTCGACCTCGATGAGTTCCTCATTGATATCGCGGATAAAATTGAAATCGTCTTCAGTCCCATCGCGGATGTGAAGGAGTATCCCGAAGGGGTGGACGTCTGCCTCATCGAGGGGGCGGTTTGCAACGATGATAATCTCGAACTGATCCACAAAATCCGCGCCCGGACCAAAGTGCTGGTCTCCTTCGGCGACTGCGCCGTGACCGCCAACGTGCCCGCCATGCGCAATCAACTTGGTCTGGGCAACAGTGAAAGTGTGCTGCAGCGCGCCTACATCGACAACGCGCAATTCAATCCGGTCAAACCCAAGGCGGACGGCATCGTGCCGCTGCTGCTGGAGCGCGTATTGCCGGTTCACGAGGTCGTCCATGTCGAATTATTTCTGCCGGGCTGCCCGCCGCCGGCAGATCGCATCAAGGCGCTGCTCGTTCAGGTGCTGAGCGGCGCGGCGCCGAAACTCGAAGGCACGCAGTTGAAATTTGGTTGAAATATTTTTATGTCCAAGCGAATTGTTATTGATCCCGTGACCCGTATCGAGGGGCACGCCAAAATCAGTATTTACATGGACGACGCCGGCAACGTCGCCGACGCGGAGTTTCACGTCGTTGAATTTCGCGGCTTCGAGAAATTCTGCGAGGGGCGGCCCTATTCGGAAATGCCCGGCATCACCCAGCGCATCTGTGGCATTTGTCCGGTGAGCCATACGCTCGCGTCCGCCAAGGCCGGCGACGCCATCATGTCAGTCAACATCCCGCCCGCCGCCGACAAGTTGCGCCGGCTCATGAACCTCGGCCAGTTCGTGCAAAGCCATGCTCTGAGCTTCTTCCACCTGAGCGCGCCGGATTTTTTGCTCGGCTGGGACACGCCGCCCGCCCAACGCAATGTTTTCGGCATCATTGCCGCGAACAAGGAACTGGCCCGCGCTGGCATCCGGCTCCGGCAGTTCGGGCAGGAGATCATTGAGATTCTTGGCGCAAAAAAAGTTCATCCGGCATGGGCCGTGCCCGGCGGGGTGCGTTCCAGTTTGTCAGCCGAAGGCCGCGACCGGATCAAGGCCTGGCTGCCCGAAGCCTTTGCCACGACGAAAGTGGCGTTCGACCTCTGGAAAAAAACGATGAAGACGCACGGGCGGGAGATCCAGATTTTTGGGAATTTCCCATCGCTGTTTATGGGGCTGGTCGCGCCCGACGGCACCTGGGAACATCATGGCGGCAAATTGCGATTCTCCGACAGCAGCGGCAGCATCATCGCCGACCAGATTGACCCCGCGAATTACAAGGATTATATCGGCGAGTCGGTGCAGAACTCGTCTTATCTGAAATCACCCTATTACCTGCCGCTCGGCTTTCCCGAAGGTATTTATCGCGTTGGTCCGCTCGCACGGCTCAACGTTGCCGAGCAAATGGGGGTGCCGAAGGCGGACGCCGAGCTGAAGCTCTTCAAGAAATTGGGCCGCGGTGCGGTCACGTCGTCATTCCTGTATCACTATGCGCGGCTCATCGAGATTCTGGCGTCGCTTGAATACATCGAGCGCTATATGGATGACCCGGAGCTCTCCAGCGATTATCTGCGTGCCGATGCCGGCATCAACAGCCTGCGCGGCGTTGGTGCGAGCGAAGCCCCACGCGGCACGTTGTTCCATGATTACACGGTGGACCGTGATGGCCTGCTGAAAAATGTCAACCTCATCGTGGCCACCGGCCAGAATAACCTGGCGATGAACCAGACCGTCGCCCAAATCGCCCGGCATTACGTTCACGGAGCCGAAATTCCCGAAGCCATGCTTAACCGTGTTGAGCACGGCATCCGCTGTTACGACCCGTGTTTGAGTTGTTCCACCCATGCGGTCGGGCAAATGCCGCTGCATGTCCAGTTGATCGCGCCGGATGGGAAAGTGCTGAACGAAGCCATGCGGAGCTAAAGATTTGTCCTTGTTGAGTTGGACAAAACAATGCCGGCGGGGAAGTTTCTGGTTGGTTACTTCTCCGTCGGCGAATGTTTATGAACCTTGAATCGCCAGCCGCTATTGGAGCTGAACTACTTGTCATCGGCTACGGGAATTCGTTGCGCCGCGATGACGGAGTCGGCCCGCGCGTGGCGGAAGCGATTGAAGCTTTGAACTTGCCCGGTGTTCAGACGCTCGTCTGCCAGCTGCTTTCGCCCGAACACGCCGATCCGATTTCCCGTGCCCGCCGTGTGATTTTCGTGGATGCCGCCGTGGACCGGATTGATGGCGTGCATTTCCGGAAACTGGAACCCGGCGAAACCTCACAGCTGATGGCGCACGCCGCTGACCCACGCACAATGCTGGCCCTGTCGCGGGATGTCTTCGGCCGCGTGCCGGAAGCCTGGTGGCTAACGATACCGGCGATTCATCTGGGATTCGGAACAGATTACTCATCCGCCGCGGAAGCGGGATTTCATTCTGCCGTCGCCGAAATCAAGCGCCTGGCTGATATTTATAGTCCCAGGAATACCAACAAAAGCCCATCTATCGGCAACTTACGCAAAGCGGCATTTCCCCTGGCGGCGTAAGCTATGCGGGTGAAGCCGCACACGCTCCTCAATCCAGTTGGGCGACCGAGGTTTGACCGGGAATTGATTTCCCGTTCACCTGCTCATCCGAAAGTGCGGCTCAAGGTGGCGATTTGCGGCGCGGTTCAAGGCGTGGGGTTCCGGCCGTTTGTTTTTCGGCTCGCAGAAGTTTTGAAACTCACCGGCTGGGTGAATAATTCGCCGCAAGGTGTCACCCTCGAAGTCGAAGGCCAGCGCGCAACGCTTGAAATATTTCTGGCGCGCCTCATCAACGAAAAGCCGCCGCGGAGTTTTGTTCAAAGCCTCGAATCCTCCTGGCTCGACGCGGTCGGATTCCGGAACTTTGAAATTCGCCAGAGTGACAAAACCGGCGGCAAGTCAGCGTTTGTCCTGCCGGACATTGCAACGTGTCCCGATTGCCTGCGCGATATGCTGGATGCGAGCAACCGGCGTTTTCGCTATCCGTTCACCAACTGCACCAACTGCGGACCACGTTTCAGCATCATCAAGGCGTTGCCTTATGACCGGGCCAATACCTCGATGAGGCAATTCACGATGTGTCCCGCGTGCCAGTCGGAATATGATAATCCGCGCGATCGGCGCTTCCACGCACAACCGAATGCTTGTCCGGTCTGCGGGCCACGCGTGGAGCTTTGGAGCGCGACGGGGGAAATCATGTTCGGCGGCAATGAGGCGTTGCTGGCGGCGGCCAATGCGGTCCGGCGAGGCCGGATAGTCGCCGTCAAAGGGGTGGGTGGATTTCATCTCTTGGTCGACGCTCGCAATGAACAAGCAGTTTGCCGTTTGCGCGCCCGAAAACATCGGGAGGAAAAACCCTTCGCGCTGATGTTTCCGACTATTTCTTCCGTAAAAGCCGCTTGCGACGTATCCGATCTGGAAGAACGGGTGCTACGTTCGCCGGAGGCACCCATCGTGTTGCTCAAGAAGGACAAGCGCCATCAATCAAAAATTGCGCCGGGCGTGGCGCCGGGCAATCCAAATCTCGGGGTGTTGCTGCCCTCCAATCCGCTGCATCATCTGCTGCTTTTGGAATTGGATTTTCCGGTCGTGGCCACGAGTGGCAACCTGAGCGACGAACCGATTTGCCTCGATGAGCATGAGGCGTTGAAACGGCTGCATGGACTAGCCGATGTTTTTCTGGTCCACAATCGTCCCATTGTCCGGCACATGGATGATTCCATAGTTCGCGTGATGCTTGGCCGTGAAATGGTTCTACGCCGTGCGCGCGGATTTGCGCCGTTGCCGGTTCAAATTAAGTCCCCGAACCCGGATGCCAAATCCCAAGTGGTTCTTGCGGTTGGCGCACATTTAAAGAACTCCATCGCGCTTGCCGTTGGCGGAAATGCGTTCATCAGCCAACACATCGGAGATTTGGAAACGGAGCAGGCTAATCAAGCCTTTAGACAAGGTGTGGTGGATTTGCCTAAACTTTATGACGCCAGTCCGGAGATGGTCGCGGCCGATATGCATCCGGATTACCTCTCGACCAAGTTCGCCGGCGAGACTGGTAAAAGCATGTATGCAGTTCAGCATCACGTTGCTCATGTGTTGTCCTGCGTCGCCGAGAACGAAGTCGCGCTGCCGGCACTTGGGATTGCCTGGGATGGCACCGGTTACGGAACGGATGGCACCATCTGGGGCGGCGAGTTTTTCCACGTTAGCGATTATCAGGTTGAGCGCATCGCGCATCTGCGGCCATTCCGGTTGCCGGGCGGCGACAAGGCTGTAAAAGAACCTCGTCGGGCCGCATTGGGTTTGCTTTACGAATTATATGGCGAGGCGGCCTTTGAGATGAATCATTTGCCCCCCTTGCGGGAGATGCCGCCGGTTGAGTCAATCACCATAAAAGGCATGTTGCAGCGCGGGTTCAATTCTCCGCTAACCTCCAGTGTTGGTCGCTTGTTTGACGCCGTTGCCTCGCTCGCCGATTTACAACAGCACATGAAGTATGAGGGGCAGGCGGCAATGGAATTGGAATTTGCCATAAACGGAATTGAAACCAGTGAAACCTATCACTTGCCGCTAGTGACCCGGCAACATTCGCTTCAACTCGACTGGTCGAATATGGTGCCAGCCATTTTGGCGGATGTTCGTGGAGGGGTTCCCGTCGGAAAAATATCGGCAAAGTTTCATAATACCCTGGCCGAGGCGGTGATAACGGTATCTAAACGGTTGGGCGAATCGCGCGTTGTTTTGAGCGGCGGGTGTTTCCAGAATCGTTACTTGATCGAGCGCATGGTGACCCGCCTGCGCGAAGAAAAATTCGAGCCGTATTGGCATCAGCGGGTGCCTCCGAATGACGGGGGCATTGCCTTGGGGCAGATCTACGCGGCGCGAAATCAGTTGAAACTCGAATAATGTATGTGTCTAGCCATTCCAGGAAAAGTGGTGAGCATTAGCGGCGATGACCCGCTGACGCGGATGGGACGGATTGATTTCTCCGGCGTCGTAAAGTCCGTTAGCCTGGCATATGTGCCGGAGGTGAACATCGGTGATTACGTCATTGTCCACGTCGGCTTTGCCCTCAGCAAAGTAGATGAGGGCGAGGCGCAGAAAGTGTTTGAATATTTGGAAAAAATCGGCGAACTCGGCGAGTTGAAGGAGCCCGCCCCATGAAATTCATGGATGAATATCGGGACGCCGGGCTGGCGCAGAAGTTGGTCCGGGAAATTCAGCGGATCACGACCCAGCCGTGGCGAATCATGGAAGTATGTGGCGGCCAGACGCACGCCATCGTCAAGTTTGGCATTGATGAATTGCTGCCGAAGCAAATCGAATTGATTCACGGGCCGGGCTGCCCGGTTTGCGTGACCCCCTTGGAGGTGATTGATCAAGCACTGGAAATCGCCGCCAGGCCGGAGGTCATCTTCACCTCATTTGGCGACATGCTGCGCGTGCCGGGCAGCACGACGGATTTGCTCTCAGTCAAGGGCGGCGGCGGCGATGTCCGCATTGTCTATTCGCCGCTGGACGCCGTAAAAATTGCCGAGCAAAACCCCGAGAAAGAAGTGGTCTTCTTTGGGGTTGGCTTTGAAACAACTGCGCCGGCGACGGCGATGGCGGTTTTTCAGGCGGCGCAAAAAGGTTTGAAGAATTTCTCGATGCTAGTTTCCCATGTGCTCGTGCCGCCAGCCATCGAAGCTTTGATGACTTCCCCCGATTGCCGCGTGCAGGCATTTCTTGCCGCCGGACATGTCTGCGCGGTGATGGGCTATGAAGAATATTTTCCGCTGGTCCAAAAATATCGGGTGCCGATGGTGGTCACGGGTTTTGAACCCCTGGATATCTTGCAGGGGATTTTGCTGGTCGTGCAACAGCTCGAATCGGGGCGCGCTGAAGTGGAGAACCAATATGCGCGCGCCGTGTGCCGCACGGGCAACCTACCGGCACAAGCCTTGATCAAAACAGTTTTCCAGATCGTTCCCCGCAAATGGCGCGGTATCGGTGAAATCCCGCGAAGCGGCTTGGGTTTGGCAGCAAAATACAAGGAGTTTGATGCGGTGGTAAAATTTCATCTTGCCGATCGACAGGTGGATGAGCCGGCGGAGTGTCTGGCGGGACTCATCTTGCAGGGAATAAAGAAGCCGCAGGAATGTCCGGCTTTCGGCGGCAAATGCACGCCCGAACATCCCATGGGTGCGACGATGGTTTCCAGCGAGGGGGCTTGTGCCGCCTACTATCGCTATCGGCGTCAGGAGGTCAAAGAAACGAACGCTGTCCGATGAAAATGCGAACAACACAATTCAACCCGGCTTGTCCGCTGCCGATCTCGCAATATCCGCATGTGCTCATGGCTCACGGCGGTGGCGGCAAGTTGATGCATCAATTGCTGGAAAACTTTTTCGGCAAGGCGTTCGGCAATCCGATTCTGGACACGCGCCATGATTCAGCGCAGTTCACCCTGCCGCCGGGGCGGGTGGCGATGACAACCGATTCCTACGTCGTGCGGCCGTTGTTTTTTCCAGGTGGCGATATTGGTTCGATGGCGATTCATGGCACGGTGAACGATCTGGCAATGAGCGGCGCGAGGCCATTGTATCTGAGTTGCGGCTTTATCATCGAGGAGGGATTGCCCATGGAAACCTTGTGGCGCGTGGTGTGTTCGATGCGTGATGCGGCCATGAAATGCGGCGTCCAAATTGTTACCGGCGACACCAAAGTAGTGGACAAAGGAAAAGGCGACGGATTATTTATCAACACAACAGGCATTGGCGTCATTGAACACGAACAGAATATCTCACCGCAGAGTGTGCAGCCGGGCGATGCGGTTATTGTCAGCGGTGATTTGGGGCGGCACGGCATGGCCATCATGGCGGTGCGCGAAGGGTTGGAATTCGAGAGCAGGATTGAAAGTGATTCTGCCCCGGTCCATGAAGTCGTTTTAAAACTGCTCGCGGCGGGAATTGAGATCCACTGTCTGCGGGATTTGACACGTGGCGGGCTGGCGAGCGCGTTGAACGAAATCGCTGAGGCGGCCGGGATGAAAATCGCGGTCGAACAAAAACTGATCCCCGTGCGCGAAGATGTTCAGGCAGCCTGCGAGATTCTCGGCCTGGACCCGTTGCACGTTGCAAATGAAGGGCGATTTGTTGCTTTCGTCGCCGCGCGAGATGCTGAGCGGGCGTTGCAGGTAATCCGTCAGTCAGACGTTTCTGCGCCGGGCGCTCGCATCGGGGAAATTGTGGAAATTGCTACGCCGCTCGTGACGATCAAGAGCGCGTTAGGTATCAGCCGGATCCTGGATATGCCGAGCGGCGAACAATTGCCGCGGATTTGCTGATTTATAACCAGTAGGTTGGCGGTTGATGTTATATCCATCAACCGACCGAAAAGATCGGAGGCGGGATGATTAAGTGACAAAACATTCTGCATAAGTTGAGCCAAGATATGTCAACTATTCAACAATAGCCGTGTGGTTGAAACTGATGTGATGACGTTAACTTCAGGGAGAAGATTGTGGAACCGACAACCATCCATACAGCGGTCGGCGCATCGGTGACGAAAAAGAAGCCCAGTGTTTCTTTTAATCAAGTCCCCGTGCGCGAGACGGCGTTTGACCGGCCCAGAGACTGGCTGGGCAATCGCTTTGTCTATGCGGTCATCTCCTCGCGGGCACGCGGTTTATCGCTCGGGGTGAATGTTAATCCGGATAAGAAATGTAATTTTGACTGCTCCTATTGCGAGGTGGATCGCCGGCTGCCCTCGCGGGAAACCAAGTTGGACGTAGATGCGGTCGCGGCGGAATTACGCAAGACCATCGCCTTCATCCAAAGCGGCAAGTTGGCGGAGCGGCCGTCTTATCATTCATTGCCCTCCGAGCTGTTGCAACTGCGCCAGGTCGCTTTGAGCGGTGATGGCGAACCAACGCTGGCGGCGAATTTTGTGGAAGCGGTTCAGGCCGTCGTCCGGGTGCGCGCGCTGGGCGGATTCTTCAAGTTGGTTTTATATACCAACGGCACGGGGCTGGATCAGCCATCGGTCTTGCGCGGTTTGGAATTTCTCACCAAGTCGGACGAAGTCTGGATCAAGCTCGATGGCGGAACCCAGTCTTTCATTGACAAGGTGAATCGTCCCGATGTGCCGCTGGAAAAAATTCTATCCAATATCCTGCTCGTCGGCCGGCAGCGTCCGGTGATCATCCAAAGCCTGTTTCCGGCCATCCACGGCGAAGAGCCGCCGTTTGAAGAGATCCGTGAATACGCGCTGCGGCTCAAGGAACTCAAGGCTGGCGGCGCGCAGATCACCATGGTGCAAATTTATTCGGCGGCCCGACCGGGCGTGAATGCCGAGTGGGGCCATTTGCCTTTGCGGGTCCTTTCCCAGATTGCCCAGACGGTTCGGCAAACGGCGGGAATCCGGGCTGAGGTGTTTTGATTTTGGTGGGGTTGTGGTTGGACAAAGACGGCCGCTGGGTGGTTACCAGCGGCCGTTGCTCTTTAAATGGGGTCTGCGGAATCAGGTCCGCGGCAGCGCGAAGCTGGTCAGGGCCTTCATGTATTGGGCGCGCTCGAAAGCGGCCGGTTCAGCGCAATTTTTCTGGCTCAGGCTGCCCTTCAATTGCTTGACCGATTCGTATTCGTGCTCTTGCAGCCAGTCCACCAGTTCGCGTTCGATCATCGCGATTTGCGGAATGCCGTGGCGGATGATCGTTGAGCAAAGCATCGTCACATCCGCGCCGACCATCAGCATCTTGAGCGCATCGGACGCGCGATGAATGCCGCTGGTCGCCGCGAGGCTGGCCTTCAATTTTCCGTGGAGCAGGGCGATCCACCGCAGCGGCACCCGCGCCGCCATCGGCGTGCTCAACAAAATGTTCGGCTTCACTTCCAGCGATTCCAACTCGATGTCGGGCTGGTAAAAGCGGTTGAACAAAACCAATCCGTCCGCGCCCGCCTGGTCGAGCCGCTTGGCCATGTTGGCGAAGTTGCTGAAGAACGGACTCAACTTGACCGCCACCGGGATGGTGACATTGGCCTTCACCGCCTTCAAGATGTCCAGATAGGTCAGCTCCACCTCAGTGCCGGTGAGGTCCATATCCGTCGGGATGTAATAGATGTTCAACTCCAGCGCGTCGGCTCCCGCCTTCTGGATTTGCCTGGCGTATTCCGTCCAACCGCCGGCCGAGGAGCCGTTCAGGCTGGCGATGATCGGGATGCGCGTGGCTTTCTTGGCGGCAGCGATGTGCTTGAGATATTCCTCGGGCCCGAGACGGAATTCGTCCGGCTCCGGAAAATACGACAGGGCTTCCGCAAAGCTCTCCGTGCCTTGCTGGAGGTTCGCGTTCAACTCCAGCCGGTCCTTCCGCAGCTGTTCCTCGAACAGCGAATACAGCACGACGGCAGCCGCGCCGGCGTCTTCCATGCGCTTGATATTGTCAATGTCCTCCGACAGCGGCGAGGCCGAGACGACCAGCGGCGAACGCAGTTTCAGACCGAGATAATTGGTGGTGAGATCCATAAGATTATTTCGTTAGAGTTAAGGGTTTCAGGCTTCGGTGCTGGTCGCCGGTTTGGCGGCAATGACGGCGGCGAGCTCCGCCTTCGGATCGCGCTGCGACATGAATTGGTAAAACTTCCAGCGCCGGTCGGCATCCACCTGGGATTGCGCGAAGAATTTCTTCGCATCCTCGGGTTTGCTCTTCGTGAGCATCTTGAACCGGTTTTCCGACATCATGAAATCCGACACCTTCGACTTCGCGGCACTGGAGTCCAGTTGCAGCGGGTTCTCGCCCCGTTCCGCGCGCCGTGGGTCGTACCGATACAGCAGCCATTGGCCGGATTCGACCGCGAGCTTCTGCTGTTTGGCGCCGATGCCTTGATCCAGCGCGATGCCGTGGGCGATGCAATGGCTGTAAGCGATGATCAAAGACGGTCCCGGATAGGATTCCGCCTCGATGAACGCTTTCAACGTGTGCTCGTCCTTCGCGCCCATCGCCACGCTGGCGACGTAGATATTGCCGTAGCTCATGGCGATCAGGCCGAGATCTTTCTTGCCCGCCGGTTTGCCGCCGGCGGCGAACTTGGCAATCGCCCCGCGCGGGGTGGATTTGCTCATCTGGCCGCCGGTGTTGGAATACACTTCCGTGTCCATGACCAGCACGTTCACGTTGTGGCCGCTGGCGAGGACGTGATCCAGGCCGCCGTAGCCGATGTCGTAGGCCCAGCCGTCGCCGCCGAGAATCCACACGCTCTTCTTCACGAGCTGGTCGGCGAGCGGAATCAGCAGCTTCGCCTCGGGCAGGGCCGCGAGGGCCGGGAGCTTCTTTTTCAGGGCTTCCACGCGCTCGCGCTGGCTGGCGATGCCGGCTTCGTCGCTCTGGTCGGCCAGCAGGATTTGCGTGACCAATTCATCGCCGACTTGCGCGGAGATTTTCTTGAGCAATTCCTCCGCGAAATGTTTCTGCTGGTCGATCGATACGCGGAAGCCGAGACCGAACTCCGCGTTGTCCTCGAACAGCGAGTTGCACCACGTCGGGCCGCGGCCGCATTTGTCCGTGGCGTAAGGCGTGGTCGGCAGGTTGCCGCCGTAGATGGAGGAGCAGCCCGTCGCATTGGCCACGACCATGCGGTCGCCGAACAACTGCGTGAGCATCTTGATGTAAGGCGTCTCGCCGCAGCCGGAGCAGGCGCCGCTGAACTCGAACAAGGGCTGCAGCAGCTGTTGCTGGCGCAGCGAGGTGTACTTGATCTTGGTGCGGTCGGCTTCCGGCAGCTTGAGGAAATAATCCCAGTTCACCGCTTCCGCCGCGCGCAGGGGCGGCTGCGGGCGCATGTTGATGGCCTTGAGCTTGCTCTCGGTCTTGTTCTTGGCCGGGCAAACGTCCACGCAGATCATGCAGCCGGTGCAATCCTCCGCCGCGACCTGCAGCGAAAATTTCTGGCCCTTGAATTCCGGGATGCGCGAGTCGCAGCTCTTGAACGTCGGCGGAACATCCTTCAGCGCCTCCGGCTGGTAGACTTTCGCGCGGATGGTGGCGTGCGGGCAGATGGCCACGCACTTCAAGCACTGGATGCAGGTCTTCTCGTCCCACACGGGAATCTCCAGCGCGAGGTTGCGCTTCTCGTATTGCGCCGTCGCGGTCGGGAAGGAGCCGTTGTTCGGGAACGCGCTGACGGGCAGTTCGTCGCCGTCGCCGCAGGCGATCTTGCCGAGCACGTTGCGCACAAAGGCGGGGGCGTTCGGCGTGATGGAGGGGAGCAGGGGACCGGCGCCGTTGACCTTGTGGTCCAGCACGGTGACCTCGTGCAGATTGGCCAGCGTGTTGTCCACGGCCTTCAGGTTCATGTTGACGATCTCGTCGCCCTTCTTGCCGTAGGTCTTCTTGATGGAATTCTTGATGGCCGCGATCGCCTCGTCCTTCGGCAGGACGCCGGACAACGCGAAGAAGCAGACCTGCATGATGGTGTTGATGCGGCCGCCCATGCCGCTTTCGCGGGCAACCTTGGTGGCATTGATGACATGGAACTTGGCTTTCTTGGCGAGCAGGGTCTGCTGCACCGGCGTCGGCAGGGTGGCCCAGATGGCTTCCTTCGACTGCGGCGTGTTCAACAGGAAAGTCCCGCCGGGCACCAGGCTGCGGAGCATTTCATAGCGCTCCAGAAACACCGGCAAGTGACACGCGACAAAATTGGAGCTGGTGATGAGGTAGGAAGAGCGGATGGGCTGCGGACCGAAGCGGAGATGCGACACCGTCATCGAGCCGGATTTCTTCGAGTCATACACGAAATAACCCTGCGCATAGTTGCTCGTCTCCTCGCCGATGATCTTGATCGAATTCTTGTTCGCGCCCACCGTGCCGTCGGCGCCCAGGCCGAAGAACAGCGCGCGGACCACGTTCGCCGGCTCCGTGGAAAAGCCCGCGTCATAATCGAGGCTCGTGTGGTTCACGTCATCGTTGATGCCGACCACGAAATGGTTCTTCGGCGCGGCCACCGTGAGATTGTCAAACACCGCCTTGACCATCGCCGGGGTGAATTCCTTCGAGGACAGGCCGTAGCGGCCCGTGAACACCTGCGGCAGCGTCTTCAAATGCGAGCGGCCGGCGGCCGTCTCCTCCATCAGCGCCGTCACCGCGTCCTGATACAGCGGATCGCCCGTGGCGCCCGGCTCCTTCGTGCGGTCCAGCACGGCGATGCGCTTGACCGACGCGGGCAGGGACTGGATGAAGCGCTTGCCGTCGAACGGACGATACAGCCGCACCTTCACCATGCCGATCTTCTCGCCCTGGGCGACCAGATGTTCGACAGCTTCGTGGGCGGCCTCGCAGCCGGAACCCATCAGCACGATGACGCGTTCCGCGTCCGGCGCACCCACGTAATCGAATAAATTGTAGCTGCGGCCCGTCAGCGCCGCGAATTCGTCCATCACCTTCTGCACGATGTCCGGGCAGGCGGTGTAGAACGCGTTGGCCGCCTCGCGGCCCTGGAAAAACACATCAGGATTCTGCGCCGTGCCGCGCAGCACCGGCTTGTCCGGCGTCATGCAGTTCGCGCGATGCGCCGCGATCAGTTCATCGTCGATCAGCGCGCGGATCACCGTCGTGTCCAGCAGCTCGATCTTCGAGACCTCGTGCGATGTGCGGAAGCCGTCGAAGAAATGGATGAAGGGGATGCGCGAGCGGAGCGTGGCCGCCTGCGAGATCAGCGCCATGTCCATCGTCTCCTGCACCGACGCCGCGCCGAGCATGCCCCAGCCCGTGGACCGGCAGGCCATGATATCGCTGTGGTCGCCGAAGATGGAGAGCGCGTGCGTGGCCACCGTGCGGGCCGTGACGTGGAACACCGTCGGCAGCAGCTCGCCGGCGATCTTGAACATGTTCGGGATCATCAGCAGCAGGCCCTGCGACGCCGTGAACGTGGTGCTCATCGTGCCCGTCTGCAACATGCCGTGGACGGCGGCCACCGCGCCGCCTTCGCTCTGCATCTCGACGATGGCCGGCTGGGTGTTCCAGAGATTCTTTTTGCCCTCGGACGCCCACTGATCGCACCATTCGGCGATGGGGGAGGACGGCGTGATCGGATAGATGGCCATCGTCTCATTGACGCGGTAGGCCACGTAGGCGGCGGCCTCGCAGCCGTCAATGGTTTTGAAAACAGGCGCTTTTTTCATGTGAATCGATTTGTTGATGCTGGTTGGAGTTAAAATGTTTGCCGGCGATGACGTTCCGCCAACGATTTGAGACAAACTAGCCTCCCTGAGGGCAGGCGACTTACCCTATTTTGTCAAAGGCGTAACCTCCGTTGTAAATAGGCCGGGCGAAAAGCGGAAATAGGCGGGTTTCCGCTGTGCTATGTTTTGACCGAGCGGATTAACGGCGGTGATGAAGTCAAAATTGCATGATAAAACCTGTGAATCCTGCCTTGCCCGTCGATTATGCGCGGGTGGATTCCGTGGTGCTGCACGACTCATTCAGTAGCCTCGCGATGATGATTGGCGGGGCGTTACGCGGAATGAATGGAATGACGCCATAACCACTGGAATGGCTTGCAAATGTTACGGATGGGTGGCGCTGGTGCTGTCCGTCAGCGCCGTCGTAAGTGGCCGTTCCCTCCGAGAAACTGGCCGATGTGATCAATGCGCTGCGCTGCGGGTAATCCGCCGGGTCACAGCAGACCCCAGCCGGCCAGGGTCGCCCGTGTCTGCGCGGGTGTCTCGTGCAGGATCGCCCGCCAGCCGCGCGCCGCGCCGGCGGCGATGTTCTCCGCCCGGTCGTCGAGGTAAACCAGATCCGCCCCGCGCCGGCCGCACAGCTGCTCCATCGCGGCGTAGATTTCCGGGTGCGGTTTCATGCCCTTGACCTCGTAGGAATAAATATAGCCGTCGAAGTTCGCGAAGAACGGGAAGTTCCGGCTCACATGTTCGATGGCCAGGTCGTTGGTGTTGGAGAAGATATAGGTCTGGTAGCCGCGCCCGCGCAGTTCTGCCTGCAGCGCGGTCATCGCGGTCATCTCGCTGAAGATGTCGGCGAAGTGCCCGCCGAACTCGTCCAGTCCGCCGGCATAGCCGATGGCGCCGCGCACGGCTTCGTAGAAGGTCTGGCGCGTGAGCCGGCCGGATTCGTAATCCACCAGCGCGGGGGAGCTGCTCAGGAAGGCGTGCAAATCCGCCGGGGCCTGGGAACTGCGCGCGGCAATCTTGCGCGCGGCGATGGCGTAATCAAAATCCACCAGCACCTTGCCGAGGTCAAAGATGATAACGGGGGAGCTCATAAAAAGGTGGAAGGCGGAAGGCGGAAGGTGGAAAACATGGTGGAATACCGTGGGAATGTTACCACTTCGTTTCGGGTGGCCTCACAGCATTTCGCGGCGGCTTTCCAGCGCGCGGTTGAGGGTGAGTTCATCGGCGAATTCCAGGCCACTGCCGGCGGGCAGACCGAAGCCGATGCGGGAGATTTTCAGGCCGGACCGGGCCAGGCGCTTCGCGAGGTAGCTGCTGGTGGCGTCGCCCTCCACGTCCGTGCCGAGCGCGATGATGAGTTCCCGGATGGTGCCGGCGGCGAGGCGCTGTTCCAGGCCGGCGATGCGCAGGTCGTCGGGTTCCACGCCGTCGAGCGGGGAGATCTTGCCGCCGAGGACGTGGAACTGGCCGCGATAGGTGCCGGAGCGCTCGAGGCTCAGGATGTCCACGGGTTTTTCCACGACGCAGACGAGCGCCGCGTCGCGCCGCGGGTCGTCGCAGATGGCGCAGGGGGATTTTTCGGTGAGCGCGCCGCAGGTGTCGCAGAAGCGGATGCGTTCGCGGGCCGTCAACAGGGCGGCGGCCAGATGCTGCACGACGGCCGGCTCGGCCTGGACGATGTGCAGCGCCACGCGTTCGGCCGAGCGCGGGCCGATGCCGGGCAGCTTGGCGAGCGCGGCGGTCAGGGCGACGATGGGTTCGGGCAGCATGGCAAGCAAAGGCAGAAGGAAGAATTAAGAAGGTAGAATTAAATCGCCGGAACGCGCGGAAAACGTTTTTTTCATTCTGCCTTCTACCTTCTGCCTTCCTGTTACATTCCCGGCAGGCTGAAGCCGGCGGTGGCCTTGCCCATCTCGGCGTTGGAAATCTCCTTGGCCTGGGTGAGCGCCTGGTTGGCGGCGGTGAGAATCATGTCCTCGACGAGCTGCGCATCGGCGGGGCTGAGGGCGGCGGGATCGATCTTGATGGACGCGAGCGAGCCGTCGCACTTGGCGACAACCTTGACGGCGCCGCCGCCGCTGGTGGCCTCGACGGTGCGCGTGGCGAGCTGCGCCTGGATCAGTTCCATCTGTTGCTGCATCTTGGCAGCCTGTTTCATCAATTTTCCGAGGGACATGTGGGTGTGAACGTTATGGGGTTGGTTGGTTGAAGCGGGAAAAAATCAGGCGCGCACCTCGACAATGGAGCCTTTGAAAATCTCCAGCGCTTTTTTGATGAGCGGGTCGTTCTTGAAATCGTCCTTGTTGAACGCGATCGGGGCCGGTTTCCGCTCGGCGGCGGCGACGGGCGCGGCTCCCGCGGGCTTCGCGGCAGCGGTCGCGGGAGCCGGGGACGGGGACGGCACGGCGGCCGCGCGCTGCCAACCCGCCGGCGCCTCGGCCTTGACGAATTTGATCATCGCATTGTGATGCCCCAGTTCGGCCAGCTTGGTGGCGAGCATCGCATGGTTTTTGGAATTATCCACGAGGCCGAGGTGATCTTGAAATTCCTGGTCGAAGCCGATGGTGAAGACATGCTTCTCGAACGCCACCGGGTGGGCGTTCAACAGATAGCTGCGGGTGAACGAGCTGACGCGACCCACGGCTTCCACCAGCTGGTGCCAGAGTTCCACCAGATTGCCCGCCGCCGGCGCGGGGGCGGCCACGGGCACAGCGGCGACCGGGGCGGCCACTTTCGGAGCCACCGACGGCGCCACCACGGGGGCGGCGACCGGAGCGACCGTTGCCACGGGGCGCGCGATGAGGGGCGCGGGAGCGGGAGCGGCCGCCGGGCTGCCGACTTGGCCGCGCAATTGGTTCAGTTGTTTCAGCACGGCGTCGAGCGACATCGCGCTGCGCGCCTCGATGGCGCGGAGCAGGGAGACTTCGAGCAGGATCTTCTTGGACGCGGCGTCGCGCAGGCGCAGTTCGGCGTCGGCAAACACCTCCAGGATGCGCGTGAGGGCGTCGGTGTTGGAAAGCGACGACTGCTCCTTGAGCGCGGCCACTTCCGCCTCGGAGGCTTCGAGGAGGTTCAGGTCGCCGCGCGAGACTTGATAGATGAGCAGGTTGCGGAAATGGTTCAGCAGGTCGCCGAGCAGCCGGCCGAGGTCTTTGCCGCCGCGCGCGAGTTCGTCGAGTTGCGTGAGCGCGGTGGAAATCTCGCCGGCGAGCACGGCGTGGCTCAGCTTGAGAATCTGGCCCTGCGCCGCCAGGCCGAACATCGAGAGCACGTCGGCCTCCTCGATGTGGTCGCCGCAGAAGCTGATGAGCTGGTCCAGCGTGGACTCGGCGTCGCGCATGCCGCCGTCCGCGCCGCGGGCGATGGCGTGCAGGGCCGGGGCGTCGATGGTGACGTGCTCCTTGCCGGCGATTTCCGCGAGGTGCTTGGTGATGAGCGCGCTGGGGATCCGGCGCAGGTCAAAGCGCTGGCAGCGGGAGAGGATGGTGGGGAGCACCTTCTCGGGATCGGTCGTCGCGAACATGAACTTCACATGCGCGGGCGGCTCTTCGAGGGTTTTCAGCAGCGCATTGAACGCCGCCGTCGAGAGCATGTGGACTTCGTCGATGATGTAGATTTTGTAGGGGGAATTGGCGGGGGCGTATTTGCAGGTCTCGCGCAGTTCGCGCACCTGCTCGACGCCGTTGTTGCTGGCGCCGTCAATCTCGAGCACGTCGAGGGAGCGGCCGTCGGTGATTTCCTGGACGCGCGGATCGGCGTCGTCAAAGTCGATTTTCGGGCCGCCGGTGCAGTTCAGCGTCTTGGCAAAGATGCGGGCGATGGTGGTCTTGCCGGTGCCGCGCGGGCCGCAGAAGAGATAGGCGTGGGCGATGCGCTTCTGGGTGATGGCGTTGGCGAGCGTCTGCGTGACGTGCTCCTGGCCGACGACGTCGGCGAAACGCTGCGGGCGGTATTTGCGGGCGATGACCTGGTAGCTCATGCGAAGGGAGAATGATGAAGGAAGAATGCAGAAGTGAAAAACATTTTTATGCGGTGCGTTGGAATTGTTTCTGAATTCTTCATTCTGCCTTCATCATCGGGCAAAGGGGAAATGTGCCAGGGTGACTGCGGCAATTGCAAAGCAAACTACCGTTGCTGCCTTCCGGCCCTGGCGGGATTTGTAAGTCCACACTCCGCAGGCCCTGACGGCAAGAATTTTGCGCGAGCGGTAACCGCGTTACAAGCAGAAACGCCGGCAGGATGACCTGCCGGCGTTGATTTTTTGAAAGGCAAATTACTGGAGATTGGTGCTGATGTTCAGCGGCACGCCGGTGGTCGGCGCGGTGACGTCGATCGGCGCGCCGGCATTGAGCTGGGCGAGCACGGAGGCGGTGATGTCGTTCTCATTGGCGGCGTAAACGACGACTTCGGTGGAGCCGGCATTCATGACGAGGGAGTAGCCGCCCGCCTTGGCCTTCTCCGCCACGGCTTTCTGGATTTCCCCCACGAGGTTGGCGCTCATGCGCTGGCTCTGGTCGGCCAGCTGGGCTTCGGCCTGACGCTGGAACTGTTCGATGGCCGTGCGGGAATTGCCAATCTCCTTGGCCTTGTCGGCGCCGGCCTGCTTGCGCTTGTCCCGTTCGTCGGCGGAAATGGCCTGGTCGTTGGCCTGATCGAGCAATTGCTTGTAGTCAGCCTGGGTTTTTTCCAAACCGTCGGCCATGTCCTTGATCTCCTTGCGGAGTTCAGTTTTGCGGCTTTCGAGGGAAGTCTGGGCGAGTTTGGTTTTGTAATAACCGTTGAAGAGCTTCTTCATGTCCACGGTGGCGACCTTGGTCTCGGCGCTGGCGGAGACGACGGTAGCAACAAGCAGCACGACAGTCAAAAGGGTGTAACGCAAATTTTTCATGGCCAAAAAGGAAACCAGAAATCCAGCGGGAAGCCAGCTAAAAATCGTATTTCAATGCTGCCGTAAACGGAAAAACTGCATCCCATTGGTTGCGGGCACCGTGACGTTATACCAGCCCTGGTTGTAAACCGGACTGGTCGGCAGGACATGCCAGCCGTCGGGAGTCAGGTCGGTGGAACCTTCGACGGCGATGGTGGGATCGGCGGGGAACATCTGCCACGTCAAGGTCACGCCGGGTTCAGCCACGGGCATGAGTCCGGCGATCTTGCTTTGAGCGGAAGGGGTAAGGTTTCCGGGCGCGATACGCAGCGTGGGAACCGGGGGGGGCACCTGAGAGATTTTGGCGATAAACATATCGTTGCTGCCGTTGCGATAAGTCTGCCGCGCGTTGAGGGTGGGAAAATTGGTCGAGAAGGTCTGGCCAACGATGTAGGCATTCCCCAGCGGATCCACGGCGATGCCGTTGCCGAAATCATTATGCCGGCCACCGAGATAAGCCGAGTAGAGCAGGGCGGAGGCGTCGGCATTAAAGGCGGTGATGACCGCGTCAATGTAACCTTTTTTCTTTTGGGAGCTGTTGGTGGCGGTCAAGTAGCCGGACAGGTTGTCGGGAGTGACCGGGTAATTGGTGCTGCTGGCTGACCCGACGACATAAACATTACCCGCCGGATCCAGGGTCAATCCATTAGCGACGTCCAAACCTTTGCCGCCAAACATCGCCGAGTAGCCGATGCTGGTGTTGGTCCCGTCCCATTCAATCTTGGTGAGGAATCCGTTGGTGATCAGCGTATACCTTAAAATGTTCGTGTGCACATACGAAATGATCAACCCGGGGAGCGTGTCGGGAAAATTGGTGGAGCAGGTATAGCCAACCACATATGCATTGCCGCTGGCGTCGGCGACGATGCCATTGGCCTGGTCGGTATTCGTTCCACCGAGCAAGGTGGAGTAAATCAGCGTTAAATTAGTGGGTGAACTGGCGTCGAAGGCGGTGACAAAGGCGTCATTATCCCAATTCTTTTTGTCGGTGGAACCATTCAAATAGCGGCCGGTGAAATAATTGGTGGAGATGACGGTCTTGGATTTGACGATATTGGTCTCGATGATTTGCGTGCGCGGGATGTAGTTGGTGACCGGGAAATTAGTCGAGCTCGTAAAGCCAGCCACAAAAACTTTCCCGCTGTTGTAGGCGATGGTCTTAGCGGTGTCGAAATTGGTTCCGCCCAGGTAGGTGGAATAGTTGAGTTTCGTTCCGCCAGCGGAAATTTCCGCCACAAAGGCGTTGGCATTGATGTAAACCGAATTCGTGCAGACCAGATGGGGCTGAAATGCATTAGGCGTGACCGGGAAGTTGGTGGAGTAGGTGTAACCGGTGACGTAAGCATTGCCGCTTTCATCCAAGGCAATACCGTAGGCGGCATCCATGGCGGAACCGCCGAGGTAGGTGGAATAAACCAACCCGTTGCCCGCCGGGTTTAATTCGGCCACAAACGCGTCCACCGGATACGTCCGGGTGTATTTGTTAACCACGCCGCCGATGTGGCTGTTCAGGGCATTGCTTGTGGGGAAATTGGTCGAATCAGTATAGCCGGTAAAATACGCATTGCCAGCGTTGTCCACGGCGAGGCTCGAGGCGCCGTCGTTGCCGCTGCCGCCGAGATAGGTGGCGTAAATCAAATTGGTTCCCGTGGCATCAAACCGGGCGATAAAGGCGTCGCCGGTGAGCTTGCCACCATGACTGGCGGTTTGGAATGCGCCGGCGGTTGAAAACGGAATATTATTGGTGACTTGGGTGGACAGTGTTTGACCCGCCACATAAATCGAGCCGTCAATCGGATTCACGGCAATCGCCCAGCCGTTATCGCTGTAATTGCCGCCGTAGCAGGTGCAGTAGCTCAAGACCGGATCAATCACCAGCGATTCGCTGTGATCATAATGGCCGAGCGTAAAAGCCGCCGTGTGGGCATCGAGAATTTTATAGCCGGAAGCGATTTCCTGGCGCACGCCATGCAGGGTCTGGTAAGCCAGCGGGGCATGCTGCCGGACTTCGCCGGAATTGAACTGAATGACCAGTTCGCCTTGCGGGTTCACGGAAACTTTTTTGGCGCCGTCAAAGCGCAATGCGATCAGCGACGGATCAACGCCGGCGGCGAGGTTGAAATCGTATTCCAATTTCTGCCGGTTGCCGTAATAAACCACGTTGATACCGGGATAAACATTTTCCACCCGCACCTGCGCGAAGGTGGGAATGTTCGCCTGCCATTGGTTGGGATTGCTGCCGATGAGATAATTGATGGTGCCAGTCAATTGCCGGTCACCGGAAAGGTGAGCTTCGGGATTGGCGCCAACGAGCTGAAGCCGGCAGCCCGCCGTCTCACCGGTCTTTTGGGCCAAGGTGAATTCGGCGCCGGTGGCGGACACGGAAAATTGGGAATCGCTGGCATGTGCGACGAACATTGCCGGCTGGCTCGCTTCAAACCAAAGCGGCAGGTTGGCGAATTCCGAGGCGCTCTGGGCGCAGGCTCCGGCGGTGGCGAGAACGAGAACAGATCCCGCTCCGAGAATTTTTTTGGCGAGGAGATTCATTTTAAAATTCACGGGTGTAACCGACACCAAACTGGAACTGGCCGCTGCTGCTGTTATATTTATCATGCTGCATGGGGATGCCGTAGTCCAGTCGCAGCGGGCCAAGGTGCGGAATGTTCAGGCGCATACCCATGCCCCAATCATCACTGTAATCAAGCGAATAGGAGTAGGAGTGCGCGTCCACCACCCCGATGTCGTAGAACAGTGCGAAGCGCAGGCTCACGCCACCTTCTTTTTCAAAGAGCGGAATGCTGTATTCATAGGAGCTGAACCAGTAAGTATCGCCACCGATGGGTTCATCCGTGGTAACGCCCGGCGTGGGGCCCTGGCGCGGCGCGACGTTGCGGAATTTGAATCCGCGCAGTGAATAAAGGCCGCCCAGATAATAACGGTCATAGAATGGCACTTCGCCGCCTTGCAGGCTGTCAGCGATGCCGGTGCGGCCGACGGCTTCAATCACGTGGCCCTTAAACAAGCCGGGGAAATACCACGCGGTATGCAGTTCCAATTTGTAGAAATCCGTGGGGCCGGCGCTGACCTCGGTGGAGACTTCGGTGCGCTGACCGTGGTTAGGCAACTGGGTGCTGTTCCGCGTATCGTAGGCCAGCGATCCGCCAACGCGTTGATAAAAACTGTCGCCGACCTGATCAAGAATGGCGTTGGGCACATTTGGCGGCGTCAAGGTTGGAACCGGATTTGCAATGGTCTGCCATCCGTGCCAGCCACTGTTCAAGGAGATGCCGATCTGCTCGGCGGTATAGCTCACGCTGCCGATGAGGAAGTCGCTGCCGAGCGCGCGGGTAAGGCTGACTTTGCCGCCGGTGCGCGTTTCGTCGTAAATATTGTTCGGGCTTTCAAAATTAAGCTGGTGGCGGAAGAGTTCCACGCCGAGAGCCAGCTTGCGGTTCAGGAACCACGGTTCGGTAAACGAGAGGGTATAATCCTGACGCTGGGTGCCGAGCTGAACCCGCAAACGCAGCTTCTGTCCGCCGCCGGTGAAGTAGGGCGGATGAAACAAATCAAAATTGCCTTGGGAAATTTCCGCGTAGCCGACCAGCGCGTCCACGGAACTAAAGCCGGCCCCAATGCTGAAGTTGCCGGTGTTTTGCTCCTCGACGTTGACGATGAGATTTTTGCGGCCGGCGATAGCGGGGTCGGTCGGCTCGGGGCGCATGTCGATCTTGTCAAAATATTGCAATCCTTCGAGGCGCTGCTTGCTGATTTTGACCTGCACCATGTTGAATACGTCGCCGGGGCTGATGGCCAGTTCGCGGCGGATGACTTTGTCCTTGGTCTTGAGATTGCCGTGGATCTCAATTTTCTGGACGTAGGATTTCTGACATTCGCCGATCTGAAAATTCAGATCCATCGTGCCGCGTTCGATGTTGGGCACGGTTTGGACCCGCAGTGCCTGGCCTTGGGCGATTTCAATGTAGCCTTTGCTGCCATAAAAATCCTGAACCGCCTCGGTATCCTTGGTCAGACCTTGCGGGGTGAAGATGTTGGTGACATCCATCGGCAGATTGTTCGGGCCGAGCTTGGCCTTCGAGCCTTGATAGGTTTGAATGAGTTTCAATCCCTTGATGATTTCCGCATCCGCAAAAAGTTTTTCACCGGTAAACTTGACCGCGCCGACTTTGTATTGATGGCCTTCAAACAGATAATATTTCACGATCAACGAATTGGTCGTCGGATGTTCAAGCTTCACATCCTTCACTTCGAAGTCGAGGTAGCCGTGGCTGTGATAAAATTCCATAAGCCGGTCGGTGTCGCCGTCGAACTCCTCCTGCTGGAAATAACCGCTGCCCGTCAGCCAGGACCACATCCAGTGCGCCCGCGTCTTGATTTCCTTGCGCAGTTCCTTTTGGGAAAAAGCTTCCGCCCCCAAAAACGTCACGAGGATGATTTTCACTTTCGGACTTTCCTGAATCTGATAGGTCACCGTGCCGTGGCCGGTGGCTTCGTCAATGTTCAGGACGTATTTAACCTTCGTGTCGGAGTAGCCGTTTTTTTCATAGACTTTTTTCATCTCCTGCACGTCCGTAAATACTTTCTGCTCATCCAGCGGGTCGCCGACCTTGACGGTGATTTTCTTCTTGAGCTTGGAATTGCTTAATTTTTCGTTGCCCTCGATTTTGACATCCGTGATGCGGGGGCGGACCTGGACGATGTAAGTCACGATCGCGCCGCCATCATCCGCCTGATCCACCGAAACCCGGATGTTGTAGAACTGGCCGGTCGCGTAAAGTGAATGCACATCGTCCTGGCTACTGCCGGGAAGATAATTATCGCCCGCCTTGAGTTTGATGTTGTCGCGAATGAGGGCGTCACTGACCGATGCCGGACCGATGAACTTGATGTCCACGCGGGTGATTTTGCTTCCGGCATTCTGCGACCACGCGACCGTGGCGCAACCCAGCAAAAGAAAAATGAATATGCCCAGCGGCCGGAAAATAAATTTCATGATTTACCGGCCACCGGCCGATTCTTCGTCGCTAAATTTTGCTGCGGTTTCAAATCGTGTATAAGGTTTCAAGAACGTCAAGTGAACATCACCCGTCGGACCGTTGCGCTGCTTGGCGATCAAAAAATTAACCGGCACCCCGTCGGCTTCATCCGGCACCGCTCCGTCTTCGTCGTCGCCCGCATTTGGCTTGTAAAGCAGCCCGACCAGATCCGCGTCCTGCTCGATCGAACCCGACTCGCGCAAGTCGCTCAAGCGCGGTTTCCGGCTCTTGTCTTTCTCCAACTCGCGGTTCAACTGCGACAGCACAATGATCGGCACGTTCAACTCTTTCGCCAGCGCCTTGATGCCGCTGGAAATGTCCGCAATTTCCTGCTGTCGGTTCTCCTGCGCTCGCCGCGCAGTAGAGTTGCAAAGCTGCAAATAGTCAATGACAAACAGCTTGATGCCGTGCTGCTGCGCCATGCGCCGCGCCCGCGCCCGCAGCTGCAAAATGGACAATCCCGCCGTGTCGTCAATGAACAGTTTCGACGCCGACAGCCGGCCCGCCGCGTTCGTCAGTTTGGGGAAATCCGACTCGCTCATGAAGCCTTCGCGAATGCTCCGCAAGTTCACCCGCGCCAGCGAACACATCATGCGAAGGATCAGCGACGCCGCGCTCATTTCCAGGCTGAACACCCCCACCGGCAGCTTGAGTTCCATCGCGACATGCTCCGCGATGTTCATCGCCAGCGATGTCTTACCCATTGAGGGCCGCGCTGCGACGATGATCATTTCCCCGCCGTGCAAACCATCCGTCATCTTGTCCAAATCCACGAAGCCCGTCGAGATCCCGCCGAGCTGGCCCTGTCGGCCGAAATAATTTTCAATCGTCGCAATCGCGCCGTTGACCAGCGCGTTGATCGGTTGCATGCCGACCTGCGCCCGCGATTCGTTCACGCGGAGAATTTCCTTCTCCACTTCGTCCAGCAAGGCCTCGACTTCGCCCTCGTAATCGTAAACTTTCCCCACCACGCCGGAGCAGGTGGCGATGAGCTTCCGCAGCAGATATTTTTCGCGGACGATGTCCAGGTAGTAACTCAGGTTCGCGGCGCTCGGCACCGCGTCCTGTAACTGACTTAAATACGCAATCCCGCCGACTTGTTCCAACAACTGCCGGTCCTTCAAGTTCTGCTGCACCGTGATCAGGTCAATCGCGTGCTTCGCGTCAAACATCTCCGCCAGCGTCTCGTAAATCGTCTGGTGCCGTAGATCATAGAACGCCGCCTTGCCGTCATCCTTTAATTTTTCGATGCACTCGCCGATGCACTGGTTCGGTTCCAGCAGCGCGCAACCCAGCACGCCCATCTCCGCTTCCGTGGAATGCGGCGGCAAACGGTCGAGCGTGGGCGCGGCGGAAGATGACCGGCGGTCACCCTTCGGGCGACGGCTTTTCTTAAGATCGGTTCCCGTATCGGCGGAGCCGCCGGATAACGGGTCGGAAACGGAATCAATCATGGCGCATAGCATGAACTCTGGACGGACGAAAAAAAGAAATTCCTGCAAGAAACTTTGCCCAACTCATTCACCGGTTATTCAGAATTTAGCTTTTGACTCGGTGTCTCTGTGGCTAACACATTTGACTCTCCGGTTTTCAGGGCTAAACTCACGCAGCTTATTTTGAACATGAATCGCAAACCCTCCATGCTCGTGGTTTTCCTCACGGTCTTCATTGACCTCATCGGCTTCGGCATCGTCGTGCCGCTCGTGCCGATGTTCAGCCGCCACTACGGCGCCAGCGGCTGGATGATCGGCGTCATCATCGCCTCGTTCTCGGCGATGCAGTTCATCTTCTCACCCATCTGGGGCAAACTCTCGGATCGCCATGGTCGCCGCCCGATCCTGCTCATCAGCACCGCCGGCGCGTCGCTCTCGTATGTGCTGTTCGCCATCGGCTCCGGATTTGAAAATCATTCAATGGCTCTCGGTGCACTGCTGGTTTCCCGCATCTTCGCCGGTGCGTGTGGCGGTAATATCACCGTGGCCCAAGCTTACATCGCCGACATCACGCCACCGGAGAACCGCTCCAAACGCATGGGTCTCATCGGCATGGCGTTTGGCCTTGGCTTCATCTTTGGCCCTGCCATCAGTGGGGTGGCACTGAAATTTGGCGGTGCTACCGCTCCGGGTTGGGCGGCGGCGTCATTATGCGCGCTGAATTTTCTGCTCGCCTATTTCATTCTCGCGGAAAGTCTCAAGCCGGATTCCGGCCACGCCAATAATCGTCCGCAGCTGGCTCAATGGAAGCACACGCTCACGCAGCCCAAAATCGGACTGCTCATTTTGATCTTCTTCCTGGCCACCTTTGCTTTCAGCTGTTTTGAGAGCACTTTGCCACTGCTCATCAATGACAACTTCAATCTTGGCCTCGCCGTTGACGTCGCCGCGCCGGCCGCCACCGTGATCTGGCTGTTCGTTTTTTGCGGGCTCATTTCCGCGTTTGTCCAAGGCGGCATGATCGGCCGGCTGGTAAAAATCTTTGGCGAGCCAAAATTGATTTGCATCAGCCTCGTGATGACCGGAGCAAGCCTCGTCCTGCTGCCGTTGATCCATGGCGACGGTCCGCTGCGCTGGGCGGCGGTCCTGCATCTGACCGACCGGCCGTGGCTGGCCATGCTGGCCGCACTTGTCCTGCTATCGGTTGGATCCAGTTTGTCGCGCGCGCCATTGTTTGGCCTGCTTTCGAATTTAACTCCTGCCACCGAACAAGGCGCCACCATCGGGGTGGCGCAAAGTGCGGGCGCCCTGGCGCGGATCGTGGGGCCGATTTTTGCCGCCACCCTTTACGGGCTAAACGACTTTGGCAGTCACGCGCTGCCGTATTTGATCTGCGGCGGAATTGCCATCCTGGCCGGCCTGCTGACGGTGCGCCGGTTGCTGGCAAAATAATTTTGGCTGCGGAATTTCTTCCGCAGCCAATCGGTCTAAAAAAAGAGCGGCAGACTGACATTCACACCCGGAATTGTGCCAGCCCGCCGCCTTGCCGTTCACACGAACGGAAGTTTAGTTGCTGCCCGGAGGCGGGCCGGATGGGGGCGTGGCGCCATCACCTTCGCCGGGCGGCGGACCCGCGGGCGGCATATTGCCGTCACCGCCGCGCATCTGGCCGCCGCCGGGGCCGCCTTGGCGCATGGGCGGCCGCATGTTTTTCAGCTGGGTCAGTTGCTCAGGTGTGAGGATCTTTTCCAGCTTCGCCTTGGTCTCCGCTTCCAGCGCGGCGATCTGGGCCTTTTGATCCTCCGTCAGTTTGAGGGTTTCCTGCGCGCGCGGCGGCAACAGGTGGAATCCTCCCCGGGCGCCGGGACCACCGGCATGTTGCATTGGCGGTTGGCCGTCACCCTGGGGCGGGCCGCCGGGCTGGTTGTTGTCCTGGGCGTTCACTGCCAGCGCGAGAGCGCCGATGGTGGCCGCCATTACGATTGTCATTTTTGTTTTCATAGTTTTTTTGTTTTGAGTGTGACTCTTTGTTACGCGACCAATCTACCCGAAGCAACCTTAAGCGAACGTTAAGCCGGAAAGATTCTGAAACTATTTTTCGGCCGATAGAAACTGGCGGTCGCTCAGCGTCAGCAGAAAAGCCACCAGCGCTCCTTTATCCGCCGCGCTCAACGGGACGCCGCCGTCCGGATGCTTGGCTAGATTTGGATCGAGTGTCGCACTGCGAACCACGCCGGTGGCATAGTGCTCGATCACCTCGGTCAGCGTTTGGAAACGCCCATCGTGCATGTAGGGCGCGGTTAGAGCGGCGTTGCGCAACGACGGCGTGGAAAATTTGCCGGTGTCCGAGCGCTTGCCGGAAATTTTTCCGCGCCCGGGATCGGCAGGGGTTTCCGCCAAACCATTGTTGGCAAAACTCTGGCTCTGAAAGAGCGGGCCCCCGTGGCAATGAAAACAATCCGCACCGAACTGCCCGCGACGGGGATCGTATTCGGTGGAGAATAATTCAAACCCGCGCTGCTCTTCCGCGGTGAACTTCTCCTCGCCCCGCAGCACGCGGTCGAACTTGGCGTTGAACGACGTGAGTGTCAGCAGATAATTCTCCAGCGCGAGCGCAATTTTTTCAGGGGTGACTTCCGGCGAGCCAAACGCGGCGGTGAAGAGGGCGGCGTAGTGGGTGTCCGCGGCCGTGAGTTTAGCGGGCAGGTTGCCCAGTGACTGGTGCATCTCGATTGGATTTTGGATTGGCTGCAGAACTTGTTCGCGCAGGCTCCTGGCGCGTCCATCCCAGAAGAATTCCTTCTTCCAGGCGAGGTTGAAGAGCGGCATGGAATTGCGCGGGCCGGATTGGCCTTCCGCTCCGCGGGCGGTTTGGCGACCGTCGGTGAACGCTTTCCCGGGCGCATGGCAATCGGCGCAGGATTGCTGGTTGTTAATGGAAAGGCGGGTGTCGAAGAATAGTTTTTTTCCCAACTCCACACGTTCGACGAGCAATGGGTTGTCGGACGGCAAATCAGGAATCGGAAATGTCGCGCTCATCTGGAATGGGTAAGGCGTGACTCTTGGGGGAAGATACAACGGCTTGGGATGGGCGATGGCAATTTCAGCTTCCGTCAGGGAACTGATTTTATGGACGCGAAACGCCCCCGCCAGATTCGCCACGAGCGCGGCGGAAACCGGGTCGCCGTCGCGCGAGTGGGTCGATGAACCGTCTTTGCCGAAGGCCAGCGGACGCGGGGCGTTCAGCAGCGTGGCGAGATCGAAATCCAGTTCGAGCCTGGATTCGTTGGTGATGATGAGGGGTGCCGCCATCGTGATCCGCGTGGCATTGGTGTCGCGGGCGAGGTGATACGCCCAACCGTCGAGTTCGCCGGCGGGGTTGCGCCACAGGCCTTCAAGCGCAAGAAAGATGAATCCGCCCTGCCAACTCCAGTGCAAGCCATTCAGGTTCGGATTCAGCGGATGACCGGCGGGAAATTTTGCCGCATCGGCGTGGTTCAAGTTCGGGTTCAGGCCGACGACGAAGCGCACGGAGCGGAATTCGCCCGGCGGAACGTTTTCCAGCCGGATGGAATTGCGGTTCTGTTCGTAATCCAGCCACGCGACGGTGTTGGGGATTTCCAGCCACGAACCATCGTTGCGTTGCAGGGCAAAATCACTCGTGAGATAACTGACGCGGGTGATGGAGAAGGTTTCACCCGCCGAGGTCTGGTAGCGCAGCGACGCCGGCTGCAGGCTCTCGCCGGAGAATTTCGGAATGATTTGGACTTGCAGCGTGGCGGCGACCGCGTTTGCAGCGATGAGACCAATGAGTATGATCCGCAACCAGTTCATTGTGGCTCGTAGCTCCGGCTGCCCGTGTTCCAAATCAACGTCGTGGCTTTTGCGCCGGAAGTGTTCGCTGTTTTGGGTGCTGCCATGGCGCGCGCCATGAAGTTCGTCATAACCGGTTCGTGAATGGCGGTGACGAGGCGACCGTTGGGATAACCGTGATAGCGCCGGCCCATGTTGTAAGGATAGACCGGCAGGCCGCTCCCATCAATCGTCGTAAAATAGGCGAACGTGCCTTGCGGAAATTCCGGCGTGACGCACCAGCGGCCGTTGAGTTCATCGAGGTCGAAATCTTTGCCCAAAGTTTTTCCGCAGTCGCCGAGATACGCATAGTCCTCCAGATAATGACCCAGCGGATAGCGTTCACTGACGTTCGGGCCGCATTCAAAGCTTTGCAATGTCGCGGGGCGGTTATGTTCGCGCGCTTCCCAGGCGGGCAGGGTGCGGCGACCGGCCTGGTTGAGATCGTCAGTCCCGCCGGCGCCATTGCGCAAAATAAATCCGGAAACCATCCGGCGCACGCCGCTGGCGGGATTGGTGGGGTTGGCATACCCGTAAGGTCCGTAGAGCGGATAGCCATCCTGCAGCCAGCCGACAATCGGCGAATGCCGGGTCGCCGGGCCGGAACTTTCGCGGTAGGTCTGGTTTGCGGAATCGAAATCAACATGGTCGCCGAGTTCGTAGCGCAGGGCGATGGGTTGCACGTGGTAATGATACGTTCCCCGGTTTTGCTGGTGGGCGAGGGCGGCATCGAAGGTTCGGCCCTCGTTCACCAACGCGTCGCGGTTCCAGATGTGGTCGCCCTGGCCGATGCCGGCGCGCGGGTCGGCATCGCGACCGTTTTGATTCGAGTAAGAGAAAGCGTCGCCGGCATCAAACATCCGCACGCCGTCCACGAACATGCCGATCTCGCCGAGATGGTTGAAATAATTCCGCGGCTGCACCGCGGGGTGGCGCGGGATGGCGTAAATGAAATGCTGGTCCGTGGGCAGATTGGGAAACCGGCCGTTCAGCCACGGTCCCATGATCTGGCTGCCGAGACCGGTGCTGCGGAGGTAAACCCAGTTCGAAGACGTCATCACGGCTTGCACGCCGCAGTAAGCCGGTAGCGCTTGCGTGTTGCGCCCGTTGCTCCAGGTGGTTTCCGGCTGGCCGGAACTTTTCTCGGCCTCCGTGCGATAGATTTGGGCGACCTTATCCGAGTTCAGCGTATACCACGACGTGATCTGCGGATCGGCAAAAAGAGCTGCCGTCATACCCATGAGCAGGGCCGTGTGGATTTGCGTTTTCATCGGAATGGCAATGGTTCAATAGCCGGTGGCATCAAACGCGGCCACACTGGTGCGGGCGACCCGATAGAAGCGTTGCGCGCTGGCATTGGCCGCGCCGGTCTCAACGACGGCTGCGGTGTTGTTGGTGGCGGTGAGCCCGAGCGCGAGGTTGGTCGTCCACGTTTTGACGTCGGCGGAGACGTTCACCTGATACGTCCCGCCTTCCAGCGCGCTCCAGGTCAGGGTGACGTTGCCGTTCGCGGCGTTGACGGCGGGGGCGGCGAGGACTTCCTGCAAGTTGGTCGCGCCTTTATAATACTGGGTCAGCGGCGTGTCGGCATTCATGACGGCGACGGTGCTGTTGCCGCCGGTCGGGCTGCCATAATACCACCGGCCCACGTTGTAGGGATACCAGGACGCGCCGTTGGATTGGATGGTCACAAAGTAGGCCCAGGTGCCGTTGGTAAACTCGGGCGTGACGCAGTAGCGGGCATTGTATTTGTTCAGATCAAAAGCGGCCGTGTAGCTGCCGACGGTGTTGGTGGCGCCTTGCGTGAACCCAAGGTCGCCGAGGTAGTCGTAGTCCTCGGCATAATGACCCAATGTATAGGTGAGCGTGGCGGGGCCGGTGCCGCTGGTATAGTTCGTGGCGGGGCCGTATTGGTTGGTGGCCAGCGCGCCGCGGCCTTGCGCGGCTTGCGCCCACAGGGGCAGGGAAGTGCGGCCGGTGAGGCCGAGGTTGGTGGTGCCGTAAGCCCCGTCGCGCAAGACATACCCGGAAATCATCCGGCGCACGCCGCTGGCGGGATTGGTCGGATTGGAATAACCGTAAGGTCCGTAAACGGGTATGCCGTCCAGCGCCCAGCCGATGATGGGGGAATGTTTCCAGCTCGTCGCGTTGGTGTTTTCGGAATACGCCTTGGTCGCGCTGTCGAAGTTCACGTTGTCGCCGAGCAAATAGCGCACGCCCATCGGATCGGCGTGGGCATGATAATCGCCGCTGGGCTGCGGATGGTTCAGGGCGGCATCGAAGGAGCCGCCTTCATTCGGATAGGCGTCGCGGTTCCAGATCCCGTCGCCCGCGCCGATGGTTCCGTTCGGCGTGCCGTCTTTGCTGTTGGTGTTCGAATAGGAAAACCCATCCGACGTGTTGTAAATCGAAACCCCGTCCACCAGGTAGCCAATCGCGCCCATGCCGGTGAGGGTCTTGCTCCCGGGTATGCTGGGCGTGCGCGGGAAGCGGATGACCTTGGTGCTGGTGCCCTGGTTCTTGGGCAGGTTGGGATTATTCCACGGCCCCATGACATACGAGGCGAGGCCGCTGTCCTTCACATACACCCAGCTCGCCGAGTAATCAATCTCATGCACGCCCGCATACGTCGGCGCGGTTTGGCCCGTCCAGGTGGAGGTGGAAATGCCGTTCGTGCGGTTCGCCAGGCTGGTGTAGATCCGCGCGTATTTGCCGGTGTTGGCGGTGAACCACGAGGTCACCAGCGGATCGGCGGGCGCGGTGACGGCGCCCAGCAACACGCCGGCGACGATGCATCTAATGGGCGAGGGGAGGTTCAATTTCATGGCCGCACTTTACCCCAGCCTACCTTAAGCAAACATGAAGCTCACTATTAATTGCGCCGCGCCGCCCTTCATCTTCCCTTAAGGTGGCGGCTGCGATCATTCCGATGCTGGCGGATTACCGGACTCCGTGTTAAAACTCCGCCGCGCCACCATGAGAGTGCTCATCATTGAAGACGAACCCGACCTGCTCGCGAGCCTGGCCCAAGCGCTGCGCGAGGAGGGCTACGCCGTGGACACCGCCGACAACGGCGACGACGGCCTCTTCAGCGCCGAGGGCACCGACTACGACGCCATCCTGCTCGACGTCATGCTGCCCGGCCTCGACGGCTGGGAAATCCTCAAGCGCCTGCGCAAAACCAAAAAGACGCCCGTCCTCATGCTCACCGCCCGCGACCAGACGCGCGACCGCGTGAAAGGGCTCGACACCGGCGCGGATGATTATGTCGTCAAGCCGTTCGACCTCGAGGAAGTCTTCGCCCGCCTCCGCGCCATCATCCGCCGCAGCGCCAACAAGACCACCAGCGTCATCGAAATCGGCGACGTGACGCTCGACACCGCCGCGCGCACCGCCCTGTTCAAGCACAAGCCCGTCGAGCTCACCGCGCGCGAATACGCCCTGGTGGAATTCCTCGCGCTGCATCGCGGCCAGGTCGTCACGCGCACCCGGCTTTACGAGCATCTCTTTGACGAGAACGAGAGCTCCCTGTCCAATCTCCTCGACGTGCACGTCTCCAATGTGCGCAAAAAGCTCGGCGCGGAGTTCATCGTCACGCGCCGCGGCCACGGCTATGCCATCGAATGAAATCCTTCCACTCCATCAAGTGGCGGTTGCAGCTCTGGTATGGGCTGATCCTCGTGGGCGTGCTGCTGGGCTTCGGCATTACCGCGTATCAATTGGAATCTGGCCGGCAGATGCGCCGGCTGGACGGCGAGTTGCACCTGCGCTTCGGCATGATTGCGAATGCGCTCCACGAAAGCATGCCGCCGCCCAACCGCCCGCGTTTTGGCAATCCGCCAAATGACCAGTGGGATCAGTCGCCGCCACCGCGCCGCAATCCGCCCGCGCGGAAATTTGTGCTACCCACCTGGGCGGCCGACTTCTTTGATACCACCAATCTCCACGGCTATTATTATGTCATCGCGCGCAATGGCCATGAGCTGGCGCGCTCCACCAATGCGCCGGCCGAGGACTTGAACGGGTCGCCGCGCAATGCCGGCTACATCAATGCGCCGCCGGTGTTGCCCCGCGAAGAACCGCCGGTCAAATACAACGGCGAGGTCACCACCGATGCCGAACTGAAAGACCAGCGCTTCGCCGAGGGCCAGCCGGGGGCAGCCTGGCGGCACGGCGATTTCCGTGAGATTGTCACCAGTCTGCCCTCCGGCGAATGGGTGATCATCGGGAAGAACATAACGCCCGAATTGAAAGAGCTGCATCGCAGCGGAATGGAGTTCGCCATGATTGGCGGCATCATTCTGTTGTTCGGGCTGGCTGGCGGCGGCTGGTTTATTTCGCGCGCCTTGCGGCCCATCCAATCCATCGGCGTCGCCGCCGGGAAAATCTCCGCCGGCGACCTCGCCCAGCGCATCAACGTCGCCGACACCGAGAGCGAACTGGGCGAACTCGCCGTGATCCTCAATTCCACCTTTGCCCGGCTCGAATCCGCCTTTGCGCAGCAGCAGCAATTCGCCGCCGACGCCGCCCATGAATTGCGCACCCCGGTCACCGTCATCCTCACCCAGACCCAGACCGCGCTGGCGCGCGAGCGCGACGCCGCCAGCTACCGGCAGACCGTCGAGGCCTGCCAGCGCGCCGCCCAGCGCATGCGCCAGCTCATCGAATCCCTGCTGGCGCTGGCCCGGTTCGATGCCGGGCAGGAAGTCCTGCGGCGGGAATCCTTTGATCTCGCCCGGACCGTCCGCGACTGCGTGGAGCTGGTGCAGCCGCTCGCCGACGAGCGCCGCGTGACGCTCCGGCCCGAACTCGCCCCGCTCACCCTCACCGGCGACCCGGAACGGCTCGCCCAGGTGGTCACCAATCTCCTGACCAATGCCATCCAATACAACCGGCCGGACGGGGAGGTGCGCGTGCAGCTCGCCGCCGCCGCCGGGCTGGCTGTGCTGACGGTGACCGACACCGGGCCGGGGATTGCGCCGGAACTGCTGCCGCAGGTGTTCGGCCGGTTCTTTCGCGCCGACCCGTCGCGCACGGGCGCGGGCAACGCCGGCCTGGGGCTGGCCATCTGTCAGGCAATTGTCGCGGCCCACGGCGGGACCATCGAAGTGGCCAGCCAGGAATCGGCCGGCACCACCTTCACCGTGCGGCTGCCGGCGGGCGACCCGGCCGCTTGAAGCGCTTCCCCTGGGAATGGCCCCGCCGGACCGCGCGCCACCGGCCGCCGGGGATCTTCAGAACGTCGTGACGCTGGCGCAGTCCACACTGAGATTCGTCTGCACGGTCAGGATGATTTCCTTCATGCCGTTCCAGGGATCCGGCCGCGACGGTTCGGCGAAGTGACTGCCGTGGGCGTCAAACTCCAGCTTGAAAGGCCCCGTATCGCTGCGCAGGGGGAAATGATGCGCCGTGCCGGGGGTGAGCGTGCCGATGGCGATGGAATAACCGGTGCCCGCCACGACGGTATTTGTGAGCGTTTCGGCGGAGTCGTTGACCAGGGACAACTGCACCTCGCGGCTGGAACGCGTGCAGCCCGCCAGCAAAACCGCCACGGCCGCGATGGCAAACAATCTTTTCATGCGTAACTAGACCGCCGGAGAGGGCGCCGCGTTCAATGAGACCGGCCCCGCGTTTGGGGCGGGGGCGAACCCGCTGCCGACAGCGGGCGTGGAGGTGGAAACGACGGACGGAGTAGGACTGGTTTTATTAGTGGTGGTTTTCATAGGCAGACTTTATCACCAACGCACCATGGCGTCAGTGGTCTGCCTTCTCAACTAATCTGGTTAGGCGGAAATCGTCTCAACTTCCTTTGAATCTGCACGCCGTGAGCGGGACATGAACACGGCCACAAGAATCATGGCGCCCCCGGCAAAGCAACAACCAATACGATACCCAGAACTCATCGGCGGAGGATCAAGACTGACCGACGTGAGCTTTGTAACTGACATAGTTGCTACTATCTGCTCGCGCGCCAAATAATCTGTCAGAGCCGGAGCAAGTATGAGCAAGCCTCCGACGATAATTAATGTGACTGCAATGGGTGTCTTCATAATTTACTGATGCATTCGTTGCCGCCTAACGTCGCAGCAGCTGAGCCACCGCCGACTCGCGACGTGAACCGCGACAGCGGAACGGCAAGCGCCAACGGCGGGCTCCGGCGACTTGATACTCCACACGGTCATGTCTGCTGTTTCTCCTTCGCTGCTTTGCGTGCCTGGAATAATCCAAAAACTCCATAAACCAAAAAACAAGCTCCTAGAATAACAATGAAGCTAAACCGCTCCATGTTTGAAAGTCCCCATGCGACAAATACCACTCCGACGACCAAATTGAATATCGCTGCACTCGACCTAACCTTCCGGCTCGACTCAAGTATCTGTGCCGTCTTTGGCGAAAGCTTGATATTGCGATCAATGAGCGCGACTACCGTGCGAACATCCTCCTCGCAATGCCCGCGACAGGCCAACCCTTTTGGAACCTCTGCCGCACAATCTGGACACAAGCCTTTGCCGCATGACTTGCAGATACCGACCGCTTCTTTGTCTTGGTGATAATAGCAACGCATAAAATCTAAAAACGCCAGTGTGGCCTAGGTATTATCTTGAATTAATGGGGCCTAACCTGTCGGCTGGTTTCGACCTTATTCCCATCCAAATACCGTGTCGAGCGTAATTTAAGCAGCCGTTCATCGCTGGCTGGCTGGCTCTAAAGCCAACATCCGGGTGTCTCTAGGTTTCTCTGCCGCCGCTGCCGACAGCGGGCGTGGAGGTGGAAACAAGCCGGGTGGTTGTTTTCATCAGCAGACTTTACCAGACGCAGCTTGGCGCCATGGACTACCTTCTCATCTAATATGGTTAGGCGGCATCGTCATACAATACATCAGTATACTACCATAACGTGATAATCCTTTGGCTTCGCTGTGATATGAATCACGCGCTTCTCAAAGTCAACACTCTGAAAAATCCCCCTAACTTCGGCGCACCATGTCCCATGTGGTCCAGGAGGACGAACAGAACGAGGCGGAACAAGATCAACATCAATCACTATGCCGTCATCTGTTACAAGGTCTGCATCAATGCCGTCACGGCGAGGATAACAACAACCATCAAGGATTATCGTGTCACCGATGTGCGCGCGAAGGTTATCCCGCTCTTGTGAACTGCCTGCGCGAATCCCAGTCAAAATGAGCGCCGACATATCACGCTCGCTTTTGGTAACGAAATACTGAAACTGAGCTTTACGCCATGCTGTTTCCGTGGAACAAGAGCAACAAATCAGCAAGATGAAAATGAATGGCCTAATTTTCATGGGAGCAATGCCGCCTTACAATGAGTCGAGCGCGGTATTGCGGTCTAACATTGCCTGCGGTTCCGACCTTATTCCCATCCAAATACCGTGTCGAGCGTAATTTAAACAGCCGTTCATCGCTGGCTGGCTGGCTCTAAAGCCAACATCCGGGTGTCTTTAAGATCCACTGCCGCCACTGCCGTCCTCCGCATCGCCACCCACTGTCTCATTTTGACCATTTCCGGCAGGGTTGGCGTGTTTTTCGGCCTTTTTGCCACATTTTAAGCCATTTTTGCCGTCTCCAGTCGCCAGATTGCCGGCAATGGCGGCGGGATTGCGAGCAATGGCGGCGGGACTGCGAGCAATGGCGGCGGGACTGCGAGCAATGGCGGCGGGACTGCGAGCAATGGCGGCGGGACTGCGAGCAATGG
>CAIXPZ010000271.1 GCA_903921455.1 uncultured Verrucomicrobia subdivision 3 bacterium | reverse complement strand
TAAGATGGAATGTTGCAGGCTCACGCTGAGTGTATTCATCGCGTCCTTGTGCAACACTCGCCGCACTCAACGCAATCTTCACTTCAGGTGGCCGGTTTTGAACTGCCCATCACTGGCTGGTTTTAACTGCCCGCTGACAGCATTGTGGACAAAGCGAAGGCCGATGAGATGCGCACGCACAACATCGAACTGCGGAAACAGATTGAAGATCGCGATGCCCGGTTCGCCGGCGTGGATCCCGATGAGTTCCGTCGCCTCGCCGAAGAAAAGCGCAAGCTGGAGCTGCAAGCCCAAGGCCACAAGCCCGAGGAAATTGACAAGCTCGTCACCGAGCGGCTCAAGACGTTGAAGGCGGATTGGGACAAACAATTTACTGCGGTCACGGGCGAACGTGATGCTTTGACGACGCGGCTCACGGCTATTCAAATCGATCAAGGTGTCATCACCGCTGCGACTAAGCGTGGCCTCCGGCCCACGGCAATCCCAGACATCACGAGCCGTGCGCGCACGGTTTTCAAATTGGTAAATGGGTCGCCGCAAGCTTTCGAGGCCGATGGCAAGTCCGTGCGTTATGGCAAGGATGGCATCACGCCAATGACTTTAGAGGAGTGGGTCGATGCGCAAGTCGCCGACGCTCCGCATCTATTTGAATCCAACGCTGGTGGCGGGGCTGCCAGCAACGGTGCCGGGGGCGCTGGGGGTTCGCAACGGTCCGTGAAAAATCCGTTCCGCAAGGACACCTGGAATCTCACGGAACAAATGAAACTGCAGAAATCCGATCCCGGACTGGCCGCGCGCCTCAAAGCCGCTGCTTAACTGGATCACTAAACGAAAGGTAACATTATGGCTAAAACAGCCTTGGCAGACATCATCATCCCGACGGAATTCGAAAAGTATGCCATCGAACGCACGGCGGCACTCTCCGCCTTCGTGCAAAGTGGCATCGTGGAACACGCCCCCGAGTTTGACGCATTGGCGGCAGGCGGTGGGCGCGAAGTGAAAATGCCGTTTTGGAAAGACCTGACGGCAGCGCGGCAATTGCTTGCGGACAACGCTTCGTTGGCCGTGAACAAGATCACCAGCGACCAGGACATCGCGCGTATCCAGAACGATGCGCAAGTCTGGTCGGTGAATCACCTCGCGAAAGTCGTCTCCGGCGACGATCCGATGCAGGCGATTCTGGACCTCGTCGGTGATTACTGGGCACGCATGGACCAGACGCTGGTCATCAGCTCGCTGAAAGGCATCTTCGCGGCGGGCTCGATGGCAGGCAACAAACTGTCCATCGCGAGCGAAACCGTGGCAGGTCAGTCGGCCACGACTCGGCTCAACGGTTCCACGTTTGTGGATGCGACCGTGAAGCTGGGCGACCGTGGTGATCGTCTCACCGCGATTGCCATGCACAGCGCGACGGAAGCGGCGTTGCGCAAGTTGGACTTGATCGACTTCATCCCCGACAGCGAGGGCAAAGCGCAGATCAAGACGTTCCAAGGTCGCCGCGTCATCGTGGACGATGGCCTGCCGACTCGGGCTGGCACGACTGATGGTTTGGTTTACACCAGCTATCTGTTTGGCCCCGGTGCATTCGGCAAAGGCACTTCGCCGCTCGAATCCGAACCGCTGCAAGGCGGCTTCGGCACCGAAGGCGTGGAGATCGCTCGCGTGCCTCTCGACAGCGACACGGTGCTGATCAATCGTCGCCGTTACATCCTCCATCCGCGCGGCGTGAAGTTCACCAGCGCGGCGGTCGCGGGCGACAGCCCGACGAATGCGGAATTGGAAAACGGCGCCAACTGGACGCGCGTTTTTGAAAACAAAAACGTCCGCATCGTCGCCGTAGATCACAACTAAATCACGGCGTCGGCGTGGGGTTTATTCCCTGCGCCGACGCCCTTCCAATTATGGACCAACTTTTACCCATCATTCAGCGCAAGCGGCGGCCTTTGCAGACGGCCATCCTGCCGGAAAAGCCGACGACGATTGCGAACTGTCCGCATTGCGGTCGGTCACTGACTGAACCGGCCAGCGTGACCAGCGTGACGCTGGACTCCAATTTGAAGACCACGACGCCCGTGGCCAAACCACTCGCGGTTTCGATGCCGAACCAATCGCATGATGACGCTCCCGAAAATTGATCGTCGCACCTGGCTCGCGCTCTGGGCGCAAGGCCGTCGCCGCAATCGATTGCGGTTTGCACATCCCGCCTTGCTGCCCGCGCCGGTGTTGCGTGCGCAGTATCCTGACAAGCTGGCTTGGGATTGGGATTTGCCGAACCCGTTCAAGTGGAACGTCTGGCTGAGCTGGGATAATGGCGCGTCGTGGATGATGCCTGAGGATTACTGGCACTACGGCGACTCCCGCCTGTTCGCGCCCGATGGCGGCAGTGAATTTTATTTCATCGTCGGCGTGGACGCCGCCGGTGTTGAAATCACCGAGCGCAGTAATTGGATCCGCCCGGATGATGCCGTGCCGCCCGTGCCGCAAAGTGTCATCGGTCTGCAGCTTTGGGCGCGCGTTGAATCGCTCGCCGGCATGTCTGACGGTGATCGGGTGACGACGTGGCCGGATGAGTCGGGCCATGAAACGCACCTGGCCCAATCCAATTTTGATTACCGGCCGGTTTATCGGAGCAATGACGTCGGGCAACCGGCAGTGATGTTTGACGGCACGGATGATTTGCTGGCTTCGGTGGCGTCGGTATTCAAACCCGACCAGCACACGATTTTTGTGGTGGCGATGCCACTGGCCACGGGTGAAAACGACATTCTCGGCACTGGCGGCTCGGGCGATGGCGATACGCTGCTCATGCTTTACGGCAACCATTTGCGCGGTCATGCCTGGCGCGGTTCGGATGCCAATTCGCTGGATGGCTCGACGCCGATTAACGCTCCCTCGGTGGCCGTCTTTGAACAGGCCGTAAGCGAAACGGACATCACCTTGCGCTTGGACGGCAGCGAGGAGGCCATGACGGTAATGAGCGGCACGCCGGCCAACACGCGGAAGTGGGTGACGCTGGGTTCGCGTAGCACGGGCATGAATTTTTCCGGTTACATTTTGGCGGTGCTGGTCTATGACCGCGCCTTGACTGAAACTGAGGCCAACACGATCCGGCAATACCTGATTGATACCTACGCCGTGCCGGTGCCGTATCCGGCGGTAACGCTCCAAACGGATTTGGCTGGTTATTGGACGCTCGATGAAGCGGAAGGCTTTTCGCGCAATGATTCCAGCGGTAACGCCTGGGATTTGGGGGAATGGTCGTTCCAAGAGGCCACGGGCGGCAGCTACCGGCCGATTTATCAAGTCTCCGGCGTCCTCAATGACGCGGCGGATTTTGGTGACGAGTCCGGCGGGGAAGGTCTGGTTTCGTTCGCGCCCAACAGCCTGCTGGATGGCGATTTCACTTTTTCGTGCTGGATCAATTACAACACGACCAGTGGCTTCGACGGTCAGGGTGTTATCAGTGTCGGCGGCACGGTGCAAATCGGCATCCGCGCTTATGACGGCGCGGTGAACTTTACGGTTCACACCGACAGTTCGCCGGGCTACTGCCAGGCGCTTACGGGTTATGGATCCATTTACGATTACAACTGGACTCACGCGGTCTTCGTGAAGGAAGGCAACTCGCTGCGCATTTATCTTAACGGTGATGAGCAGGCTTATGCGGATTTCACCGGCAACATCGTGCCGACGGCGGCGGGCTTCTTCAGCGCCAGCGATTTGATTTTGGGCATCAATCCGTGGGGCTATCCGCTGATTGGTGCTTTGGATGAAGTGGGTTGCTGGCAGCGGGCGCTGTCTGCGGATGAGGTCTTGCAACTTTACAATTACGGCAGTGGCCTGCCGTTTGAAAACTTTTAACCACGAAAGGAAAACTATGAACGCAATCGCAATCAAACCGAAAACGATCGAACTGGCGCCGGCGCGCACGGCCCAGATCAATTCCATCACCTGGCGCACGAGCGATGATTCTTTTCAGCGCAAGCTGCAGGTCATCGTCAACAACGCCACGATGTTTCAGATCACCGGCGCGGACTATGACGCGCTCGGGCAATGGACGGATGAAACCATCCGCAACTTGATCCTGGCGCGCTTCGGTCTCGAACTCCCTGACGCCAGTCCGTAGCACGGGCGGGCCAATAAAACTATGCCACTGACACTCATCAAAGAGGACGGCACGGGCAAGGCCGACGCCAACGCTTACGCGAATGTCGCGGATGGCGACGCGTATCACGCCGGGCATTTGTATGCCTCGGCGTGGACGGCTGCCACTGCTGACAACAAGGCCGTGGCGCTCGTGATGGCCTCTCGGCTGATTGACGCCGAATACCAATTCGGCGGCGTTAAGTCCGCCGATTCTCAGGCATTGCAATGGCCGCGCTACCGTTGCCCCGATCCGGATCGCGATGCAACGCTGGGCGTTAGCCTGTTGCTGACTTCGGGAAATTGGGTGCCGGAAAATCTGGTGCCGAAGGCGGTCATCCAGGCGGCTTGCGAGTTGGCGCGGGAACTTCTTATCGCCGACCGCACCGCCGCGCCCGCCGGCGAAGGGTTGAAGTATTACAACAATGCCGGCGTTCAAACCGGCTACGACAAGGCCGACACGCGGCCAATCATTTCCGCCGTCGCCCAGGCGTTGCTTGCCAAATTTGGTTCGCTGATTAAATCGAAAAGTGGGTCGGTAAAACTTGTGCGCGTATGACTGAGCAAATTCAATATCTAAAAAAATTCCGGTTCATCCCGGAAATCACTCTCGGCAATGTGCTGCAATTATTTTCCATCGCTGCGGCGGTCATCGGTCTTTGGATGAACATGGATCGGCGGATTTCGGCGGTGGAACTGCGCGAAAGTTTTGCCGTCGAGGAACGGCGCGATTTGAAAAAGAGTCTGGCCACGTTGGCCGACAACCAGGCGGTGCTGACGCGCACAGTAGATCGCATCAGCATCATGTTTGAAACTAAAACGAAAGGAGAAGCGAAATGAAACAATACACTACGATTCATGTTGGAACACGCTGGGCAACGGAACATACCTGGGGCGTGATGGTGGAAGGTGTTGGCCGGCCCGGCGCTGAACTATTGTGCGTCGGCTGCACGCAAGCGCACGCCGAAAGCCTCGTCGCCAGACTCAACGGAGAACCGGAAAAACAGCGTCCCATCAAGATCGCCGCTGCGGCCGTCGCGGCGATGGTGCTGCTGATGGTGTCGGGTTGCGCCATCGCGCCGCTCAAGGGCGGTCATGCCAGCACGGTGAGTAAATCCACTCAGGGCATTGAGCAATCCGTCGTGCAAGGCGACAATCCCGCGCAAGCCTCGCGGCAGGATCAGGAAACCGTTCGCACCAAGTCTTACACCGTGCCGACCGGGTCGCGCCTGATGGAGACGCGAATTGTGACCGACGGTGCCGGAGCGCCCGTCACAAATTCGCAAGTCCTGCTAGTCAGCGCGCCGATGGCTGTGAC
>CAIXPZ010000270.1 GCA_903921455.1 uncultured Verrucomicrobia subdivision 3 bacterium | reverse complement strand
GGGGGGCTTCCTCCACTCACGAGTCCTTGACCTCGTCCGCTGATTGCAGTATCAACCCCCCATTGGGTGCTACACTATTGGACCGCCACCCGCTGCACTTTTCAACCGCCGTTTACAATCTTCGAAATAACCACAATGCCAAATATCATCAACATCTACAGCAAGAGCAAAGACCTCTGTTCCCGCCTGATCAGCAACCTCGCCTACACCCAATTTGTACTGGACGGCGAGCACATTGCATCAATCGAGGGATTTCATCAGGGGATTAAGTTCGAGGCCATTGAACAACGACGCCGAGTGTTCGGGATGTGGGGAAATGAAGCACGGCAACAGCGGATCAAGGTCAACAAACCTGGGATGACATATTTTTACTGGGGCGCTGAAAAACACCCCAGTCGTTCCCCGCAGTACTATGCGCTCTATCATCGAGCGCTACTAGCCAAGTTTACCCAGCACCAGGGAGCTCGTGATGCCCTTCTGGCGACTGAAGACGCTCTATTTGAACATCGTGCTCCTCGCATCCGAATGAGTTTCGATCAATTCCAAAAAAGCCACACCTGCCAATCCCTTTACACCATCCGAAAAGAATTGGCGGCTCAGTCGGGATCAACCGGTGCCGGGAGTAATTCTGGCACTGCGGATCACCACCTCACTCAGGCTCTTACTGAACTGGAACAAGATCGGGCTAACTTGTGTTCCCAGTTGGAGCTACTCGATACGGCGATTAGAATTCTCCGACCCTTGTGCAAAACCAACGCCTGATAAAAACTCCACCAAGCGCAACGAGGGTTTTCATTACGATGCCGCGGCTGTGCCAGTCGAAGCCATCCCCTGGCGTGAGCTTTCTATTTCATCAGCAATGAATTTCGCAAACCGCCGGACATCACCACCCACCGAAGCCGTTTCGAGCCCCTGAAGATATTCATCCTTTCGGCTCACGCGAATGACCGTCCATGGATACCCACCCGCGGCCAGCATCGTGTTCATCAAGAAACGGCCGATTCGTCCGTTCCCGTCTCGATATGGATGGATGTAAACGAAAATGAAGTGCCCCAACACAGCTCGAACAGCACCATTGGACTCTTGATGCAACAGGTCGAAAAGCGCCTCCATCGTATCGACCACGGCTGTTGAAGACGGCGGAACGTGCCTAGATCCGTTGATATAGACCGGCGCATTCCGGTAGCCCGCAAGATGGTAGGGCTGAAGGAGCCCCGCATCCACTGAGGGAGAAAACAGCGCTCGATACCATTTTTGCAAATCCCGACGAACCACCACGGCGGGTTGTTGACCTTCAAAAATACTACGAATACTGCTCGTTACGGTTTTGAAGGCTTCCAGATAGCCCTTGGCGGCCATCGCATCAATTTGTTGTTGATCGCTCGGATTGCCATCCGGGCTCCACTGCCCATCGCGGATTCTGAGGATGAGTTCCGGGGTAACCTTGTAGCCCTCAATCGACAATGAGTTATACGCATCCGTTTTGTACACCTCATCAACCTGCTCAAGGTATTTAGCCCGGTCTGGCGGAATCCCGCTGGCTGGCGGGAGAATTGAAATCACATCATCCCTCATGCTGGCCCATAAAACCCTGATCCGCCCAACGTGGGGTGAAATCGGCTGGCTTTGCGCAGCCAGGAATGGTTTCGCGGTTTGAAACGGATTGACGGGAGTGACTTTGAGTCCAGCCGCTCGAGTTTCTTCGAGAATCTGCTGAGCTTTGGCAGAATCATTCAGAAACTCATAGGCCCCGACGATGCGCCCGGCGGAGCTCAAGTATCGGCCTTCAATCAATGCCCGCGAGATGTCCGACACGGTTTTCACTGACCGCAGGGCGATTTCCGCATCCCGTGGTCGGTTTTCAAAGAATGCGGGCGCAATTTGGCATAATGCATCGACCAACGACATGACTTGCACTCCCCGCACCAACTCCTTATTGGCTGGCAAGCTTTTGGGATAGATGACGGCGGAGGTTTCAAACGGGAATTTAACGATGGCGCGTATGGGCTTCGTGGTATTGATGACAATTTGACCAGGAATTACTGTTGTCCCAAGGTGAACCTCGATCGAGCTTTCGGCTGAGAGGCAGTAATCGTTTGCTAACCGATCTTCTAGATACAAACTGATGAAATCCCAAAATACACCAAACCATAAGGTGCTTTCACCTTTTTTCATGGTTGGCACAGCGAGGAGATACCAACCCATCAAGATTTCTTTTAGGTAGCCAGCTTTGATCAGCAGTTCCCGGTCTCTGCGGCTAATTTTCGCGGACTTGACAACTCCATGCTTGGCCGTGACTTCAACTCGCTGAAGCGCACCTGCCAGTATTTGCGTCATCGTTTTTCGCATTTATTGCTCCTCTGGAATTACGGGGAAAGAGATAGTTATTTGTACATCAATAGTACTATTTTAATGGTTCTTACGAGATCTAATATAATGAGTTCTATCTATACTACATTTATGAAAATTTGCCACAGTTTATTGTTAAATCAATCAAAAAGTCTATCATCCACCCCATTTGACAAAATATAAATCTTCTGATACAATGGCCACTTAATAGTTAATCCTAACACCTTATAGACACGCAATTTATAATTGCGATGGATTTCCAATCCAATTGAAGAATCACGCGAGTTGTGTGCCTAAAAATGACCTATATTGAGGTAAAATGCGCCACTGTTTTATCCGCCACCCCAACCCACAGTGCCCCTACCGGTCAAACTCACTTTACGGCGTACTGTTCACGGAATCGAACAAGGGCTACATCCCAAAAGCCGAGCTCATCAAGCGAGTTGCCCGGATGACCGGCAAGCCCCAGAAGCTCGTCGGGTTCGCCTACCAGATTTTGAAGTCCAAGACCCACCCTTCCAATAAAAACCGTAGCCGGGAGCTCACCGAAGGCTCCAAGGTCAAGCTGGTCGCACTGAATCATTAATAGGACATGATGGCACTGAAGAAAGTTCGCCCCACCCGCTCCGGCTCGGTCGGCAAGTCGCGCTGCATGCCGCGACAATTGGCAAAAGACTCAGCCCGACGGATCCGCCGTGAGCAGGCCAAGCAGGCTGAGCGGAAGGCAAAACAAGAGGGTGAATGACTGAACCTGTACCCAGTCCCGCGGACACTGAGTTCCCTGTCCCGAAGGACACCACCTCACGGGTTATTAGTCGGATCCTGAACACCAATCCCAAGGTTGGGGTTGGTGGGGTTGACGCAGGCGGCAATTTCAAGTTCATCTTGTTTTACCGGCCGCTGAAGATTACCCAGCAGGACATTCGCAACATGCGGCTTTTGCGTCGGGCATTGCTGGCGGATTTTATCGGGAGGTTTCTGGTTCAGTCCAACCTGAACGACTTTCTGCCTCTGCTCACGGAATGCGATTATTCTGATTATGTCCGGAATTTCCCCATCCAGCGCATGGGGCTTAATTTTGACGACCAGCGGCTGATCTTCGCATGCAACATTGCCCTGTTGTACAGTCTGATCAATGAAGAGCTGGCCAAGTCGATTCTTGGTGAGTCAGCCAACGTCCATCTGAATTGGGACTTCTTCCAGCGCACCCCAAAAAACACCGCGCACTGAATAGTGGATTGGCATCCCTGGCTGTGTGAAATAGCGGTTCGCGTTTGTGTCGCGCATATTTTCCCAGACAAAAAAATGCAGATGTGTCGCCAGAATCCCAGCAATTCCAACCAAATTGATTCGCCGATTCCAAAAGTACGAACCTGCTTCATGTAGGAATATTGCCCATGGCTTCGGAAGTAATTTGCCATGGACCGCTACGACTATCCTGATTACAAAACTTTCATCCTCGAGAGCAGAAAGGCTCGCCATGACCCCTACTTGACGGCGATCGCCCGCGCCTACGTTTTGGTGGACGCCCACGCCCATCGCAAACAGGATTTGGTTCGGCGGGTTTGGAACGACATGACAGTGCAAGAAGATCCCCCGACGAGATGCCAAATGCTCTCAGCCGGTGCGCCGAAGGCCGCCATTGCAAGGCTCCGGCAAGGCAACCTGAACATTGACGACTGTCTGGGACATTGGACAGGTGGCTTTCTTCATGGGTTGAAGCTCTCTGGAGCCATCCTCCAGAAGGAGCCTGGGCGGTATCGGATCGACAGCAAACTCCATCCCGAAGTGGTTGGTGACATCCAGAATTGGAGTCTGGCTGGTCGCCTGGGCTCACCAGACCGCAGCGGACGTCATCGGTTGGTCGCCTGTCCAGCCATTGCCCATCTACCACCTGAAGACCCAGTAGGTGCGGATGTCGTGGCTGGACTGTTTGCCGGAGCCCGACTGAGCCTGATCCATGGGGAACACTGGCTGGAACTGCCTGGTAATGAGCGTACCCGCCAATTACTGACTGATTGGACGATTCTCCACTATCCATCCCGCCAGATTCATCACCGCACCTTCATCAAAGTCTCGCCTTTTTATG
>CAIXPZ010000269.1 GCA_903921455.1 uncultured Verrucomicrobia subdivision 3 bacterium | reverse complement strand
CACAGCACGCAAGCCCGTTGCCCGGCTGTCAATAATGTTGAGTTGAACGCCGCCTCCAGCACGCTCAGTAGTGGCAATTAGCTGTCCACTCCACATTACCGAACGCTCAACATAAATGATGCCCGACGAAGATTGAACCCACCGGCGCACGGCCCGCCACCGTGCGCCCTCCAATTATGACCGCTCAAACCGTCATGCCCTTTGAAGCCGCCGCCATCGCCGCCGAGGCAATGGCCCGTGCGGCACGCACCGACGCGCAACGCGCCGCCGAGCAGCACGAGCGCGAGGCGAAGGCAGCGGCAAAGGTATTGCGCCAGATCGCCAGCGCCAAGGCGAAGGCGGAAAAGTTGGCCCGCGCCGACGACTGGCGCCGCCGCACCGCGCAGGCCCGCACCTACCGCACCCCCGACGAACACGCCCAATGCGGCATCCGCTGGTATTGCCGCAGCCAGAAAGACCGCGACACCGGCTGTTACTGGCACAACTGCCTCAAATGCGGCCAGCCCCTCATCTACACCAGCGACCCCAACGCCAAACCCCAGGTGTGCAAAGCAAGCCCCCCATGAATTTCACCGCGGGACAGTCACCCAGATCCCAAGTCTGTAGCGCGGCATCTCCATTGCCAGCCGGTGACCGTCCCCGGTTCATTCCAAAAAAATCGGCGAAACGCCCTCGGCCGGTCGTTTCGCGTTTCCAGCAATTTCTGGGGCTGCGCGCCCCAGGCCCTGCGCCAAAGGTCTGGCCCTTTGGAATCCGCCATGGAGCGCGCACGGTGCCGTTTTGGTGGGTTTAGCGGTCTAGAAACGCTCGCAGCCCTCGGGGTGCGGCCAAATGCCCTCCGCCCCATCAAAACGCGTCCTGAGCCATTCCAGCCGCCCAGACAGCCCGCCGGCAGGCGTTAAAAAACAACCTGGCCCTGCCAGTCCACCACGGCCGACGGTCTCAAGGTGGCGGCTCGGTAAAAACGTGAACTCTTGGTGAACTTTTGAGGAACCCTTGGTTCCAGCCACCCATCGAAGGCCAATTTCTGAAACACCGCACCTTTGCAGCAGTTTTGCCCCCCCTCCGTCGGTCAAACTGTCACACCTTTGTGCCGCTTTCGTATCACCATCAGAAAACCCTGGCAGTCAGAAACACCCCACTCTTACCCCACCTTTACCCAACCGGCACGGCCAGTATGGTATACTCTTGGACTACTTTCGGACCGCCGCCGGCGGTTGCCCTTGGCCACAATCGCCTTAATGACCCCGGCGCGGTCTTCAGTATCCACCACCTTTGCCAGCTCGCGGGCAGCGCATTCATTTTGTGCGCCATGGCGCACACTTTCGGGAAACGCGCGATCCACTTCCGCTTCTTCGATCAGGTTGTAGGCATAGCACCCTGCACTTGGCCATTTCCCCGTGCGGCCCGCTCGTTGCTGATTTTGTCGCCCATGGGCGACAAAATTTGTGGACAGTCGAGCCTGCGCGCTAGGCGCGATCGCGCGGCTAGGCTTCGGTTGCAATTGCAACCACTTTTGCCACAGGCAGGATTTGCCCGTGCGGCAGCCTCCGCGGCTACCATTGTAGCCATTTCACGCGGCAGCCTCGTTGGCTACCATGGTAGCTACAACGAGGCGGGCAGGCACCTGACTACATCGGCAGCCCGGTTGCCAGAAATACCCCACTCTGACCACGCCTGGGCCTAACTGCTCCGGTGATAAAGGTGCACTTTCGGACGACTTTTGGAATATCTGCTATCCCTAACGGCTGGAGCGAACCTTGCGTGTCATTGTAAAAGTGTCCGCAATTGCGGACATTTTGGAAGGCAGTTCTGCGTGACCAAACGTGGGCTAGGTTACAGATTGTAAGCGGCGGCCAATTCAGAATGTCACCAATTGGTGACATTTGCCAATCTGCGTTTGTGTCAGGAACCTGCAACCGCATGGTGACGCGACCATGACCACCTCTTTTTTTCCAACAGAGAGACACACACACACGCCCTTATAAGATAAGGGGCGTGTGTGTGTCTCTCTCGTCTGACCTGCACGACCCGCACACACGCCATTCTGCCCGTGCAAGTCTCCGTGTAGGTGTCTCATTGGATCAACCACGGTTTTGGTTTGTTTGAGAAGCGTAACCTGCAGGTTACACTTTGCTATCGACGCGGTCTCAATCAGCCGGCAAATGCTGCAGACAACATCGTCAGGTGTCGCGGTCATTAGCCCTGGTTGCTCCATAAAAAATGCCCTCATTCCATACCTGCGAGAGACCGGCACAAAAGCACCGTTGTTGCCCGTGTAGGTGTCTCAGTTGATAATCAGTTCCGGTTCAGGCTGGGGATTCCGGGCAAACAAAATCTTCGGATTCGTCCCTTTGCGTTTTTCGCGCCATTCATACAGCGAGCCCTCTTCCACCAACTCGGCAATCATCGGGTTGATCTTATTCAGAGCGATCCCCGCAGCGTTGGCCTTGGAACGCAGGGCGTCCTTGGAGATTGTTTTGTTTGGTGCCACATGCGCCAGCACATCCGCTTTGGTGTAAATCCGTTTCACCTTGTTCGTCTCCGGCAGTTCCTCAGCGTCGGCTTCGCGCCAGCAAATCACCCCTGGCTCGTCGGCATGCGCAATCAGCTTGGCGAACGATTTTGCGACGCCATCCGCCGCCCGCCATCCCAGACGGCCACCACGTTTGGCGGCCCGCAGTTCGAATACCGCGTGTGATCCCACGCTGCGCACAGCGAGAATGGCCCGCGACCAATTTGCCCATTCGGCCGAGCCGCCGCCCAAATAGGCAAAATCACCGCCGCTCCAATCCGGCTTTTCCCGGCCAGACGGCGGCTTGTTGGTGTGATGCACCACCACCGCTCCGCAGTTGAACTCTTGCAACAGCGGATTCAACTGGTTCCGTAAAAAGCCGCCCACATCTTTCTGCGAATTGCTCTCGCCGCCGAGATACGCTAGCGCCGGATCGATCCACATCAGGTCCGTGCGATGCTCGGTCAACAACGGGCGAACGGTGGCGGCGAAAAAGGCCGCACCAGTCCGTGCATCTTCACGGGCCACCACAACGTTTTCCATCGCCAACGCCGCTTCATCCTCCGTCAGGTGCAAACCCGCGATAACGCCATCGCGCATCTCCGCCAGATCGCCATCATCATTCTCCGCTTGGATGAGTAACGACTTCAACGGCCGGGCCGGCACAATGTCAAACAGCGGCCGACCCACCGCCCACAAAATCATCGCCTGCATCGCCAACGAACTCTTACCAATGCCCGTCGGGCCCACCACAAACAAACCCGCACCGCGGCACAGAAATCGGTTCTTCAATAATTCTGAGGGATCGTTGGGAACGTTTGCCGCCAGTTCATCCAACCGTTTGGCCATGGGCGGCGGCAACAGCGTTGTCGAATCTGTCGCCACAGCGTTGACTCGCGCCCAGGTGGATACCTCGTTGGTTATCAAATCGTTCATATTCCTGTTCATTTCAGTTGGCCGCATGCCATTGTTGACCGATGATCGCCGGCCGACACTGGTGCAAATATTGGCGGGCGCGGTTAGTCAAGTTGCTCCTTCGCAGATTCATTTAGGCGCCGGATTTAGTTATTGGAGTAACCACGGTCCGGCAACGTCGCTGCCGGCAACCGACACGGCAGCGTCCGCGTCTGGAGAAATTTCTCAACGGCGGCCACCGAGTAATAAACTGGACCGCCGCCGCGCTTGGCGGTCGGGTTGGCTTTAAGGCGCGGAATGTGCGCCGCGTCGAACCAGTCCCGCAGCGTTTCATTACTGGGGGGTGGCGTGAGATAAGCCGGAATCAGTGTTTGAGACAGGTGATCCAGCGTGGCCAATCGAGCGGAAGGAGT
>CAIXPZ010000268.1 GCA_903921455.1 uncultured Verrucomicrobia subdivision 3 bacterium | reverse complement strand
TCACCGACCTCATTCACTGGTGCCAGCGCACCCCCGGTCGGCGTTGGGCGCGGTCGGACTCCGCGGACTTGATTGGGCACGGTCGCCAGCGGCCTTTACCGCGGGTTAGTCGACCGCCGGCGGCGCGAGCTAAGGCTCGCTATCGCCGCCGGCTCGCTTAACTCGCGGCCATAACCAACGAAAAGAATTTGGCGACTCCGCCCCAACCGCACGGCCGCAAAAAACTGGAGCCCAGGTGGGCAGCCGTCTTCAACTTGAATGGCTAGCGGATGGGTGAACTGCAGTGTGTTTCTGGACCGGGACGCGGCGTTTGATCGCGTCCCTGGAAAGTTAGTTGAGGCACCAAGGGCATGGCCCCGTGCTCTGACTATCTCGATTGAGTCCGTATAGGTGTTTAGCCGGACGCCTCATAGTCCGAGCTGCCAATTGAAATTAAGCCGGAGAGCTTCGCTTGTTGGACGCTAATCGGAAAAGAACACTTTTCCGGCAGGATTGCTTTTTTCCAATTGACCTATCGGGCTTGATAGGGGTTAGGCGTTGCGGGTCTATTCTGAATAACATCATTGCTTTGTGGTCAACTTGCGACGCCATGCGCCGTTTGACATAACAGTGTATCTTCCAAACAGTGGCTCGAACTGCCACCCATCTGGGCCGCACACTGAATATAGTGGTGAGAGTTCGGTCACAGCCTCATGCAACTCTTGAACTAAATCTAAACCTTGGGACAATCCAAAAAGCTTCCTCATTGCTTGGCGGCTTGCAGCAATAGCTGGCGAATCTTCTAAAAGCTCACTCTCTGCCAATGGAACCACGCGTCGCATCTCAGCAAGCTGGCCGCCGCTTGAAAACTTGAGACAATCATGCCAATAGGACAAATCAATAATGATTGAAAGTCCGCGCTCTAAACTGCGTGCAATGATGCCAGCCTGCCCCTCTGATGAAGCGTAAAGCATCGGGCGTGTGGGCAAGGTCTTACTCTGACAAAGCGCAAACTCACCCCCGCTGGCATCCTTGCCAACCAACTCATAACTTGTGCCATCTCGAAATTGAAAAAGACTGGATTTTGTGGGTGACGGAACGGGGCAAAAATCAAAGTCATATTCAAGGGTCCGCTTTGCTTCGACTGACCCTCGTAATGCTTGTAAAAGAGTAAGCTCGCTCATTTGGTGTGGGTAGCAACGCCTAACTAGTTAGTCGGCCTAAGTTTTGCGGCCTATCACAGGCCGATTGAGCTTGCAGGGCTGAGCAAAGGCCGCGTTCGGGTTGGTTCCGGCGCCCAGCCCAAAGGCGGTCTGTTTTTCTCACGTGGTTGCCCATGCGGTTGACCTTAAATCCCGTCCCCCGGCGTTGTCCAGTCATAAAGCGGGCGGTCAAGCAAAGCCCCGCCGGGGGCAACCCAAACATCCCGGCGGGGCGGAAGACCGCGCCTGTCCGGCTCACGTGCAGGTCGCCGTGGCGATGGCGCTCCATTCGCTGTAATTTTCCTCGCCCGCATGGACGCGGAGGCGGATCTGATAGGTGGCACCGGTTTCCAGTTCGCTCAGCACCATCTTGCGCGTGCTGGTCCAGCCGGGCTTGTCCACCCACGGGCCGTCGCCCACCTTGATCTGCGCTTCGTAGGTGCGCGCCCCGGACACGGCCGGGACGATGAGCTTGAGCTTGGTGCTCGCGAGGTTGATGACGGATTTGATCGTGGGCGTGACGAGGACGGTTTTGTGATGCACGCCGGCGGTGGGTTCAAACCCCATGCTGATGATGATGGCGGGATCGCCGTTGGCCTGACCATCCACCCAATCGGCCACCGTGTCGAGGCTGCCCAGCAAGATGGCGCGGCTGGCTTTGTAAGCGGCGGTGTCGCCCGTGCTGCCGCCTTCGGTCTGACCCGCGGCGGTGATATAATCCGTTACCCGGTTCTGTAACGCCGTTTCGCTGATCGCGATTGCCGGCCAGGCACCGTTGGCGAGGACGGAATCGTGGATATGCTGGCCGAACTCCCCCAAGTCAGCCTTCGTTTTCTTTTTGAAGTTTCGACGACAAACGATTTTTTTCATGATGACTAGTTTGTTTTGACTGCATTCACCTTGGAAAGCCCCGTCAACTTCCGGCCACGGAAGCTAGAAGACCTTCCCATTGCATATTCGATTTAGCATCGGCGGCGCGAGGCGTCAAGGGGCCTATAAAAATATAGATAACGCTAAAGTAAAATATTCGAACATCTAAACATCCGTTACGAACGATAAAGAGAGTCTCTAGCGCGGTGGCATGACCAGCAGTTGTGCCGGGAAATGACCCAAATCAGGTCGTCAAAGCAACTGGATTGATGACGTATCCTATAGGATCTGCGACGTATCCAGCTGGATTTTTCCTCGATTTTGGCGGTTTAACCGGTCAAAGCGGCCGCTAAATCGGTCAGATACCCATTTAAATGCTCGGATTGGGCGGATTGAGGCCTAATTGGCACCGGCGCGCTGGCCGGTCATTGGAGTGCGACTCGCTATCAACGTCGTCCGTCATACCACATGAATGCGGCGTCGCGGTCGCGCAGGGTGCGACGGTGATTGAAGATGGACCGCAGGAAAAAACCGCCCATCTCGCGGCCGCTGTAGAGCTTCATCTTGCGCGCGGAGGTTTTGATGGGATGGCGGTGGAGGATGGTGATCTGCCGCTTTGTTTCACGCGCGAGCTTTTTAAGGCGAAGGCTCAAGTCCAGTTCCTCGGCGGCAAAGAATTCATGGCTGAAGCCGCCGACCTGCCGGAAGCCCGCCGCCTCCACGAAGATGAACGAGCCGGCCATGAGCCGCGAGAGCCGGCTGGAGTAATTCCAGAATTGCGTGATGATGCCGGCCACGAAGAGCGGCTCGTCCAGCCGGATGGTCACGCCCCCCGCGAGCGTCCGGCCGCTGGCGATTTGATCCGCCACGTCAGCAAACAGGCTTTCGCTGGGATGCGAGTCGGCGTCCACAAACACAAACCAGTCGCCGGTGGCGATGGCGGCGCCGACATTGCGGGCGCGGGCGATCTGATTGACGGGCTCAAAGACCACCCTGGCGCCGGCGGCGCGGGCGATGGCGGCGGTGCGGTCGGTGGAATTGTTGTCGCACACCACGAGTTCATAGCCCCAGCCGCGGGCGCGGAAGGCGGCGGCGGCGGCCTGGATTTCCGCGAGGGAGGCGCCAAGCAGTTTTTCTTCGTTGAAGGCTGGGACGATGACGGAAATGTTCACGCGGCGGCAAGATAGCCGCTGGCGGCGGATTTTCAACTGACAGGTGTCATTTTCGTCGTGCATTTTTGGCGGGATGATTTTTAATGACGGCATGAGCATTTGGATTCTAGCGATACTCTTGATGGCGTCCGTGGCGTTGACCGGCTGGCGGCAGGGAGCCATCCGCACGGCGTTCTCCTTTGTCGGCATATTCTTCGCGGCCTTGCTGGCGACGCCGCTGGGCAAAATTTTTCACCCGCTCCTGCCGCACCTCGGCGTCACTAATCCAATCCTGGTCTGGGCGCTGGCCCCGGTGTTCGGGTTCATCCTGGTCTCGGCGCTGTTCAAGCTGGCGGCGCGGCCGGTGCACAACAAGGTGGAGCATTTTTACAAATACAACGCCGGGGATCTGCGGCTGGCGCTGTTTGAGCGGATGAATGCGCGGCTGGGCATCTGCCTCGGCCTGTTGAATGGCGCGCTTTATTTCGTGCTGATCAGCTTCTTTATTTTCAACGTCAGCTACCTGACCACGCAAACCTCCTCGCCGGCGGCGGCAACGCCGCAACCGCTCGCTCTCCGGGTAGTGAACCAGTTGGGGAACGATCTGCAAGCGACCCACCTCACACGGACCGCCGCCGCGGTGGGAACATTGCCGCCGGTCTATTATCAGCTGGCCGATCTGTCCGGCTTCCTCATGCAGAATCCACAAGTGGGCCCGAGGCTCGCGGAGTATCCGGCGTTGACTTCGTTGTGGCAGCGCGAGGATTTTCAGACCTTGGTGCAGGACCCGACCCTGACCAACGCCCTGGCTTCCGGCGTCAATCTGGGCGAACTGCTCAAGGACCCGGCGGTGCAATCGTTTTTGCAAAACAAAGACCAGATCAAATTGGTCACGGGAATTTTGCAGACCAACCTGGAGGATTTGACGGTCTATCTGCAAACCGGCAAGTCCGCGAAATTTGACGGCCAGAAAATCATCGGCCACTGGGAATTCAACCCGGCTGTCACCGTGGCGTGGCTGCGCCAGAGCAACCCCAAGATACCCGCGAGCGAGATGCGCAGCGTCCGGGCTTGGATGACGCAAGCCTACTTGCAAACCCGCGTGCTGGTGACCGGCGACAACCAAGTGTTCGTCAAAAGTCTGCCCAAGCTCAAAATCACCGCGGGCCAGCCGCCGACGACCGAGCAGAACGACTGGAAAGGCGATTGGAGCGCCAATGGCAACAACTACGATCTGCACCTGACATTGGGCGGTGAGGAGAAGTTTATGACCGCCACCGCCGAAGAACTGCGGCTCTCGGTAAAAGATGGTAAGAATCTGCTGATTTTCGACCGCGCGGACTGATTCTGGGCGGGTCTTCCAAGTTTTGAGACACTTTTCCCTAAAAAAACCGCGAATTTAGGGAGAATCGGGTCGGCCTGATTCCTGCTGGTTTTGAGTCATGGGTATTACTCAAACCAGTTCGGCAATCATGATATTCCTGACGGGACTGCTGCCGGCCAGTTGCCATAAAAGTGCGCCCCAGCAAAAATCCGCACCCGTTCAGATTACCATGGCAACGAACGCGGTGGACACAAAATCCTCCAACCGCTATCTCGGAGAGATTAACCTCACCAATAAAAACGAAACCGCCTTTTTACTGACCTCCGGGGAAAGCTGCACCTTCACGCCGAAGCTGTTGGACAAGCAAAATGTGCAACTCACGCTCGCCGTGGAGTCTAAAAACGATTACGGCGAAACCCATAATTTCGCCGTAAAACAAGTGATCGCCCAAACCGGAAAGCCGCTGGAAATAGCCGTGGGCGACTTGAACCTGACCTTCACACCGCACATCAAATCGGAATAAAAATCGGGAGGCGGACTCAACGGGAAACCAGCAAGCGGACGAATTCCACCAGCACGGAAGCCATCACGGCTGAAAACAACACGCCCCAGAGGTCAAAGCGCGCCACCCGTTTCTGACTGATGGAATGAAAGTCGGTGATGACGTGGCATAAAGCACTGCGGTTTCGCTCAGAATAATGTATCATGTCCGACTTGAAGCATCCGCCTTGCCAAGTTACTGGGAAGATTCTGGTTGTCTCGGCAAGGAAACCGGCTACCTGAAACCAACCACAACCTGAAATCATCCCAAAGCATTGGCGATCAGCTGCTTTTCCCGTTCGCCGAAACTGAGTTTCAAGGCTTCGGCACGGCCAGCCTCGGTCATTTTCTCCCACGACTTGCGCAGCGCGTTGACCATCTTATCGTCGGGGCTCTTGGCCGCTAGGGCCGCGAACTGAAATTCCAAAAAGACGAGACACAGCGCGTCTTCCAAGACACGGCACTCGGCATCGGCGGGGAAATCTTTTTTGAGGTTCAAGTCCTGCACGCGCCGGATGGTGTCGTCGTCATAGCCGACCTCGCGAAGGATGGCGCCGGATTTTCCGGCATGGAATTTCTTGAGGTCGGCGCGCCATTTCAGATAGCCGGGGCGCGTCAGGGGATAATTCTCCCGCGGACTTTCCCAGCGGCAGATGTGCTGGCAACGCGCCGCCAGCCGCAGCGGCTCGGAGGCGGCGGGGCACAGCTTCAGGACCCAGCCGGTCAGGCGCTCGGCGTAAAGCAGTTCGCGCGGACGGCCGTTCTCCTGGTTCGGGTCACGGGAGTTCTCGGCGTCGAAGCGGGCGATGGCGGCGGCAAATCTTTCGTTCACGCCCCGATTTTTACGGAAGCGCGGAACGGCGCAAGATTATTGCAATTGCAACCGGTAGAAAACTTGGCGGTTCGTGGCGGGATCGTTGGTCACGGCGAAATTGCCGCCGGCGTCGAATTGATTGGTGAGCATGGGCATCCAATTTGCCGCCGGGGCGGCCAGATTGGTGGCGGTCACGATGTAAAAGGTCGCGCCGGGCTGGCCGCCGCTGCCGGAGAAAATAAATTTGCCGCCACTGACGGTCGGATTGCTGATGACCGGCGGCGCGGGGAGCGCGACCACGAGTTTCACAATCCCGGTTGTATTCGTATCGAAGCTATAGTTGTAGCCTGCGGGCGCGGCGACGAGCACGAGGCTGCCGAGGTTAAGCGCGCCGGCGCAGGTGAACAGTGGGTAGCTGCCCACGCCAAAGCCGCCGGAGTTCGTGACGGTCAACTGGCCGGTCAAGAGCAGATCGCCGCCGACGGCCACGGCGTCGCTGCTGCTGCCCAAACCGAACCGCAACAGGGAATTGTCGTTCAGGGTCAGATTGTTGGTGAAGGTCAGCGTGCCGTTCGGTGCGCCGGGCGCGAGGATCGCGCCATCATCCACGGTCGTGGCGCTGCCGATGGTGCCTTGGCCGGTGAGGGTCGCGCCCGCGAAGATTTCCAGGCTGTTGCCGATGCCCGTGGCGCAGCCGGCGAGGTTGCTCACGCAGAGCGTGCCGGCGGCCACATCCATGTCGCCGGTGAACGTGCTGGCCCCGCCCAGCGTGAGCGTGCCGGTGCCCACCTTGGTGACGGCGGTGAACGCCACACCGTCCTGCACGCTGCCGTTGAACGTGGTGTTCGCATTGTTCGCGCCGATGAAATAATACGTCGGATACGCATACGATGTGGCCCCGGAAAGGATCGTGTTTGGACCGCCGCTCAAGCCGCCGAAGGTGAAGCTGCCGGCATTGCGGTTGAGCAGATGGGCGGAGCCGTTGCCGAGGTTGATGTTCGCGCCGCGGTTGTCCACGATGGAATTATTGGAGTAATTGAATCGGATATAACAGGCGCTGCTGTTGACGGTGAGCGTGCCGCCGTAACTGCTCAGGTCGCCGGATATATCAAACGTGTTGCCGCTGCCACTAACGGTCAGCGCGAGGTTGCCGCTGCCGGTGACCACGCCGCCCAGTCCGCCAAGCGAACTGGCGATGATGCTGCCATTGCTCGCGACCAGCATGGCATTTCCCGGTTTTACGCTGGGGCCGAATGCCAGCGTGCCGCCGTTCAGAGTGATCAGCCCGCCGCCGAGCGCGAGATAGTTGCCCAGCGTCAGCGTGCCGGCGTTCAACGTGCTGCCGCCGGTGAAACTGTTGGCACTGCTCAAAGTCAACGCGCCGGAACCTTGCTTGACCAGCGCGCCGAACCCCGCGAAGGCGCCGCTGCCGCCGACGCTGTAGGAACGCGACGCGTTCGACACAATCATCGTGATGGGCTGCACCGTGCCGGTAACGCTGACCGTGCCATTGGTCGCGGTGTCGTCAAAGCGCACGGTATCGAGGTTGTAAAAGAAATTCGGCACGCCATTGCTCAGCCAATTCACCGTCGTGTTCGCGTCCCAGGTGCTGCCGTTGGTGCCGCTCCAGGTGAGCGCGGCGGCGCTACCGCCGACGAGGAGCCGCACGTATGCGGGATTACTGCCCGCCGACGGCGTCGTGATGGCGAAGGTCTGCCGCGTGGTGCCCGGCAGATTGTTGGTGAACGAGACACTGGCCAGCGTCAGGTTGGTCGCGCCTTCAATCAAATTGTAAGTGCCCGCGCCGAGCGCGCCGTCGGCGAGATTAAAGATAAAGGTTTGCGGACCGCTCAGCGCCAGCGTGCCGTTCAGATTAAGGCGGTCGTTTGCACCGGCGGGCAGGCTCGCGAGGTCGTAATACAAAGTCGGCGTGTTATTGGTCAGGCTGCCATTGATGGTCAGGGTGCCGGCGCCATTCCCGCCAGGTGAAAGTTTGCCGCCGGGTTTTACCGTCACCGAACCAAAATTGGTTCCCGTGCCGCCGAAGATGGCGTTCGTCGCCACGGTCACGAGCGATGGCGTGTTGGTGCCGGTGATGATCAACGTTCCGGCGGCGATGTAATTGGATCCCGTGTAGGAATTATTGCCGGTGAGCGTCAGGGTGCCGGTGCCGGATTTGGTCAGGCAGGTCAGATTGGTCGGGTTGGAATCCACGAGGGTGCCGGAAAAAAGCGAGTCGGAATTATTTCCGCCGATGACATAGACGATGTTTCCGGTGCTGCCGCCGCTGGCTGGCGGCGTCTGCTGGCCGGCGAGCTGGCCCGCGCCGGAAATGGCACCGAGCGTGACGATGTTTCCGGCGTTGCGCGGTTGCAGCTTGCCGTTCACGATGAAGTTGGGATTCAAGGAGCCCAGCGTGTTGCCGGGCCCGTTGACCGAAAACCGCAAGCTCGTATTTGCGGGGATGTTCAGGGTGCCGGTAAATCCATCCAGCTGCGCGGACGTCGCGCCACTGAAGCTGACGCCGCCGCTCAAATTGAGCAGGGTGTTCGCATCGCCCGAAGTGACGTTGCCCGAGAACGTGTTGCCCAACTGGCCGGATGAAAGTGTGGCCGTGTCGCTGCCGGCAACCGAAATCGCCCCGGGCACGGTGATGGAAGTGCTGCCGCTCGCAGCCGTGAAGATCGCCCCGCCACTCAAACTGATGGCGCTGGAACCGATGCTGGTGCCGGAGGCTAGCGTCAAGGCTCCGCCACTCACGCTGATGCTGCCGGTGAAGCCGCTATTCGTCGTGCCGACGGTCAGCGTGCCCGCCCCGGTTTTGCTCAAGGATCCGGCGCCGCTCAACGCGCCCGCGCCGGAGAGCGTGTAGTTTTTATCATCGTTGAAAAGCATCGCCCCGGGAGAAACTGTGCCGGCCAAATTAATCGCGGGCGTGTTCGAGCCGGTGTCGTCGAAGGTCACCACGTCCGTGTTTTTGTAGGTGGCCAGGCTGGCGCCGTTCAGCCAGTTGGTCGCGCTGGTGTTCCAGGCGTTTGCCGTGCCGTCGCCGCGCCAAAGCAGATTTGACGGCACCGGCGCGGACGCGAGCGCGACGCCGATGATCGCGCCATTGAACTGCGTGGCGCTCGCCGGCGGCGGGACCGGCGTGATGCAGACCGTAACCGCGACGCTCAGGGCATAGCTGCCATCGGTGACGGTGAAGTTAAATCCGCCGAGTCCGGAAAAATTGGCGGCGGGAACAAAATGCGCATTGGTGCTGTTGAGCAAAGTTGCCACCCCGTTCGTCGCACCCGACAACACGAACGTCGCGCTGGCGGGAAAACCGGCCGTGAACTGGGCGAGATTGATGTCCACCGGCGCGTTGGTCTGCGTGACGGCGTGCGGGGCGGCGAGGAAGTTGAGATAATTTTCCAGCGGCGTATAACCGGTGATGGTGTTCGTCAGCGGATTGGCCACGTTCGGATTCAAGCCGGCGGCGAGCTCCCAGTAATCCGGCATGCCGTCGCCATCGGTGTCGGGAATGGCCGCCAGGCCGTTGAGGGTGCCGTAGCCGTTGTTGCTCAAGCCGGTCTGCGCCTGACTGGTGTAAAGCCCGCCGCCGGGCCCAGCCGTGCCGGCGCCGGTGCCGATGCTGCCGTTGCCCAGGGTTTTTACCTGGCTGACGATGAGGGCATCCACGTCATCGCGCGGAAATGCGCCGGCGGTGGAAACATCATAGCGCCACGCCAGATCGGCGGTCATCGTGGGGATGACCGTCGTCCACGATGACCACGGCGAACTTAAAATCGTCCCGGTGCCCGAATACCAATAAGGCGTCGTGGCGGTGCCGTTCAGCGTCGTGTTTTGATCCGAGTCATGCAGGTTGCCCGCATAATAAATGCTCTGGTTGCTATCAATCTGATACCAAGGGAAATTGCCGCCACTGGCCGGTCCGTCCACGAAGTAGTTGTTCACGATGTCGTGCTTGAAGTGCGTGCTGGTGTGCGTGGTATAGCCGGCGGAATTGTTGTATTCCAGGTTGTTGATGAACGTGGTGTTGATCTTGGCCAGCGGATTGCGGTTGTGCGAATTGGCGAAGAGGTTGTAGTGCCACGACCATTGTCCGCCGACGGATTCCGTGTGCGCGCCGAACTGCTGGCCGGTCGGGTTGGCGTTGATGCTGTGCTGCACCGTGATGCCGGTGACGAGATGGGTGCTGTCGCCCACGCCATCAATGTTGTTCCACGGCGCAAATGCGATGGACGAGTGATCCACGATGATGTTCGACGCGCGGTAAAAACTGAGCGCGTCGTCGGAACTGCTGACGCTCGGATCACTGCCGGGACGGATGCGGAGATAGCGGCAGATGATATTGTTGCGGTTGGCGAAGGAGACTTCCCCGCCGTCAATGACGATGCCGCCGGGCGCGGTCTGGCCGGCGATGGTCAGGCTGCTGGAACAACTCACCGCAGTGAGCAGTTTGATCTCCCCGCCCACATCGAACACGATTGTCCGGTTGCCGCTGCTCACGCCGGTGCGGAACGAACCCGCGCCGCTGTCCGCCAGAGTGGTGACGTGATACACCGTGCCATTGCGCCCGCCGGTGGCGTATGCGCCAAAGCCGAAGGCGCCGGGAAAAGCCACCGTCTGGGCCATGGCTGTGACGCTGGACAAACCGATGCCCAGCAATCCCCCGAACAGCAGACGCCAGGCCGGCCAACGAAATACAACAGGTGACATCCATTAAATCTAACCCAGCCCATCACTCCTCGCCATCCACTGTTGTGGTGACAGCCTGCCGAAAAAACCAAAAACGCGCTGCGAAATAAATTTCACAGCGCGTTGGAGAATTTTCAAAAAGGCTCGATGCCCGGGATCAATGGCAGCCGCAACCGCCATGACCGCCACCCTCGTGGCTGTGACCGTGATCGTGACCGCCGCCGCCGCAACAGCCGCCGCCGTTCAAGTCTTCCGCGGACGGGATGCGGCCGAGCTCGATCGTCTTGCCGACGTGCTTCTGGACGAGGTGCTGCAGCTCGTGCATTTCTTCCTGGGCGTCCAGAAAGCTGGCCGCCACGGGATTCTTGAGCAGGGCGTCGCGCTCCTTTTCAAACGTGGCGATTTCCGCTGGCTCCAGCGTCTGGCCGCTGTGCTGTTTTTCCTGCAGAGACTGGCCCTTGCTCATGAGGCTTTCATAAGCCCCGCGCGCGGAGGCGTCGCCGAGGAAGGTGTCAATGCGCTGCTTGATGCCGCCGGTCTGGATGTGCTCGATGATGGCTTCGCAGAGTTCGCGGGTTTTGGTTTCAACTTTGTTGGACATAATTTTTGGTTGCAAAATAAACCACAGCTCGCCCGGAAAAGCAAACGCCAAACACCATTGCCGGCCGGTATGCTTCCATCCCGTTGGATTAGCCCCGGCGAACGGCCACTACTGGCGTGGGGCCACTACTTGCGTAGAGCCACCAATGATTTCTTACATCCCTCACGGGACTTTCCATTTCCGCCGGCCCCCGCCCAGCCTTGAATGGCTTGACTATTTTCAAAAACATAACGCTTTGCCCTGCAACCAGCGTCGTTAGGCGCGGCGGATAGAAGCCCACGGTGATACCGTGGGTAGGATCGTCAAAGCGGTTCAATCCCCGGAGGGGGCGATAGAAAATCAACCGCGAATGGATTCTGTCGCCTCTGCCGAGGCTTGGTTTGTTTTTGAACCTTTAACCCACGGTTTCACCGTGGGCTACTTTCTTCCGTCGCTCCGCGACTACTTGCGTAGGGCCACCACTTGCGCAGGGCCATCGTTTATTATCCGCGTTTATCCGTGCCCATCCGTGGTAAATGCCCCGGCCGTAAAATAATTTAAAATAGTTTGTCGGATTTCCGGGGGCGGTGCTGATAGGTCTTTAAATGAGTCAGCCGTTCACCTGGTCGACACAGTGGTCGTGGAATTCCTCCACCCCCGGCCTGGTCTGGAACGGATTGATTCCCAACCCGAATCCGGTTATGCCCACCACCTCCACGGACACTCCCTTCATCGTCACGCTCACGCCGGCCCAGAAGGCGGCCATCCTCGCCAAGGTGGCGGAGCTGGCGGCGCTGATCACCTTCCGCATCGGCCTGTCGGATGAGGAGCGCAAAAAGCTGCTCAAGATCGGCGAAAAGACGGCAGGCTGGGACCAAAAGACCGCCAGCTACATGGCCGCCCGGCCGGAGCTTATCCCGGCGTATGTGGACACGGCCATTCTGGCCCAAAGCCGCACCGCCCGGCTGGATGTGGACGACATTCTCCATGCGGTGGGCGATGTCTGGCAGAATTTGAGCGATGCCAGCATGAAACTGGGCAACCAAATCTATAAACCGGAACTGGCCTTTTACAATGCGGCGCAGGAAGCGGCCAAACACGGCGTGCCCGGCGCGCAGGCCATCGTGGATGACTTGAAAACCCACTTAGCCAAGACCGCCAGCAAGACGGCCACGCCCACAACTCCCACCACGCCGTAAAATCCGACCCCGCCGGGGGCCGGAATCGGCACTTTCTCAATATCCATCTGATAAGATGAGCTTTGCGCAAGCAATGGAGACGTTGGTCGGCGGATGGGAGTCGGTAAAGTGCTCTCCGGAGAGGTTATTTTGCTCTCGGGAGAGGCGCAGCGGGTCTCGGGAGACGTTCATTTGGTCTGCGGAACGGTTATTTTCTGCTCGCGAGGGGTGAAACGGGTGTCGCGAGAGGTTCGTTCGGTCTCGGGAGGGGCAAAGCGGGTCTCGCGAGCGGAAAATTGGTGCTCCGGAGCGGGGTTATATCTTTGACAAGTGTGTCCGCAGATTTCGCAGATTCACGCAAATTTCATTACTTTATTTCGGAAAATCGGCGTCATCGGCGTCATCGGCGGATAAAAACGGGGACAAGGTTTATGAAGTACATAATCCCTCTACGGAGCAGTGATTTGCAGTAAACAAAAAAACTAAACAGGAAAACTTCATGGCCTTCGACCCCACCAAACCCCAGGAGAACACGCCGCTCGACGCGGCGCAGATGCGCGACCAGCTCAACGGGCTCAAAGACCTGTTTGACGCGCAGTCGGCGCAGCTCACCGCGCTGCAGGACCAGGTCACCGCTTTACAAACGCAACTGGCAGGCAAGGCGTCGGGCGTGACCGGCGTGGCCGCGTTGAGCCTGCCCTTCCACGACCCGGTGCAGGCCACAGACATGACGCCGGTGCTGGACAAGTTCAACGAATTGCTCACCGCGCTCCAGCAACCGTAACCTCAGCTCCGGCAAAAATCCGTTGGGGGGGGGTCGCGCCGGGCGATGACCGCCGGAGTTTCCCGACCAGCCGAATGCGTGGCTAGCCGGGTCCGAATCGCCAGCGTAAGCAGCGAAAGTATCCTGACTAAAGCAAAGCCAAAGCCTAACGGCTCACATGCCGCGGGTGTTGACGATATTGTTCCCCTTGCCGAGGACGACGACGCGGGGTTTCCACTTCTTCGCTTCGGCCTTGGTGAAGGCGGCGAAGTTCATGATGGTGAGCACGTCGCCTTTTTTGCCGAGATGGGCCACGGCGCCGTTCATGATGATCTCGCCGGCGCCTTTCTTGCCGCGGATGGCGTAGGTCTCCCAGCGATTGCCGTTGGCCATGTTGCCGCAGAGGATCTTTTCGTATTCCTGCAGTCCGCACTTGTCCATCAGGTCGCTGGAGATGGTGAGGCTGCCTTCGTAATTCACGTCGCCGCCGGTAACGGTGGCGCGGTGGATCTTGGATTTGAGCAGAGTGACTTCCATGATGATTTATTTCAGCTTGAGAAAGTTTTGCAGAATGGTGCGGCCGTTTTCGGTCAGGATGCTTTCGGGATGGAACTGCACGCCCCAGATGGGCAGCGTGGTGTGCTTCACGCCCATAATCTCGCCCTCGTCGGTCTCAGCGGTGACTTCGAGGCAGGCGGGCAAGGTGTCGCGTTTGATGACGAGCGAATGGTAGCGCGTGGCGAGAAAGGGATTGGGCATGCCGGCGAAGAGGTCTTTGCCGTTGTGCTTAATCGGCGAAACCTTGCCGTGCATCATGCGGTAGTTGACGACCACTTCCGCGCCGAACGTGTGCCCGATGCACTGGTGGCCGAGGCAGACGCCGAAGATGGGGATGCCTTCGCCGGCGAAGGTGCGGATGACGTCGTTGGACAAACCGGCCTCGCGCGGGGAACAGGGACCGGGGGAAACGAGGATGCGGTCGGGCTTGAGCGCGCGGATCTGGTCGAGGGAAATCTCGTCATTGCGGCGCACCTGCAAGTCCGCCCCCAGCTCGCCCAGATACTGCACCAGGTTGTAGGTGAACGAGTCGTAGTTGTCCAAAACCAAAATCATGTCGTGGCGGGTAAAATACATCGTTGATTTGAAAACAAAAGCGGAAATGAATTGCGGTTTGAATCGACACCTGAAAACCGCCTCCGTTCCAAACCGTTTTCCGATCCGAAACGTGGCCTGGCCCCGATTTGGTGGACAGGAGTCAGGTGATGGCGGGAGTCAGGGACGGCACGCATGTATACCGATCAAGCCATCACCAAATATAAACGTGACGACGACGCCTTTAAGCGTTCCGCCATGGATCATTGGATGCTCAGCTGCGGGCTCCTGCATCACTTCGATCGCGGCGGACAATACGCCAGCCAGGATTATCGCCAACGCCTCGCGCAAGCGGGCTGCATCGCCGGCATGAGCCGCCCCGGCAACTCCTACGACAATGCGGCGAGGGAAAGCTTCCGGAGCGGCCACAAGCGGGAGCTGGGGCATCGCTGCCAGTTCGCCACACGCGCCGAAGCCAAGGCGGCCATCTTTGAATAGATCGGAGTCGTTTACTACCGCGAGTGGTTCCACAGCGACCTCGGCTTCAAATCACCTGTGGACTTTGAAACGCAACTCAACTAAAAATACCCGCGCTTCATGCATTCACTCCCTGTCCACCAAACCGAGGCACGGCCACGAACGTGTTCGCGATATTCCCGGAAAAAAGGTACGGAATTGCAGAATCGCCTCGCCGCCATCAAAACCATAAAGCTCCCATGAACCGGAAATATCCGACACTTCAAATTCAACCGACTGCGTTCACCCTTTTGGCGGCGCTCGGTCTGCTATGGCAGACCACCACGGCCTTCGCGCGGGAACTCACCAACGACCTCGGCATTGTGCAGCAGGACGACGCAACGATGCAGTGGTTCATGGACGCAAAATTCGGGATGTTCCTTCACTGGGGGCTCTACGCCGTGCCCGCGAAAGGCGAATGGTTCATGGAAAACAAACACCTGTCCCCGGAGGAATATCGAAAGTTTGCCGCCGACCAGGGTGATGGAAAATATTTTGACGCGAAAGATTTTGATCCGGCCACTTGGGCGAAGATCGCCAAAGATTCCGGGATCAAATACCTGTGCCTGACCGCGCGGCATCACGACGGCTTCGCGCTGTTTGATAGCCATCACACCAATGCATTCACGAGCGTGCAGACGATTCATCGCGATCTCTATGCGGAATACGTCAAAGCCGTGCGCGCGGCCGGCCTGAAAGTCGGGCTGTATTATTCGCCGATTGACTGGCGCTATCCCGGTTACTACGACGTAGGGGGCACAAATTGCGCGCCCAACCAATGGAATTACCAGACCGATCCGGCGCACAAGGAAAATGCCCGCGTCATGAAAGAGGAAGTTTACGAACAGGTGCGGACATTGTTCAGAAACTACGGCCCGTTCGACTACGTTTTCTGGGACGGCGGCTGGTTGGCGCAAAAGGGATCGGATCGCGACGCGATGTTTTTCTGGGAGCCGGGCCAATACCGTGATCCGAAGAATCCCTGGCCCGTGGCCGATGCATACAGCGATTTTGACGAAGCCGGCAGACCGCTGGGCATCATGGGCATCGCCCGCAAATATTCTCCCAATGTCATCTGCAATCGGCGTTGCGGCTGGATCGGCGACATCGCGGACGAAGAAGGTTCCAAGCCGGTCACCGGCCCGGTGCGCCCCTTCTACTGGGAGAAATGTCTCAACCTGAACAAATCGTCCTGGGGCTACAACGACCATCAGAATCTGATGAGCTACGAGGAGATTGTCGACTTCCTCGTGAACGTCGTGGTGCGCAACGGCAACATACTGTTGAATTTCGGCCCTGACCGGCATGGGGTGATTCCCGCGAGCCACGCAGCGTTGACCAAGCGCGTTGGCGACTGGCTCACGGTGGTGGGCGATAGCATTTACGGCACCCGCGGCGGCCCGTGGAATCCGGTGGATGGCCAATATGGCTTCACTTACAAACCAGGAAAATATTTTGTTCATCTGCTGCCCGGTTACGCAGGCACAGAGTTCACCATGCCGGGCATTGCTGAAAAGGTCACGGGCTGTCGTGATTTATTCACGGGCAAAAAATTAATATATAGTGTCGCAAAAGACGGCTCGCTTCATATCGCCGGCTTGAACCGCACCGCGCATCCGGCGGACACGGTGATCATGATTCAGGTCAAAGCGGCAAAGAAAAAATAATAACTAAGGCAATCCGTAAGACTGAAAAATCCACGGACTGAACCAAACATGAAAATCATTCACACCCTCCTCGTATCGTTGCTGGGCTGCGCAACAATTCTGGCGGCGGATAAGCCCAACATCATTTTCATCCTCTCCGATGATGTGGGACAAGGTGACATCGGTTGTTACGGCCAAAAGCTGATCAAAACGCCAAACCTCGATCGCATGGCGGCTGAAGGCACGCGTTACACTCAAGCCTATTGCGGGACGAGCATTTGCGCGCCGTCGCGCACTTCGTTGATGACCGGGCTGCACACCGGGCATTCCCCGGTGCGTGGAAATTATGAGATCAAGGCGGTGTCCGCGTTCGGCTCGGGCCAGCTTCCGTTGCCCGAATCCACGGTGACCGTGGCGCAGATTCTCAAGTCTGCCGGCTACGCCACCGCCTGCACGGGCAAGTGGGGTATGGGGCAATTCGACACCACCGGCAGTCCGCTGAAGAAAGGCTTCGACCATTTCTACGGCTACAACGGACAGGTTCAAGCGCACGAATATTTTCCGCCCGAGCTTTATCTCAATGATCAACGCATTGAGTTGCCGGAAAACAAAGGCGGCGCGAAGAAGACTTACGCGCCGGACCTGATTCTCAAGGACACGCTTGATTGGATTCGCACCCACAAGGATGGTCCGTTTTTTCTCTTCGACGCCACCACTTTGCCGCATGGCAATTTTGAGATCAATAAACTTGGCGAATACGCGAATCGTGAAGGCTGGACGAAACCGCAAAAAACTTACGCCGCCATGGTCAGCCGCCTCGACAGCGACGTCGGCGCACTGTTCGCCCTGCTGCAGGAACTCAAGCTTGCCAGGAACACGCTGGTGATTTTCGCCGGCGACAACGGGTCATCCTTTCCGCCAAACTCGCCCGTCGGAAAACTTTTTGACCAAACCATGGGCGGGAAACTCCGCGGCTTCAAAAGCACGATGTATGAAGGTGGCCTGCGCCAGGCGGGAATCGCCCGCTGGCCCGGCGTCATTCCCGCTGGCCGTGTGCGTGACGAGCCCTGGGCTTTCTGGGATTTTCTGCCGACCGCCACCGCCCTGGCAGACGCCAAGCTTCCCGCGAACTGCCAGCCTGACGGTTTCTCGCTGGTTGATTTTTTGAAAGGCGGCCCGGCGCCGAAGCGCGACTGTTTCTATTGGGAGTTGCATGCGGGCCAACCGCTGACCGCCTTGCAAGCGGTTCGTTTCGGCGACTGGAAAGGCGTGAAGAATGGTCCGGACGCACCTATCGAACTTTACAATCTCAGCGAAGACTCCGGCGAAAAATCGGATGTTGCCGCCAGTCATCCAGACTTGGCGGAGAAAGCGGCCAACCTGATGCGGCAAGCACACATTGACGACCTAAACTGGCCAATGCATCATCCCCCAAAACCCAAGCAGCCATAGGAATCAGTAATCATGCGACTTGCATCCATCAGCGGTGTCAACTGCCTCGCCATCGCATTTTTTTGCGGCGCATTTCTTCATCCAGCTTGCGCGATCGACAATTCAAACGCTGATGCAAAAACCAGGCCAAACATTTTATTCATCCTCGTGGATGACTACGGCATCAAGGATGTCGGAATTGAAGGAAGCAAATTTTACGAGACCCCGAATATTGATGCGCTTGCCCTCAGCGGGATGCGCTTCACGCAAGGTTACTCTGCCTGCGCCGTTTGCAGTCCATCGCGCGCGAGTATTCTGCTTGGCCAATATCCCGCGCGCCACGGCATCACGGATTGGATCGGAGCGGAGGCGGGCGCAAATCCGGATCGCCAAACAAAAACCCGATTGCTCGCACCGGATTACGCTCGGCAATTGCCGGCGAACGAAACCACTCTGGCGGCGGCACTCAAAGGCGCGGGCTACACGACTTTTTTCGCGGGCAAATGGCATCTCGGCGACAAAGGGGCGTGGCCGGAAGATCGCGGATTTGATATCAACAAAGGCGGCTGGGAATCCGGTAGTCCCTCCGGCGGTTACTACGCGCCGTGGATCAATCCCACTCTGCCCAGCGGTCCGCGCGGTCAATCGCTGACGCAGCGTCTCGCTGATGAAACCATTTCGTTCATCGAGAAAAACACCAACGGCCCTTTCCTCGCCTATCTCTCGTTCTACGCCGTGCATGGGCCGATACAAACCACCAAACCGCTCTGGGGAAAATATCGCGCGAAGGCCGCCGCCCAACCAAAGCCGAAAGAATGTTTTCAAATCGATCGCACCCTGCCCGTCCGCATCGTGCAGGACAATCCGATTTACGGCGGACTCATTGACGAAATGGATAATGCCGTCGGCCGCGTTTTGAAAAAAATCGACGAACTTAATCTCGCCACCAACACCATCGTCATTTTCACCAGCGACAACGGCGGCGTGGTTTCCGGCGACAGCTTCAGTTCCTCGCAGCTGCCCTATCGCGGCGGCAAAGGCCGCCAATGGGAAGGCGGCACGCGCGTACCGCTTTACATTCGCGCGCCGGGCCTCACCGCTCCCGGCAGCACTTGCAGCACGCCGGTGAGCGGTATTGACTTTTTCCCCACGTTGCTAAAACTCGCCGGCATAACCGCCGCTCCGGAACAGACGATTGACGGCGTGAGCCTCGTGCCGCTGCTGGCGGGCGGCCAACTCCCGTTGCGTCCGCTCTTCTGGCATTACCCGCACTACGGCAATCAGGGCGGCGAGCCATCGTCCATCATTCGCTCAAGCGACTGGAAACTCATTCACTACTGGGAAGATGGCCATAACGAACTTTACAATCTGGCTGATGATATTGGCGAACAGCACGATCTTTCCGCGACCGAAACTAATCGCGCCACTGGTTTGTGGTCACAGTTGCAGTTGTGGCTTAAATCCACCGGCGCAAAAATTCCGCAGCCGAATCCTCATTACCAGCCGGAGTGGGCTGACCAACGGAGCAAAGCCGCCTTGAGACAAAAAGAAAATCTCGAAAAGCAACACGCGGAATTTTTGAAACCAGATTGGCGGCCGGATCCGACGTGGTGGAAGAGCCAGCAGACGCCGGACTGAACGCCAATTTTTGGAAAGCAAAATCAAATGAAAAACGAATCATCCTCTCCCGCAGGCCAATGGGCGCGTCGCGATTTTCTAAAGTCTTCCGCCGCCACCGTTTTGGGACTAGCGTTCTCGCGGCTGCCCGCCATGGCCGGGCCGTTCACGCGCGCGGATTTTGACCACCTCGTTCCCGCCGACAAGAAACTGTCGCCGGATTGGGTGAAATCGCTTTTCGCGCGCGGCACGCCGGAAGTGTTGCGCGGCAGCGAACTCAAATTTGTCGGCATGCCTGTGGGCGGGATTGGCGCAGGACAGTTGTATCTCGGCGGCGATGGGCGTCTGTGGCATTGGGATATCTTCAACCAGGTTATCGGCACCGGGGCCGAGCACTACGCCAAACCCATGACGCCGACCTCGCCAGTGGCGCAAAAATTTTCCCTGAAGCTCGGTGATAAAATTATTTCTCTCGACCGCGACGGTTTTTCCGACGTGAGTTTTCGCGGCGAGTATCCGATCGGCGTGGTGAACTACGCCGACTCCAACGTGCCGCTCGCGGTGAAACTGGAAGCGTTCTCGCCGTTCATTCCGCTGAACACCGACGACTCCAGCCTGCCCGCCACGATTTTTCAATTCACCGTGCGGAATACTTCCGCCGCACCGATAGCAACGACCTTGACTGGTGAACTCGAAAACTGCGCCTGCCTGCATCACCGCAAACACAACGGCATTTTGAACAACCATTTCGTGCAGGCCAAGGCCGCAACGATATTGATTTGCTCGGCGGCGGCGGATGCGAATTCCAGCAAATCCGCCCGCCCGGATGTGATTTTTGAAGACTGGAATCATGCCAACTATGAGGGCTGGACAGTGGCCGGCACGGCTTTCGGCAGCAGCCCCGTCCAGAAGTGCCTAATACCATCCTACCAGGGTGATGTTGGCGGCGACACCACGCGCGTTGTGAATTCCCACGCTTCCGCCCCCGGCGCCTCCATCGAGGGGAAAGACGGCGCCACGGGCAAACTCATCAGCCGCGAATTTGTCATTGATCGCAATTTCATCGCGTTCTGGATCGGCGGCGGCAAAGCCGAAGGTGAATCCAAGCTCGGTCTGTCACTGTTTGTGGAAGGCAAGCGGGTTCTCGCGACATCGGGGCAGAATAAAAATGAGATGACCCTGCAATACTTCGACGTGGCCGCTTACGCCGGAAAAAATGCGCACCTGGAAATCATTGACGACCGCCTCGGCGCCTGGGGCAATGTCGGTGTCGGGAAAATCATTTTCACCGACGAGCGCGGCAAGACCGAGCCGATTGAAAAACTTACCGACTTCGGCACGCTGGCGCTCGCGCTGCCGGGCGGCGCGGACGAAAGCAGCGGCGACCAATCCGCTGCGTTCGGCGACCAGCTCATCGGTTCGCTGGGCCGCAAGTTGACGCTGGCAGCCGGCGAGGCGAAGACGGTGACGTTTGTGTTTGCGTGGCATTTTCCGAATCTTTCGATCAAGGGTTCGTTCAAGGATTGCGGCCGGTATTACGCCACGAAATATTCCTCGGCGCAGGCCGTCGCGGAATATGTCGCGGAGAACCTTTCCCGGCTCGAAGAGCAGACGAAGTTGTGGCGCGACACCTGGTATGACTCCACCCTGCCGTACTGGTTTCTTGATCGCACATTCTTGAACGCCTCCATCCTCGCGTCGTCCACCTGCTACCGGCTCGCGAACGGCCGCTTTTACGGTTGGGAAGGGGTCGGCTGCTGTCCCGGCACATGCGGTCACGTTTACCACTACGCGCACTCGGCGGCTCGACTCTTTCCGGATCTGGAAAGCCGCACGCGCGAAAATATTGATTTTGGCATCGCGCTTAAGCCTGATGGCGCGATCCATTTTCGCGGCGAGTTCAACAACATTCCGGCCGTGGACGGTCAGGCCGGAACGATTTTGCGCGCGCTCCGTGAACATCAGATGTCAGCAGACGCCGCCTTCCTCAAACGTAACTGGCCGAAAATCAAGCGCGCGACGCAGTGGCTCATCGCGAAGGACGCCAACAGCGACGGGCTTATCGAGAGCAATCAGCACAACACGCTCGATACGGATTGGTTCGGGCCGGTGGCGTGGTTGAGCGGATTGTATTTGGCGGCGCTGGTTGGAGCGGCAGAAATGGCCGACGAAATGGGCGACGCGGAGTTCGCGAAACAATGCCGGCAGATCGTCGGGGCGGGCCGCAAGAATCTCGTGGCCCAGCTTTTTGACGGAGATTACTTCATCAATCAAGTTGACCCGAAACATCTCGACGCCATCAACTCCGGCACGGGTTGCGAAATCGATCAGGTGTTCGGCCAGAGCTGGGCTTTTCAAGTTGGTCTGCCGCGCGTTTTGCCGGAGCAAGAGACGTTGACCGCGCTGCAATCGCTTTGGCGTTATAATTTTTCGCCCGATGTTGGACCGTATCGCGCCGCGAACAAACCGGGTCGCTGGTATGCGATGGCGGGCGAGGCCGGCTTGCTGATGTGCACCTTCCCGCGCCGCGACTGGGATTTCAAGCGCGCCAGCGGCCACGGTAAGGCGGAATGGGCGGCAGGCTATTTCAACGAGTGCATGAACGGCTTCGAACATCAGGTCGCCGGCCACATGATTTGGGAGGGCATGGTCATGGAAGGTCTGGCGATTGAGCGCGCCGTGCATGATCGCTACCACGCTTCACGCCGCAATCCGTGGAATGAGGTCGAGTGCGGCGATCATTATTCGCGCAGCATGGCGAGCTACGGTGTTTATCTCGCAGCATGCGGTTTTGAAATTCACGGGCCGAAGGGGCACATCGGATTCGCGCCGAAGTTGACGCCGGAGAATTTCAAGTGCGCCTTCACCAGCGCCGAAGGCTGGGGCCGCTTCGCGCAAAGAGTGGAAGGCGAAAAACTGACGGCGGAAATTGTCGTCCGCTGGGGCAAATTAATTGTGAAAACCATCGCACTGGAAAACCAGCACGCACACTCGGTGAAGGTGCGGCTCGGAGGAAAATCTATTCCAGCAAAGTTTAATCGGGATAAATCTAGAATTCTGCTAAGCTTGGAAAATGTCACCACGATTGGTGCAGGAGAAATGATTGAAATCGTGCTGGTTTGAGATTTTTGGGGAGGCCACGAAAAATAATCCAAACCAGGCAAGTCCGCACTTTCAGTTGGCCTGCACGCGATAAAACTGCTGCATGAAATTGGTCGCCTGTGGATCAGCGAATTGGAACACACCATTGTTGTCTGCCGTGTTGGTGAAAATTGGCAGCCAGACCGGCGCGGCCAAGTTTGTGGCGGTTAGCAGAATATAACTCTTACCAGCCATGCCGGTGCCGTTCAATGAAAAGGTCTGCCCATCCGAGGAAAAGGCCGTGGTTGTGAACATGAACGGCAGGCTCACAACCACAGCCAGAGTGCCGTTGGTGGCGAGCAAGTCAGTGCTCCAGACGAGGTTCGTAGTCAGCGGCGGCAATGCTAGATTGGTGAACGCTCCGGCAAACGTCGTAGCGTTGAATAATTTGAAGCTGTCGCCAGCCATGAGCGCATTCGTGCCGATGTTGGTGACGAGCAGCGTTCCGCCCTGCGTCAGCGTTCCCGAGACGAGCAGCAGGTCATTCGTGGCCCCGCCGCTGTTCTTGGTGATTTCCATCAGCGCGACGGAGCCGCCGGAGTAGGTCACGCTGTTGCTAACAGTCAATTGCCCAATACCGCCGGTGCCGGGGGCGAGCACGCCGCCGTTCTGTACCGTCGCCGGGCCGCAGACAAGGCCGTTGCCGCCAAGGATTGCGCTGGCCGATACGCTGGTGGCGCTGGCCGCATTGGTGGTAAGCACGCCATTCACGAGCAACTGGCCGGCGCTCACCGTGGTTGATCCGGCGTAAAGATTGGTGCCCGTCAAGTTCAGCGTGCCGGTGCCAACTTTAGTCAAGCCGCCTGTGCCGTTGAGGGTGCCGCCAAAAGACGAATCCAAATTTAACCAACCAACGGAAAGAATCGTTCCGCTCAACCCCAAAGTGCCGCCACTCCCGGACAAGTCTCCCAGACGGAACGTGGCTCCGGAATTGCCGAGGATGCGCAACGCACGAGACAGGTTGATGCCGCCGCTCATAACGATTTTCGCGCCCGAGGCATTCAGGCTATTCGCTCCCGTTGCGCCGCTGCCGATGTTGACATTGTTGTAAGTATTGTCGGGGTCGGCGTAAAGCAAGGTGCCGGTGAAATGGCTGAGGTCGCCGCTGATGGTCAACGAGGCGTTTTGGTTCGGCAAATTATCGGCGAATGTGCCGCCGCCGTAAAGCGCCCCCGTCAGATTCAAGTTGTTGGGATTTGCGGCGTAGAGATTCACGTTGCTGTTGATGTTGATCTGATTAGCAAAGGTCATGCCCACCGTATTGTAAAGCGAGCCGCCGTTCAGCGTAATTGCGCCGCTGCCGGCTGCTGCCGCATTACCCAGCGCGAGCGTCCCGGCGTTATTCGTGACGCCACCGGTGAACGTGTTGGCACTGCTCAAGGTCAGCTTGCCCGGGCCATTCTTCACCAGGCTTCCACCTTTGATGCTCGCGCTGATGGATGCATCCGTGTTGGCCGTGATGACGGTCGGGTTGGACAGATTGAGCGCGCCGCCGTTGCCGGCAAGGGTGTAAATGCCCCCGGCATTCGTGTTGAAAGTGATTCCTGCCGGCGTTACGTCGTTGGTGATGGTCACGGTGCAATTGGTCGTCGTGCCGAGGCCGAAGACGGCAACGGAGTTATTTGTCCAAATGCTATTGATGAAACCGTTCCACCAGTTCGTCGGCGACACGGCCCAGTTGCCGTTACCGTCCTGCAAGCTGGCCGCTACGCCTGCATCCCAGAACAGCATGTTCGTGGCGATGACCGTGACGAGAACTAAATTCGTCGCGCTGTGAAGCGGATACAACCCGCCGTAGCCGGTATCTTGCACCGCAACGGATAGCGTAAACGTTGCGACGCTGCCACTGGTGATGAGTGCATTGTTCGTCACCGAAAGCGCGCCGCTGGCGGGGGCGATGGCAAAAGTGTTGTTTGTGTTGCCACCGACAATTTTGAACGTTAGCGTGTCTAGTGCGCTATCTTGCGCGGTCACCGTGCTCACCGCCGCGCCGTTGGTAACAGCTTGCACGACGAAAAATGATTGGTTGGGAACCGTGGGCGCATAATTCAAATCGAGCACCAGCAAGTTTGCACCAGGAATGAGATTGGTCACGCCGCTGCCCGGGACCAGCCAACCGACTTCCACGTGGTCGCCGCCGCCGCCTTCTTTTTGCAGCGCCTCGATATAATAACGCTGGCCGGCGATCAAGTTGGTGATCACCGCCGAGGTCTGGCTGGCGAAGGTAGTCCAAGCGTTCTGGTTGGCCCAACCGCTACCGGTGGAAATCGACGCGATGGCCGTGGCATTCGCGGCGTTGGTGTCGCGGCTAAACAGCAAGAGACTGTTATCATCCGAAGAGATGAAAAATTGGTAATCGCCCGTGACCGACGGAACGAGATAGGCCCGGATGCGCGAGCCGTAATTATCAGCCACGTTCACCGCCGAAGCGAAATTGGTCAGACCAACCAATGCGTCCGGCTGGCCGGGAAAACGGGTATTGTTCGTCAGGCTCGCGACGGTCGTGGCGCTGCCGATGTTATTAAACATCTCGCGCTGGATTTGCGTGGCGAAGATAGTGGTCGCAGGGATGATGGTGATTTTGGCGATGTTGGTGGCGGACAAGGCCGGCGCGCCGTTATCCGTGGTGCGAAGTGACAAGGAGAAATTGGTTGTGACACTGGCCGCGAGTGCCGCGTCGTTAGCCACATAAACCCAGCCATTGCCGTCCACGCCAAAGATGCCACCGGAATTACCACTGATGATAGAAAAAGTGTGCTGGTCGTTCGTGTTCACGTCGGTCACGGTCAACTGGTCAATCAAGAATCCAGCCAGAGCATCGCGATGAACCACATTCGTGAAGCTGACGAGGTGCGGCACATAATTCACAAAATAGGGCGCTAGATAGAGACCGGCGATGACGTTGGTCTGGTTACTGGTGGCAGGGCCGGACCAGCCGACCGCCAGATTGTCGCCGCCGGATCCTTCTTTCTGCCGCGCTTCGATATAATAAGCCTGGCCGGCCGTGAGGGAGCGCGCGGCGGATTTCTGACTGGAATATTTGTTCCATTGTTCCGGCGAGGCATAGCTGCTGGAACCACTTATGCTGGCGATGAGCGTCATGCTGGTAGGGTTGGTCGTGGTGCTCATCCACAGCTCGCCGTTGTCGTCGGTAGCGAGGTAAAAATAGTAATTTCCCGAAACGGGTGGAATCAGATAGCCGCGCAGCACTGAGCCATAGCTGTCGGCGCGATTTGAATCGCCCTCGGCCGAAGTAATCTGCCGTTCCGATGTCGGGTCAGCCGGAAACCGCGCGTTGCTGGTCAGGTTGCTGACAAAAACGCCGCTACCAACGCCGTCGTAAATCGCGTAGGAAATAATGCCGGGCTGGAATGGTGAAGAATTGGTCGAGACATTAATCTGGACATAATTGGTAGCGCTGAGCGACGGAGTGCCATTATCAGCGGCCTTGATCGCGAGATTATAAACACTTTGCACCGCTGGATCCAAATCGCCGACGACAATCAGATTTCCCGTCGCGCTATCAACCGTGAACATAGCGTTGCTGTTACCGGAAACGATGGCCAATGTCAGCACTGTGTAAGCGTCGGGATCGGAAGCTTGCAGCGTGCCCGCCACCGAGCCGGGCTGCGTGTGGGCGATGAGCAAGTTCGTAAACCCAATGATTAGCGGCGCTTCATTCACGTTGGTCACCTGCACCACTACGCGGCGGTTCAATTCGGTCAGCGACGGGTTCGCCGTGTTGGTGATGTTGACGAACATCTCAAACTGTACGGCGTATTGAGTATTTTTGGCAAGCGACTCGTAGTCCAGCGCCGCTGCGTTCGCCACGGACAACACGCCATTGTCATCCAGCGCGAAGGTGTTGGAGGTGTTGCCGGAAACGATGAAATAATTCAACGGATCCGTGCCGAGATTCGTCGCGCTGATGGTGCCAACGAAGAATCCATTCGTGGTATTTTCGCCAATGATGAAGCGGGACGGTAGGGTCGCGCTGGCAACCGTGCCGGTGACGGAATAGTAACCGAGGCTGGCGTAATTTGAGAATCCGTTCGTGGAAGGATCGTTGCGGCCTGCGCCGGTCACGCGAAACGTGTAAGTGCCAGCGGGCAAATTCGTCGCGATGCTGGCAGTCAGGACGTTCTGCGGATTGTTGCTGGCGATGATTGTGTCCGTGCCGTCTGCGAGCGTGGCCATAACGGCAAGGTCCGCCCAGTCATTCGTCGCCACCGGATAAGCCGTCAACAAAACCGTGCCTCCAGCCGTTGTGAAACGAAACGCGTCCGTGTCGCCGGTCATCTCGATGACGCCCTCGGCGATCGCGGTGTAGTTGGAATAGATTTCCAGGTAACGCGCCGTGGCCAGCGTCGCATCGGTGTCGTCGGTGCGGTAATCCACGTTATTGTTGTTGCTGACGATGACGTTCAATTCGTCCTGCGTGTTGTTGGCGTCCAGATACTCACCCTTGGCCCATTCGGTAACGGGCTGGTAATAGCCCGCGCCCATGATTGGCCCCCAGCCCGTCGTGCCCGGACCGGCATGGCCATAGTCGTAACCTGAGGTGCTGTTGCCTTGGTGGCCCAAACCTAAAGCATGACCACACTCGTGCGCGATGACTTCCGCCGCCGATTTGCCCGAGCTGTAAAATGACCAGTTGGGCGTGTCTCCGGTCGTGTTCCAGGAATTCATATAGGACACACCGCCGGCGCCTGGCGCAGCCGTGGTTGTCGGCGTGCAAATACAACGTTGGCGGCTATTCTCCGGGGCGGCTTGATAAACTTTGATGTCCGTCGTCACGTTGATGTTGAACGGCATGTAATCCTCGGCCACACGTTTCCATACGTCCTTGATTTGCGCGTTGCTGACGTTCGGCTTCTGGTAAGTGATGCCGCCCCACGTCGGCGTGTAGCCGCCGCGAAAATCAATGTAAAGCACGCCGATCGTCCCCGGCAGACTCTGGAGCGAAATGATTCCGTCATTGTAATACGGCACATAGTCGGGCACCTGGTCCGGCCGCAGCGGCGGCATTTCTTCGGACGCATTCGTGTCAAGCAGCGAGGGATCCGCCGCCGGCATCGCGTAGCAAATCACCTCGTCCAGCCGGCGCGCGACCAACTCGGATTTTCCGCCCGGCCCGCTCGGCTCGATGCGCCATGCCGTCTTGCTGCCGGGAAATTCCACCACGCCCGCAAAGTCGCCCTGCTTGCCCGGCAGCGTCTGCTTCTGAAAGAAAAACCGGCCCGGCTCCGGCGATGAGAGCGTGCCGGAAACATAAATCAATTCGCCGTTGGTGTGTTCGTTGTGCTGGATGACCCCGCTGGCGAACTTTCCATCCGTGAGTGCGAACCGGATTGCCGAGCCGCCCGCAGAATTTGTCAATTGCTGAAAAAAAGCATAATCCCACGCCCGCTTTTGTGGCGCGGGCGCTGGAACCGCCGGTAAAAAGGCCGCCGCGTTTGTCGTCGGGACCGGAAGTGGGGCGGCGTCTAAAATGCCATTTTTCACACTTACCGCCGCCGGCGCAGGTGATTTTTTAAGTCCGGCATCATTCTCGTACCGCCAAAAAATAACCGCGATTACGCACCAGGCTGCGATAAACCCGGCAATCAAAAATTTACGCATAAATCTATTATTCTAGGACGTTCGCAAAATCTACACCTTCATCCTCAATCCAGCCAACGCCAATGTGACCAGAAATTTTTCAGGTGTTTCAAGGGTGACTTACCTTTAGCATGCGGGCAGGCATCCCATGAAACAATCAATTTCACCGCCCTGCACCACCCCGAAATCTCGTGCTGCCAAAGACCTCACCAATTGATTAGCCTTGGCATCAAACCCTCCCCTTAAATGAAACTATTTACCTGCAATACCTTCTCCCGCGTCTCGTTGCTGGCAGCATTCTTTCTTATCGAAAGCCCTGCCCGCGCCGATGTGAAGTTGCCATCAATCTTTTCCGACCACATGGTGTTGCAACGGAATGTGGCAGTGCCAGTTTGGGGGTGGGCTGATCCCGGCGAGACCGTCTCCGTCAGCGTGGTGGGACAAACCGAAACGGCGACGGCGGATGCTGCCGGCAATTGGAAACTCAAGCTGGGCAAACTTTCCGCGGACGGTCCATTGACGCTAACAATCGCGGGCCACAATACCATCGTCATCGAGGATGTATTGGTGGGGGAAGTCTGGCTGGCTTCCGGGCAGTCGAACATGCAGTTGTCTGTGAACGATGTCACGAACTCTTGGAAGGAAAAAGCGTCCGCAAAATTTCCGCAGATCCGGGGCTTTTTCGTGGAGCGGCACCCCGCCATCACACCTCAAAAGAACTGCGGGGGCAAATGGGTGGTTTGTTCGCCCGAAACGGTTGGGAACTTTTCAGCCGCCGCTTACTTTTTTGGCCGGGAGTTACACCAGCAACTGGGGGGGCCGGTGGGATTGGTGCAAGCTTCCTGGGGTGGCACTCCCATCGAAACGTGGTCCAGCATGGCCAGCATGGAAGCCAAGCCGGAGTTGGGACCGGTGTTAAAAAATTGGCAGGCCACGCTGCATCCTTATGACGAAGCAAAGGCGCAAACCGAATACGTCCGCGCGCTGGCGCACTGGACCAGCAACACGGCTAAACTAAAAGCCGAGGGCAAAACGATTCCGCCGCAGCCGCAAAAGAAAGGTGATCCAAGAATCGACAAGAATTATCCCGCGAACATGTTCAATGGGATGATTGCCCCCATCATCCCCTACGCGATTCGGGGCGCGATCTGGTATCAGGGCGAAAATAACGCCGCGAATGATCTCGCAAAACTGTATGCCCTTCAGCTTTCGCTGATGATTCAAGATTGGCGGCAACGCTGGGACGAAGGCGATTTTCCGTTCGCCTGGGTCCAGTTGCCGAATTTTCATCCGCAAACCAAAGCGCCGGTTGGAACCAACTACAACAACTGGTGCGTCGTCCGCGAATGCATGTTGCATACCCTCGCCGTAAACAACACCGGCATGGCGATCACGGTGGATGTGGGCGAGGCAAATAATATTCATCCCAAAAACAAACAGGCCGTCGGTCACCGGCTGGCGCTTTGGGCGCTCGCCAAAGTTTATGGCAAAGACATTCCCTATTCCGGCCCGCTGCCGGACGGACATAAAGTCAACGGCGATGAAATAACCTTGTCGTTTAAGAATACGGACGGTGGCTTGGTTGCCAAAGATGGCGATCTGAAAGGCTTTGCCATCGCGGGTGAAGACCATCGCTGGGTTTGGGCCAAAGCGCGCATTGAGGGCGACCAAGTCATTGTCTCCAGCCCGGAAGTGAAATCGCCAAGAGCCGTGCGCTACGCCTGGGCGGCGAATCCCGACTGCAATCTGTTCAACGGCGCAGGCCTGCCGGCTTCGCCATTCCGAACGGACGATTGGAAGTGATATTGATATTTTGGAAACGCTACGCACAACCATTAGCCGAAATGGGCGCACGTCTGATTCAAATGTTTTTTAGAATTGCCACTGTGTGGCTGGTGGCTGAAGCAATGTGCTGCGTAGTCGCCGCCGAGAATAAACCAGCCACAATCACCCCGAACTTCCAAGGCTTGCATGGCTACATCAGCTACGGCCACGAAAAATTTCCACCGCAGTCCAGCTTTACCGCCGGCATGGGATTCTACTCGGCGGTCTGGCCTTTGGTGAGCCAACCGCTGGCCGGTTTTCAAATCGGCCTGCCCGGCACATGGATCCTACCCGACAATTCGGACGACAAAGACACACCGCTCGCGCCGAAGGGCACTCTGGCTCGCACGTGGAAGGAGCGCGGCCCGACTTGGGGCAGCGTTTTCCAGACCGTGGAAGGGGGATTGGGCTATTGGCGCGGCAATCACTTTCGCTATGGCCCGCCAAAGTTCAGCATGAACGGCACGCCACAATGCTACGATTACGAAGTCGGTTCGCCCGGCTGGTCATTCTTTTACAGCAACGAAGCACTACCGGATAATCGTCTTGGGGTAGCGCAATTGAGCAACCGGCTGTTGATTCCGCCGGATGGGTTGCCATTTCAAGGTCATCCCAATGGCGAATTCCTCGGCTACACTTGGATGGCGTTGCCATTCACCGAGCCCACCACCAACGACCCGCCGACAGGCGATCAAAGTTGGACCTGCTTCCTCAACGCCGCTAATTTCAAAGGCCCGATCGCTTTTTACATTCCAGAGACGTGGAGCAAAATCGGCAAGCTGTTCAACGATTCGTATCTCTACCGTCGCGGACTCGATGCGCGACCGGGAATTATCGGCGGCGGGGCCATGGAAATTAACACTGTGCCGGGCTTCGCTGGGACGGACAGTCACGACACGATTTATACGAAGTTGCCGAAGCTACAGTTTCCCGTGGACGCCCAAAGGCGCGCCTACCTCGTGCAAGATGTCACTTACTATTCGAAAGCAGCGCTCTTCGACGCCTTCAAGTCGTGGCGCGACGGCGGCGCTGCCTGCTCGGGAAAGTTCGACACGAATGGGGCGTGGCAACCAAAGCTCAATACGCACTCGCCGCATTTCGACCAAGCCGGCCAGAAAATCGTCGGCGTCGAGCAGGTTTTTGACACGCGGATTTTTGAGGGCAACATCTGGGGGCTGCAGTGGTTCACGAACGACATCAGTCCGAGTGGTGTGTTCCCGCAATACTTCAAACGCACCGATAAAAAATGCTCTCCGGTAGCGGCGGCGGCCGTGCCGGGGGAAACTGAATTGCCATCACAGACATTCAAGCTGGCTCGGCCCGGGCCGCCTTACACCTCGCCAACTAACGGCGCGTGGGCGCAGCCCGGTCCAAAACTCGGCCCCTTCACAGCCAAACTCGCGGATGGTTCCGTGGCGACCTATTCGTGGTATCGCTTCGTGGATCAACCCTCGTTCCAGCAATATCACTGGAGCGCGGAGAAAAAGGCCAAGCTGCAAGACTTCGTGGAGAAGCTGCACGCGAACTGGCCGATTGACTGTAATTACATGTCACCGCCGACCCGCGGCAAACTGGTCGCGTTGGATCCCGCGCTCATCGTGAAGCCGCCCAAGGGCCTGGAAGCGGGCTATGTGCCGATCGTTACTCGCCAAGCAGCGCGATAAGGCGGCTAACCCTACGATTGTGAATCTTTGCAGAACGGTCAGATCTAATAGCCCGATAAAATAATCGGCTCACGCGCTGATATTCAAAACACGGTAAGCAAGCATGCCAACTTGCATATGTTGCCCGCGACATTATGATTGGCCCTGAACTGGGTTTTGGCTGGGTCCTGGGCATCGCCCTCGAAGCTCCCGTGTTAATCATCAAGTGAGTGGGGGGCGGCAAGAGCCTGGCCGTGGATTTTCGCCCGCCCAGCTCCGGCAAGGCCCCCTACTCTCTCGGCGAGAAAACGGATGACGCCGTTGCCAAAGACCCGGCAAACTTGGGTAAATACTACCAGGAAACCGTGTCACTCACCAAAGCCGCACTGGCAAATATCAAACAACTGGGGCTCGGTTCGGAAGGCAACTATGTGCTGGCTGGATTCGGCTGACATCAGGGCTGGAACGACCGGGGCAACGACAAGTTCAAAGCGGAATACGAACAAACATGGTCAATTTCAACCAGGACATAAGGAAAGACTTGGGTGCGCTCAATCCCATTCGGGATTGCCGAAACCGGTATGACCGGCACGAACGAGAAAAATCGACACGCGCTGACCCTGATGAAGGCTTAAGCCGCCGCCGAACCGGCTGAATTTAAGGGTAACATCGCATTCGTGAGCACCAGGGAATTCTGGCAACCTGCCGAGCAGTCGCCCAGCAACCAAGGATATCATTGGAGAAGTAATGGGGGCAGGCCATGAATAGACTCACGGAAATCAAATGAGAACGGTTGTCAGGCCAGGCGAACATAATCACAGATGCTTACTTTTCTGAGACCGAAGCTAGTGCGACTGGTGCCGGGGTATTGGCGCGTATCATTTTGCTGACTTGGCGAAACGGTGCTATTTCAATCGCGCGCAACGAACTGGAAGATTACTAGCTTTCCTGTATATCAAAACCCTAGAACTGCACTAAAATAACTGCGGCACAATCTGACTCAAAAATTTCACATTTTCCAAGCCCGAGCTTGGAATTCCGCCCCCCAGTTCGCCCAGATATTACACCAGATTGAAGGCGAACGAATCACAGTTACCCAAAACCGAAATCATTTTCGGTCGGACAATGCAATCCAACCGGATGAGGATGGAAGTCTTAACGCAAGCGCGCCACGGAAGGGTTTGACTCCCGTGGCGCGGCCTGATGAAAGGAGCGGAGCGTCAGGCTTCGCCGGGGACGGGCCAGACATTGTCCTTGGGCGCGACGACCTTGCCGGCCTCGAAGTCGGCGGCCGAGGGCGAGAGGGACAGATTATACCAGGGCGAACTGGTGTTCGTCGTCAGGTCGGACCACCGCACCATCTGGCCGGTGTAGCAGGAGATCCGGCCCATGATGGCCGTCAGGGTGGATTCGGCGACGGTCTGCGCGCCGTTGACCGGCTGGCCGGAGAGGATGCTTTGCAGCAGGTCCACGTGCTCCTGCACCTGGCCGTTCTCGTGCGTCTTGAACTCCGGAACTTTGAGCTGGGCGAGCCTGGCGGAATTCATCTTGCCGCCGCCGAACGTGGTGCCCTCGGTGCCGTTGAAGAATTCGTTCACGGCATTGTAAGTGCCGTTGACCTGGCGGCACATGCTGTGGATGTGGACGTCATCGGGATAGCCGAAATCAACGCTGAAGAAGTCGAACTGGTCGCCGGTCTGCCGCCGGGCGCGCCCGCCGAAGCCGACGGCGTATTGCGGGGTGTGGCCGATGAACCAGTTGGCGACGTCGAGATTGTGGACGTGCTGCTCGACGATGTGGTCGCCGGACATCTCGGCAAAGCTGGTCCAGTTGCGCACGAGGTAGCTGGCGTCGCTCTCGCCGGCCTCGCGGTTCTTGAACCAGAGGCGGCCCATGCACCAGCTGACGGTGCCGCCGACGATCTTGCCGATGGCGCCGTTGGCGACGGCATATTGGTTGCGCAGATAATTGCTCATGTGGCGGCGCTGGGTGCCGGCGACGACGGTGAGGCCCTTCTGCTTGGCGATTTCACCGCTGGCGATGATCTGGCGCGCGCCGACGGGATCGACCGCGACGGGCTTTTCAATGAAGACATGCTTGCCGGCATTGACCGCGGCGGTGAAATGCACGGGGCGGAACACCGGGGGCGTGGCGAGCAGCACGATGTCGATGGGCTGGGCCATCACTTGTTGATACGCGGTCGGGCCGGTGAAAACGCGCTCAGCGGCGACGCCGTGTTTCTTGGCGGTGTCATTGGCCCGCGCCGGGAAGAAATCGGCAAGCGCATAGACTTCGATCTCGCAGCCCGCGATCTTGGCAGCTTCGAGAATGTTTTCCACGGCGCCGTTGCCGCGGCCACCGCAGCCGACCAGCCCGATCTTGAACTTTTTGCCAGCGCCCTGCGCGCGGATATTAAATAGGGGCAAGGCCGAGAGGGCGGCGCCCGCGATGGCGACATTTCGGATGAAGTGGCGACGAGGCATGATTAGGGAGTTTGACATAATATTAGATGACAGAGTTATGATGGACGGCGGTGCGATGGTTTTGGTTAAATAATAATCGGGTGCGGCGCTTAAATCACCAACAATGGCGCCACGTGTCAACCACAACCACACCTCCCGGGCGCCGCCACTGGGCTTTCCCGCTTGTCTGAACTATTGCCCCGTGCTAACAAACGCCATGCAAAATCAAATTTCGTCACCTTGGGCTCGGCTGCTGTTGATCGGTTGCGCCCTGATGGTCGGGCCGGCCCTGTCCGCTCAGGAAAGTGCCAAACCGCTGAAGGCGCTCTTGATCACCGGCGGCTGCTGCCATGATTACCTGCACCAGAAAGACATCCTCAAGCAAGGCATCGAGGCGCGCGCGAATGTCATCGTGGACGTGATCTATTCCGCCGACGACACCACGCACCCTGCCCTGCCCATCTATGGCCGTCCGGATTACGCGAAAGGCTACGACGTGGTCATCCACGACGAATGCGCGGCGGATATTAAGGACCCGGCGATCATCCAGGGCGTGCTCAAGCCTCATCAAGATGGGATTCCCGGCGTGAACCTGCATTGCGCAATGCACTGCTACCGGTTCGGCAATTTCAGCAAGCCCGTGCCGGCCGGCGCGGAAAACGCCCGCTGGTATGAATACCTCGGCCTGCAATCCAGCGGCCACGGCCCGCAGCAGCCCATTGCCATCCGCTTCACCGCCCCGGACCACGCGATCACGAAAGGCCTGGCCGATTGGACGACCATCCACGAGGAGCATTATAATAACGTCCAGGTCTTTCCCACCGCCCACGCGCTGGCCCATGGAACCCAAGTCATCAAGAACAGCGTCGGGAATCTGCAGAAGACCAATGATTTCGTCGTCGCGTGGGTGAACACCTACCAGGACAAGACCCGCGTCTTCTCCACCACCATCGGCCACAACAATGAGACGGTGGCCGACGCCCGCTATCTCGATCTCGTCACGCGGGGAGTGCTCTGGGCCTGCGACAAGCTGGACGCCGACGGCAAGCCGAAGCCCGGCTACGCCGCCAAGTGACCGCGGTCATTTACCGGCAGGCGCGGCGACGGATTTGGCTTTGGCCTTGGGACCTTTCGCATCCAGGTTCTGCTCCAGATCAGCGGCGGTAACGGTGGACTGCACGCCCGTTGGGGGCACTTCCACCTTGGCCACCCAGAGGATGGCGTTCAGCACGACCTTGCGAAAATTATCATCGCCCCAGTTGCGATGGAAATGTCCGCCCGTGAAACCAAAGCCGCGGCCGCCATCGGCACGTTCGCTCGCCCAAGCTACCGCCTGCGAATCTCCCCGCGCCACCGCCGCCCGCACCCCGGGATTGCCTTCGTGCGGCCCATCGGCCCGGCTCATGGTTTCCGCGGGCGGAACCGCCGGGAGAATAAACTGCACGCCATTGGTGCCGTCGCGGAAGCGCATATTGAAATACCATTCGTCTTTCATGCTGAACGGTTTCAGCCCGCGCGCGATGGGATGATCCGGCAGTGTTTTGAAATCGGCCAGCCAATGGGGATTCACGGAATGATGGATTTCAAAACAGCCGCCGATCCAGTCGAGAAATTCCTGCTGCCCCTGCTCCATCGTCGTTTCAACGGCATAGTGCAAGCATGCTAGCCCCACGCCTTGCTTCATCAGCGCCGCGAGCCGCTGCAAATGATCCGCCTGCAGCGCGGGATGTCCCAGGCCGCCGTCGCTATAGATCACCACGGCCGCCGCGCCGTTCAATACCGCGGAATCCTCCGGCCAGCCATTGGTGTAAACCTCCACCTGGATGCCTGGAACCGTCGCGAGACATTTTTGAAACAGCAGCAACCCCGCCCGGTGCTCGTGTTCGCCCGGACCATGACTGGGCTTGCCCGCGATCATGACAATCCGCTTGGTTTCCGCTCGCGCCGGCAAAGGCGCGAAAGCGACGAGGGACAGCAGCAACAACGTGAGGAGGGACTTCATAGTTGAATCAGGATATCGGTCAGGGTTTAGGACGGAAAATCTACGGGTAGATTACAGGTTATTTTAAAGTCCTTTTTAGGAATTTCAGGCCGTGGCGGGCGATGTCGTTCCGGTTCGGCTCGATCTTGCGCCAGATTGCTGCCGCCCGCGCGATGACTTTCACGTCTTGCGTGAACGATTCAATGACCACCGCGCCGTCATAGCGAATGTCTTTCAGGGCCCGGGCCACCCTAGCCCAGTCCACGTGATCATTGCCGGGCGTGCCGCGATCGCTCGCACTGGCATGGATGTGTCCCACATGCCGACCCGCCCGCCGGATGGCCGCCACCGGATTTTTTTCCTCGATGTTCATGTGGAACGTGTCCAGCAGGAGTTTGAGCGCGGGACTGTTCACCTCGCGAATCATCTGCAATCCCTGCTCCACCGTGTTCAAGAAATCCGTCTCAAACCGGTTGAGCGGCTCCAGACAGATCACCTTTCCCCTGGCCTCGGCATATTCGCAGATGGTTTTCAGGTGGGTGCGCACCGTGCGCCACTGGCGTTGATATTCCCGTGGCGAAACCGCTTCCGCCCGGCCGGTCGCCGAATAAAGCGGCCCCATCACGATGTCCGTGCCGAGGATGTCCGACATCTCCAGCAGGCGTTTCAGATAAACGAGGGTCGCCCGCTGCTGGGCCAGCGTTCCGCGCAAATCGCGACTGGGCGGAAAACAAGCGCAGACGGACGTGCACGTCAAACCGTGGCGATCAAGCTGCGCCTTTACGAACACGGGATCTAGGTCCGCCGGGTTTTCCACCGCGATCTCCACGCCGTCAAAGCCCCAGGCCTTGAATTGCGCAAACAGCCGCGTGCTCTGGTTGGTGAAAGGCGAGGTGAAGAGAAAGGTATTGATGCCAAATTTCATTTCAAAGTCACGTTGATGAGTGGCGACAAGCTAATTAAACAACCAGAAAAAGGAAGCCTTAATCCTTCCACCGAATTCTCACATCGGTTCGTTCCGAACACCTCGTAAAAATTGTCAGGATGACCGCCAAATACGGCCATAAAGATTCTGGTTGATATCTTCTAATTGAGGAGCAAGCTTGCATCAGGTAGGAACCGATTTAGGGATTATGAAAACAAACAGCCTTTTTGCAGACGGCACTCTGCTTGAGAGCCTTTACGAACCCGATATCTTAAATTCCCTCGCGGACGGCGCCTACATCACTGATGTCAACCGGAAGATTCTTTTCTGGAACCGCGCCGCCGAGCGCATCACCGGCTGGCGCGCCGAGGAGGTTGTCGGCAAGAGCTGTTTCGACAACGTCCTCTGCCATCTGGACAAAGACGGGCACTGTCTGTGCGGTCACGACACCTGCCCGCTGCACCGCAGCATCATCACCCATCAGCCCAGCCACGAACCCCTGCTGTTGTTTGCCCAGAACAAAGCTCAGCGCCGTGTCCCGGTGGAAGTCTCGGTTTCGCCTGTCACGAACGCCGCCGGTGAAGTGGTCGGCGGCATTGAAGTCTTTCGCGACCTGCGCCACAACCTTCACGATTTGCTGCGGGCAAAATCTATTCAGGAACAATCCCTCTTCTGCCAATTGCCCAGCGACCGCCGCGTGGAGTTTCAAACCGTCTATCAGGCGCGGGAAATTGTCGGCGGCGATTTCTGCCGGATCGAACAATTAAGCGCGCACCGTTACGCCCTGCTCGTGGCGGATTGCATCGGTCACGGCCTGGCTGCCGCGCTTTACACCATGCAATTGCGGATGCTCTGGGAGGATCATCGCGACAAGCTGGGCACGCCGGCGTTTTTCATGCGCACCCTCAACCGGCGGCTGAATGGCCTGGTCCACGACACCGGTTTTTTTTGCACCGCGGTTTACATCATCTACGATGCCACCTGCGGGCATCTGCGCTGCGTCCGGGCGGGACATCCTTCGCCGCTGATCCTTCGCAGCAACCTCAAGGCTGAAACCATCGGCCAGGGACAAAGCGCCCTCGGCCTGTGGCCCGACGCGCAATACACGGAATATCAGGCGCAACTGGCCCCGGGCGACACCCTGCTCGCCTTCACCGACGGAGCCACGGAAATTTTTGACGCCGGGGAAAATTTGCTGGAACAGAGTGGCTTGATCCACCTGACCCATGACCTCATGAGCGGAGCATCCGACGGGCATCTGGATTTGGAAAAACTCAACGAGAAGCTGCTCGAATATAGCAATCAAATCCATCTGCCGGATGATTTGACCCTCGTCAAACTCCGGCGACGGCTGTGACCATTAAATTACTTCGCGAAGCAACGGCGCGGCGACGTTGCAGCCGAATTTCACCCGGCCGATCTTTTCCGCCAGCACAAATTTTACTTCCCCGCCGCTGACTTTTTTATCCAGCAACATCGCCGCAAACAGTTTCTTACGTTGAATCGCATTCAATTTTATACTCACCGGCAAGCCGGCTTCAACCAACAGGGCTTCAATCCGCTTCGCGTCACCGGACGACAGGCTGAGCAGCTTTTGCGAAAGCTTCGCCGCCGCCACCTGGCCGATGGCAATCGCCTCGCCGTGCAAATAGGTTCCATAGCCCGAACTGTTTTCAATCGCGTGGCCGATGGTGTGGCCGAAATTGAGAATCGCGCGCAAGCCGCTTTCTGTCTCGTCCTGGCCGACGACCGCCGCCTTGATTTCACAGCAGCGCGCGATGACGTTGCGCAGCGTCGCGGCGTCGCGCTGGAGCAACTTCGGCAGGGTGCGCTCCAGTTGCGCAAAGAGAACCGCATCGTATATGACGCCGTATTTGATGACTTCGGCCAGGCCGGAAATATATTCGCGCTTCGGCAGCGTTTTCAGGGTGTCCAGGTCGCACAGCACAAGCTGTGGCTGATAAAAGGCGCCGACCAGATTTTTGCCCGCCTTGAGATTCACCCCCGTCTTGCCGCCGACTGAGCTGTCCACCTGTGCTAGCAGCGTCGTCGGCACTTGCACGAACGGAATGCCGCGCAGATACGTCGCCGCCACAAAGCCCGCGAGGTCGCCCACCACGCCGCCGCCGAGCGCTACGATGAAGGACTTTCGCTCCAAGCGGTGGGCGGCCAACTGGTCGTAACATTGTTCCACCATCTCCAGGCGCTTGGATTTTTCGCCGGCGGGAACCGTAATCAACACCGGCTCGAAGCCGGAGGCCGCGAGCGATTTCAACACCGCCTTCGCCAGCTGCCTGCCGACGTTGGCATCCGTGATGACGGCGCAACGCTGGCCCAACTTGAGCTGTGCGCATTCGGCGCCGAGTCGCGACAACAAACCGCCGCCGACCCTGATGGTGTAACTGCGGTCACCGAGTGGAACTTGAACATTGCGCATGCCCGAAGGATAAACAGCCATGCGCGCGTGTCAAAAAATGAAATTGTCTTGGGGCTTGCCGTCACGCTTTGCTCTCGCCTATGTTGGCGCGCCGTAACAACTCCAGACTACAAAAAAGTAATATTAATTATGCGCATGCTGCTGATCGCCACGATTCCCCATCACACCTTCAACGCCGCCGTGAAAGACGGCACGGCGGGCGCAAAGATCGGCAAGATCTTAAGCGCCATCAAGCCGGAGTCGGTCCATTTCACCGAAATCAAGGGCAAACGCACCGCCTTCTTGGTGGTCAATTTGCCGGACGCCACGAAGATTCCCGCGCTGGCTGAACCGTGGTTTCTAACTTTTGAGGCGGACGTCCAACTGCATCCGGCCATGACGCCGGACGATTTGCAGCGTGCCGGACTGGATAGCATGGGAAAACAATGGGGCTGAACCCACCGGGATCATTTCCCGATGCAGAACGCGCTGAAGACGGCGTCGAGCAGATCTTCCGTGGTGGTCTTGCCCACGATTTCACCCACGGCGTTGGCGGCAATCCGCAAATCCATCGCCACTAGCTCCAGCGTGGCATTGCCGCGCAGCGCGTCCGCCGCCTGACGCGCCGTGGCGCGGGCGCGGTGGAGCGCGTCCTGATGTCGCGAGTTGATTGCCACCTGCAACATCTCGGCCTTGATTTCGCCGGCCCAGACGAGCGATTTGATGGCGTCCTTCAATCCTTCAATCCCCCGCCCGCTCAAGCAACAAACGTCAACCATGCGTGCGTCCGCCGGCAATTCTAGCTTCACGGGCAAATCGGTTTTATTGCGGACCAGAATCCGCTTCTTGGCCGCAAACTCCGCTAGATAAATTTCGTCCGCGCCCGTCAGCGGCTCGCTGGCATCAAGAACGTGTAAAATAAATTCCGCCTGCGCGAGCGTTTCCCGACTGCGGCGAATGCCTTCCTGCTCAATTTCGTCCCGCGCCTCCCGCAGTCCGGCGGTGTCGATGAAGATGACCGGCAAGCCGCGAATGTTCGCCGTTTCCTCAATGGTGTCGCGCGTGGTGCCGGCAATGTGCGAGACAATGGCGCGGTCGCGGCCGAGCAGTTGGTTGAGCAGGCTGGATTTGCCGGTATTGGGCCGCCCGACGATCGCCGCGCGGATGCCGCGGCGGAGAATCTGCCCCTCGTTCGCGGTGCGCAGGAGTTCGTCCATGAAGGTAATACCCGTCTCCAAACGCTGTAAAAGTTTTTCCTTTGTGTCGGGCGAAATGTCTTCGTCAGGAAAATCAATGTGCGCCTCGACGTGCGCCAGCGTGAGCATCAGATTGTCGCGGAGGCGGTTGATGCGCTGGGAAAGTTTGCCGGCAAGCTGTTCGTTGGCGGCGGCGAGGGCCAATTCGGTGCGCGAATGAATCAAGTCCGCGACTGCCTCCGCTTGCGCGAGATCAATCCGGCCATTGAGAAATGCGCGTTTGGTGAATTCGCCGGGTTCCGCAAGGCGCGCGCCCTGAGCGAGCAGCGTGTCGAGCACGAGTTTGGCGGGCAGCAGCCCGCCGTGGCAGGAAATCTCCACGGTGTCCTCGCGGGTGAACGTGCGCGGCGCCCGCAGGACGGCAAGCAGCACTTCATCAATCACGTTTCCGTCACGGATGATTTTTCCAAATTGAATGGTGTGCGTCGGCGCGGCGGAGGGCGGCAATGATTTTTTTCCAACCGGCCGAAACCCCTGATCGGCGATGGCGAACGCCCGCGCGCCCGAGAGGCGGATGACCGCCAACCCGCCTTCGCCAAGCGGCGTGGCGATGGCAACGATTGTGTCATCCAGCATCATTGGAAAAGAGAATAAGACGGGCGCGCTCTGGCCCGAAAAATATACCGGTCAAACATGGCGGCAGTTGCTAATTTGATTTTCTCCGTCGCGGCCTTTCAGAAACAACTGCGCCTTTTGATAGCTTTTCTTGTGCAAATAATGCAGCAGTGTCGGATCCGTATCGCGCGGCAGTTGTGCCGCCAGTTCGTCAATGCGCGCAAACAACGGCAGCAGGCTGGGTTTGGGATTGGCCGTGGCGAGGGATTTAACGGTTTCTTCCAGTTGCAGGAGCACGGCGAGCAGTTGGCTTTCAGCGGATGAGTTCATTGGAACAATCCCGGAAATTTATGCGTCAGGTAGGAATGATGAAAATCCACCTCGCCGAGTAGATATAAGGCGGTCATTAAGCGCGCCAGGGCGGAAGTCAAGATGACGACAATCATGCCCGAAAGATAAAGCCCGAAGGCATGCGTCGGGTCCGGCTGCAACACGCGCGGGATACCTTGATACAGTATCCAGACCGAGAGCACGATGCCGATGGTCCAGGAGGTCCACGGACTGACCATCGGGCCAACGTCCATCAGCCGTGCCAGAAACAACGGACTGTAGCCGTAAGCCATGGTGGTAAAGGCATCGAGATATTTACTCCGACTGTGAAAGGTCTGGCTGATTTTTAAGACCAACAAGGCGCTTAATAAAACCATCAGCAACAGGAGCGCAGCTTGAATCACTTCAAACGTGACGATGGTGCCAACGCTAAACTCTTTGAATTTTTGAAACTTGGGCTGCCATTTTCCCCAGCGATCCAATCCCCATCCCTCGGCAGCAGTCACCAGAATGATCATCGGCAGGAGATACAAACCCAGAATAAAGGCAAAACCCCGTCTTGCTTGGGCAATTCGGTCCCAGGCCACGCTTGGCTCGAATATTAGAAAAAACGCCTTGATCATCGAGCGGCAAATTTAGTCCGTGACTGGATAGTTGTCAGTAAAATCCGCTTTCACTTGCCTACCCTGCGCCGTTAGACTGTCCGGGTGAAAGTTGATCTCGGCATCTGGAGCAAGCTCACCCAGGCGGTTATCGCGCTGGTGGTGTTGGCCGTTTTGATTTTTATTTGCCTCGCCTACAAGAAGCCCATCGAACAGAACGAGCGGATGCGCCGGGAAATTCTGCGGCTCGACACCGAACTCCAAAAACAGGAAGCCATCTCCCATCAGCTCCGTGCCGACATTGACGCCCTGCGCAACGACCCGGCAACCGTCACCCGGCTGGCCCGCGAAAAACTAGGCTACGCGAAGACCGACGAAACCGTCGTCCGATTTGAGCCGTCTGCCACAAATAATCCAATCCGCCCGCAATGAGCGAAGTGGCGGAACCGCTTCGGCATTGAGTCCTCGCCCCCGCCCGACCAGCTGCCGAGTTACGGTTTTAACGACATCATGAGCCAGCGGAATTCGTTCCCGTTACTTTCAATCCCACCGCCACCGGTCTGGCCATTCTTGGTGTCGTACCAGACATTGGCTGTGTCAAAGTAGGCTGCGTCATGTTCAAACTGAACTTGCATATCGCCAAAAAGGGCATCAATCCCATAACCCTTCGAGCCGCTCCGGTGGGTCAACATGTCCGTCCGGTAAACCAGATCGGTGGTGATGGAATAATTGGCGGACAATTCAGTGGATTTGACCGCCGAAGCCGGCGGCGTGATGGCAGCTTTGCCTTTGGGGGTGATGCTGGCCAATGTGCGCGAGCTGGATTGCGGAAAATATGTGTAGCCTACCCGGACGCGGAGCGAAGTGTCGCCGGGATAATAATCCGGCCACTTCTGTCCGCCGTTGGAATAATTATCGTAAGTCCGCTCGGTGGTAAAAAAGCCGGCGTGCCCAAGCCCTTGACCTGCGTGCCACTCAAACAATAAAAAACCTTTGCATCGGGAGTCGCCTTGGCCTCAAACAAACAGGCGAGGTTGGTCGCGTAGGCGGAGGCCAAGCCGCCATAGTAGGCGTTGTAGGTCACGTCATCCAAAGTTGTCATCGTATCGTCCCAGGCACAACGTGGAATACGGTCGTTGAAATCAGGCGAATAAACGGCCAAGCCGACGCCGATCTGGCGCAGGTGATTGACACACGTTGAACGTTTGGCGCGTTCTTTTGCGGAAGACAACGCCGGCAACAGCATCGCCGCCAGAATGGCGATGATGGCGATGACCACCAGCAATTCAATCAAGGTGAAACCCGAAGTGGTGAAACGGCGGTTGGGTTTCCGTAGATATGTTTCCCGCAGAACACCAGAAAGAAGGCTGGGGCAGAGTTGATTAAGCTTCGTATGATTATTGTGCAGCCATAATGAAAACTTGGTAAATACCCCAATCGGGCTATCCCGATAAAATGCTGCCAACTCCAATGACCCACCGAAAAAACATGGTCCGTCTCAAACTAATACGTCAATGAAGGTGGCAATTGCAACCCAGCTTTACCGGTATCGCTGGCGGTCAAAAAACCTGCGTCAGAAATCTCCAAACACCCACCCCCCCACTCCCTGCCCGATTTAATCATTAATCCCACCGTGGCTGTACCCCTGAATGTTTTTCAGGGTCGCGGTTATCCGCGTAGCCCGCATCGTCAGCGGTTCCATTCTTTTCGCCGAGGAATCGACCTTGTCGGGAGATGATGTTTTATGCGTCAGCAACAGTTGCGTCGAGAATGCCATCGCCACCGGCAGGGATTGCATGGAAGAATTAAAAATGTGAAGGCTGTTCGGTGTCATATACGCTTATAGGACTAGGCGCTTTAGTTGTCAATCCTAATCCACAAAATTCGACCAACCTTGACGTAGGTTCACCCCTTTTGCTGAAACAAATTAAAGCAAGAGATGCAACCAACCGCGATTAACCCGGTTAACCCGCAACGCCGCCGGCGATGTATTGTTCCATCTGCTCAATGGCCGCGTTCTGCGTCGATATGATCCAATTCACCAGATCGCCGATGGAGACGATCCCCACGAGATTGGTGCCGGCTTCGATGACCGGCAGATGCCGCACCCGGTTCTCAGTCATTAGCCGCATACAATCCTCCACGGAATCGCGCGGCGAGACGGTCAGAACCTCGCGTGCGATGACTTCGCGGACGCGGGTGTCCTTGGAAGTCTTGCCCATCAACGCCACTTTGCGCGTGTAATCGCGCTCCGTAAAAACCCCGACGAGCCGCTCGCCCGCCAGCACCGGCAGCGCGCCGATGTTTTTCTCGGCCATCAAGCGGATGGCATCGAAGACCGTGGTGTCGGGGGTAACGCTCCAGAGCGCGGAAGTTTTTTCGTGCAGAAGAGAACTGATCGGGAATGCAGTTTTCATAGGCTTAAGTCTCTTATCCGCCCGTTTCGAAAACAATACAAGCAAATAATTCGTTTAAGCAAAATGAATTTACTTCTCCGCCCGGCCCTGCGAACATGGGTTATGTCTACAATCATTGATACGCTCCCCACTGTCCTGCTCCGGCCCGGCGAAGCCGACCGCATTGTCGCCGGTCATCCTTGGGTTTATGGCAACGAAGTCCTCCGCCTCGCCACCCCCGCTGCGGATGGCGACCTCGTCCAGGTCAAAGACCACCGCCAGCGCCTGCTCGGCACGGGTTTTTACAATTCCAAGTCCAAGATCAACGTCCGCCTGCTCGCGCCCGACCGCATCATCCCGAATGCCGCGTTCTTTGAGGAACGCATCCGCGCCGCGCTCACCGTCCGCCAGCGGCACCTGCCGGACGCCACCTCCTTTCGCGTCGTCAATGCCGAGAGCGATTTCCTGAGCGGTCTCATCGTGGACAAATACGAGGACGTGCTCGTGGTGCAAATTTCCGCGCTTGGCATGGAACTGCGCAAGGCGCACATCGTCGCCGCGCTGCAAGCCATCTTTTCCCCGCGCGCCATCGCCGAGCGCAGCGACGTGGCCTCGCGCAAGTTTGAGGGCCTCGCCGAATCCAACGGCATGCTGTTCGGCGAGCAGAATGGTCCGGTGGCCGTGAGTCTGAACGGCTTGAAGTTTGAAACCGATTTGATCGGCGGCCACAAGACGGGCATGTATCTCGACCAGCAGGCGAATTACCAGGCCGTCTCGCAGTTCGCCAAGGGCGGCCAGGTGCTCGACTGCTTCAGCTTTCTCGGCGGCTTCGGCTTGCACGCCGCCCGCGCCGGCGCGGCCCACGTCCATCTGCTCGACCAGAGCGCGGAGGCCATCGCCGCCTCCGAACGGAACGCCCGGACCAACGGCCTGGCAGACACATGTTCCTTCGAGACCATCAATGTCTTCGACTGGCTCAAATTGAACACCGCCGTGAAGCCGCACGAACGCGTCATCCCGCGCTTCGACTGCATCATCCTCGATCCGCCGTCGTTCACGCGCAACCGCGCCTCCGTGCCCGACGCGCTGCGCGGCTACAAGGAGATTCATCTGCGCGCGCTCAAGCTGCTGAAACCCGGCGGCACGCTGGCGACCTTCTGCTGTTCGCACCACGTCAGCACGGAATTATTCCAAGACTCGCTGCTCTCGGCGGCGTATGACACGCGCCACATCCTGCGCCGCGTGGCCACCTACGCGCAATCGCCGGATCACCCGATCATCCCCATGATCCCGGAAACGGAATACCTGAAGGGCTTCGCGTTTGAGAAGGTAAGATAACTATTTCAACAGCTCGCGCTGCCAGTTCATCAATTCCATCGAGTGCTTGTCCCAGTCGCGGGCGAGGTCGCCCAGGACGGATTTCGGCGCGATGAGCGTGGGGTCGATCTGCAGTTGATGGGCGTGGTGGTCGCGGACCTTTTCCAGTTCGCGGAAGCGTTTGAACTCCGCCTCGGTCGGCCGCTGGGAGCGGTGCCGGATCTTGGCGGGGAATTGTTCCGGCGGCACCGCCTGGGCGGCGCGGATGGCGGCCAGCAGATGTTCCCGGCGGCGCGGATGCATGCGCGTGGGAATCAGCGGATCAAACGGCTGTTGCTCCGCGACGGCGACGGAAATCGCAATCATCGTCTCGTGGGAAAGCACGAAGAACGGCGGCCGGCTCGCGGCAATCGCCTCGGTCTCGCGCCAGTGCCACAGCTCGCGCAGAACGGCGAGGGCGGGACTTTCGAGAAATGTGCTGCCCTTGATCCGCCAGACGTCGTCCGGGTCGATCTCCGGCGGCACCGTGCTGTCTTGGATGAGGCGGGCGCAGGCTTCCTGATGCCAGCCGAGGCGGCCTTTGGCGACCAGCTCGGCCTTCATCTTTTCCTCAAGCGTCTTGAGGTAGCGCGTGTCGTTGCGGGCGTAATCCTCCATGCGCGGCGTGAGCGGGCGCTGGGCCCAGTCGGCCTTCTGCGGGCCTTTGTCGAGCTTGATGCCGAGGAATTTTTCCACGAGCGCGCCGAGCCCGAAATGCTTTTCCCCCAGCAGCCGCGCCGCCAGCATCGTGTCGAAGATCACCGAGGGCGTGAATTCATGATGCTTGAGCAGCAGCCGCAGATCGTAGTCCGCGGCGTGAAAAATCAATTCGCGCCCGGCCAGCGCGGCGAGGAAGGGCGTGAGGTCAATGCCGGCCAGCGGATCAACCAGGCGGTCGCCGGCGGCGGTGCTGATCTGGATGAGGCAGACCTTTTCCGGATAGGCGTGAAGACTGTCGGCCTCGGTGTCGATCGCGAGCCATTCGGCGGCCTGCACGGCGGGGAGAAATGCGGTCAGCTTTTCTTGGGTGTCAATCACGGCGGCAGAGTGTGACGTAAGCCGCGGCATTTGAAAAGATTTCCCGCATAAGATTGAACGCCCGCCTGCTTGTCAAATCCAAGCCTGTGGTCTATCGTCGCCCCATGTCGTTGAAGAAACACCTCGCTTTGGCCGCGCTGCTTGCTGGCGGCGCGTCGTTCGCGTTTGCCGACACCCTCCAGCTCAAGGACGCCGCCGTCGTCACCGGGAAAGTGCTCACCGAGAAAGCCGATTCGTATGTGGTGGACCTGGGCTACACCGTGCTCGTGATTCCGCGCACCGCCGTGGTCGGCGTCACCAAATCCAGCACCGCCGGCGCCACCGGCGCCACGGTGACCGCCGCGCCCGCCGCGGCGGGACAATTCTATGCCGCGACGACCAAGCCCGCCGCCGTGCGCGATGTCAGTTCGCTGGTGAAACAGATCGGCGAGGCCGTGGTGCAGGTCAAGACGCCGGGCGGCCTGGGTTCCGGGTTCTTCCTGAACGAGGACGGTTATCTCATCACCAATTTCCACGTCATCGAGGGCGAGACGGAGATCTCCGTGGAGGTTTACCACCAGAAGAACGGCCAGCTCGACCGCGAGACTTACAAGCAGGTGAAAATCATCGCCATCAATAAATTTCAAGATCTCGCCCTCCTGCACATCGAGGACAAGAACGCGCCGAAGTTCAAGTCCGTCACGCTCGGCATCTCCGACGCCCTGAACGTCGGCGACGGCGTCTTCGCCATCGGCAGTCCCCTCGGCCTCGAACGCACGGTCACGCAGGGCATCCTGAGCACCAAGACGCGGCAGATGGAAGGCCAGCTCTATCTCCAGACCAGCGCCCAGATCAATCCCGGCAACAGCGGCGGCCCGCTCTTCAATCTCGCCGGCGAAGTCGTCGGCGTGACGAACATGAAGATCACCTTCGGCGAAGGCCTCGGCTTTGCGATTCCCGTCGAGCTGGTCAAGGCCTTCCTCGACCACCGCGATGCATTCGCTTATTCCACCGACAATCCGAACAACCCCTTCCGCTATCTCGAGCCGCCGAGCCGGACGAAAGCGAACGCGCCCGAAGCCAAATAATCGTTTCGGCCGCGACACCACTCCATTCTCCCAACCAAATCTTAATTATCATGACCACCAACCTGTTGCGCCTCGGCGCCATTACCCTCTGTCTGACCAGCGCCACCCTGCTCCGCGCCGCCATCGCGCCCGCGGAAAACCTGCTGCCCGCCGACACCCTCGCCTTTTTCACCGTGCCCGATACCACCGTGCTGCGCGCGGCCTGCAAGACCTCGCCGCAGATCCTGTTCTGGAACGACGCCGCAATGAAGCCGTTTCATGACAAGTTCATGGCGAAGTTCAACGAGAAGTTCGTCGCGCCGATGGAAAAGGACCTGGGCCTGAAAGTCGCCGATTTTCTCGCGATTCCCCAGGGCCAGCTCACGCTCGGCGTTTCCGCCAACGGCGCCAGCACCCACAGCGACACGCCCCCCGGCTTCCTGCTGCTGCTGGACGCGAAAGACCAGAGCGGCTTGCTGAAAACCAACCTCGCCGCGCTCACCAAGAAATGGACCGAAGCCGGCCGCACGCTCCGCACGGAAAAGATCCACGGCATCGCCTTTACCGTCGTCCCGCTGAGCAGCAATGATTTCTCCGGCCTCTTCCCCAAGAAAGCGCCGGTCTCCGAAATCGGCAAGGATGCGAAGCCCGCCGCGCCCGGCGAAATCTATTTCGCGCAGTATGAAAGTTTGCTCATCGCCGGCAACGCCGCCAAGGTTGTGGACGCCGTCGCCGCCCACCTCACGGGCAGCAGCATGCCGGCCATCGCCGCCGACGCCACCTTCGCGGCCGACAAACTCGCGCAGTTCCGCGATGCGCCCGTGTATTACGGCTGGTTCAACGCCGCCAAATTCTTCGACCTGCTCGCGCCCTCCGACAGCGACAGCACCGATGACGCCGGCGCCTCGCTCATGCCCAAGTTTACCGCCGCGAAAATCCTCGGCGCCACCGGCCTCGGCGGCTTGAAATCCGCCAGTTTCGCCGTGCGCGAAAAAGCCGACGGCTCGACGGTCACCCTGCACCTCACCGCGCCCGAAGCCTCCCGCGCCGGCTTGCTGAAGATTCTCGCCCTGCCGCCGAAAGACGCCGGCATCCCCGCCTTTGTGCCCGCCGACGCCATAAAATTCTCCCGCGTCCGGCTGGACGGCAAGCAGACCTGGGCGGAATTGCAGAAGATGGTCGCCGCCATCTCCCCGCAATACGTCGCCAGCCTGAACGCCGTCATCGACATGGCCAACACCCTCGCGCAGACCAAAGATCCCGGCTTCGACCTCCGCAACAATCTCTTCGGCAACCTCGGCGACGACCTCATCACCTACGGCAAGCCGCCCGTGGGCGACGCGCTCGCCGACTTCGCCAATCCGCCCGCGCTGTATCTCGTGGCCGTGAGCAATCCCGACCAGGTCATCAACAGCGTCAAGACCATCGCCTCCCTCACCGCCCCGCAGGACGGCGCCCCCGCCCCGCGCGATTTCCAGGGCCACAAGATTTACAGCCTCGCCCAGCGGAGCGCCGCGCTGCCCGGCGGCAAAGCAGCCGCACCCAGCTACCTGTTCCTCTCCGCCGGCGGCGGTTATCTGGCCCTCAGTAAAAACGCCAGCATCCTGGAAGAATATCTCCGCAGCGCCGACGGCAAGATCAAGCCCCTCCGCGAAACCCCCGGTATCGCCGACGCCGCCGGCCACGTGGGCGGCATGGGCGGCGGCCTGTTCAGCTATGAGAACCAGCGCGAGACCATGCGTGCGGCCTTCAAGCTCCTGAAATCCCCCACCGCCGGCAACGCCACCCTCAGCATGTTCCCGCCCGCCTTCCGCGATTGGGCCGATTTCACGCTGCTGCCCGACTACGACGCCGTGGCCAAATACTTCAGCATCTCCGTCTTCGGCGGCAACGCCAATGCCGACGGCCTGACGCTCAAAGTCTACAACCCGCGTCCGGCTCAATTGAATTAAACGGCGGCGGGGCGTTGACACACGGCCGCCAATCAGTTGAGTGCGTCAAGTTTGCAAATTTTGTTTTCTGGTCATGGCGTCTCGCGGTAAATCAAATCGCCACGGATAGCGATTCCATTAGCGTGCTACTGGATGAACGTCATGCCATTATCAGGGCCGTTATCGGTTTGCTTTGTTCGTGTAACCGGGCGGCGTGGTTGAGGTGACGGCTGCCGGCCATCCATGCTTCGTGTTGTTCGGAAGCAAGCGGCTCGTATCCATCGCAAAGCACTCGCTTCACCATGAAATATCCACAACCCCCATGTCCGGCGTTCGCCCTCCGTATTTGCCCATAGCACTATGGCGGTGGAACTTTTCGTGGCCATCGGCCGATCAACATTGGCCGCATTTAGGTTTTTGACTGCTTGATTTTAGCGAGCAAAGGTCGCACCGGCTACGCTTTTTCTCCCAGGCCGGCGGGGCTGACCCGATATCCCAGAAATCCTCTGGTAGGGTTATACCCCATAGTCGGAAACCGGTGCATTCATCATTGTATCTTCAATGTTAAAAACGCAAAAAGCAACGACAGGAAGAATACTATGAAAACAACCGCTGCAAATATTGGGGCCTCGCTCGTGAATAAAACTAAATCGGTAACTATATGGAGAATGATCTGGGGACTGGCGCTTACTATGATGCTATTGCCTCAGGCCGCATATGCTGCCCAGAGTGCCAACACCGCGATGCGCATTGTTACGCAAACAGATTTGACCCCGACGGGCGCTGATTCGAATGCCCGTGGCAAGATAAACGTAAGCATGACGCGTAAGGGGACGGCCATAAATCAGGAGGTGATTATTTCATTGGTCAATTTGAATCCGAATACGGTGTATGGACTGATTGGCTATCTTGGGGATGACACCAACGCAACGGGAGTGGCTGAGTTTACCACCGATAAAAAAGGCGCTTTCAACATCACCTATGTGAGACAGAGTCAGGGAAAGCCTGCTCCGCGCACACAGCCGCTCCCCGTAGCGCTGGATTTAATGTGCAATGTTCGTGAGCTAAGTATCATCAACCGGGATTTGGTGATTGTGTTACGCGGTATCCTGACTAACCCGAATCAAGGTAGCTATCAGGTAAGCCTTGCCATGAATAATACCGGGTTTGTTCCCCGCGCCACGGGAACACTATCAATCCAGGCCGGCCCGCGCATCCACACATTTTTGTTACGGGCTTCGGGCCTGACGCCGCGCACCGTTTATAGTTTTACGATCAACGGCAACATTTTTGATGCGAAAACGACAGACAAGTCAGGTCGGCTGGCTCTGGAGAAACTGCCTTTATGGGTGCCGGATGTGCTCGATATTCACACGGTTGGAATAACTGACGGCAGCGGAAAAAACCTGGTGCTTACCGCCGAAGGGCTTGGAATCCCGTGCGATACCACGGCCCCGACCGTGATTTCGACCAGTCCCGTGGATTTAGCCACCAATGTGCCCATCAATCGTCAAATCACAGCGACTTTTAGCGAAGCGATGAATTCAACTACGATTTCCAGTAACACCTTTATTTTGCAGCAGGGCGGCACGTCAGTGAGTGGTTCGGTAAGTTATGCGAGCGGCACCGCGACCTTTGCGCCCGCCGGGGTTCTATTGGGCAATACGCTTTATACGGCCACGATCACCACCGGCGTGAAAGATTTGTCCGGCTATACCTTGTCGACCAACTATGTCTGGAGTTTCACGTCGGGAGCGATTCCAGACACTACGGCTCCAACCGTCAGTTCCACTACCCCGCTAAACTTGGCCACCAACGTGCCAATTAACAGTCAGGTCACCGCCACATTTAGCGAGGCGATGAATCCAGCCACGATTACCAATACCACCTTTACTTTGACCCAAGGCAGCACGCCGGTTGCCGGCACGGTAAGCTATGTGGGCGGCACGGCGACCTTTGCGCCCGCAACGAACCTTCTGGCCAATTTGCCTTACACGGCAACCATCACCACCGGTGTGACGGACTTGGGCAGCAATGCCCTGGCCAGTAACTATGTCTGGAACTTCACCACGGTAGCCGCCCCGGATACCACCGCTCCAACTGTCAGTTCCACTACCCCGCTAAACTTGGCCACCAACGTGCCAATTAACAGTCAGGTCACCGCCACGTTTAGCGAGGCGATGAATCCAGCCACGATTACCAATACCACCTTGTAAACGGCGGCTGAAAAGTGCGGCGGGGTCATGTGTGTGACGGGGCGGTTCAAAAGTGCGGCATCTTCATTAACAATGAAGCATGTATCGCAATATGGAAGACTGGGCTGAGATTCGCAAAAAAGTGTTGGCAGGAG
>CAIXPZ010000267.1 GCA_903921455.1 uncultured Verrucomicrobia subdivision 3 bacterium | reverse complement strand
CGGCCAGGGCTATCCTTTTGTTCTGCTCGCATACTCCGGCGGAAGCGCCGGGCGCACTGCCGTGTTGCAGGATTTTCAGCGTCAGTTGCGGCGGTATCAGCCGGATCGAGACGGACTGTTCTTGAGCAATACCTGGGGCGATCGCTCGCGCGATGCTCGCGTGACCGAGGAATTTCTACTGAAGGAAATCCAAGCCGGCGCGAGGATGGGCGTGGATGTGATCCAGATTGATGACGGCTGGCAAAACGGACGCACAGCCAATTCGGCCAATCCCAAGAACGGCGCGTGGGAATCCTTCTGGTCCGCCAACGCCGATTTCTGGCAGCCGAACGCCCAGCGCTTTCCGCATGGTTTAGCGCCGGTGGCTGAGGCGGTCCGCGCGCACGGCATGAAATTCGGTTTGTGGTTCGGCCCGGACTCGGCGGGTGGTTGCACCAATTGGAATCGCGACGCGGAACGTTTGCTGGAATTGCACCGCAAGGAAGGCGTGAACTATTTCAAACTGGACTCGGTGAAGCTGACCAGCACGACGGCGGTGAAGAACTTTCGCCGCATGGTGGATCGTCTGCTCGCGGAGTCGGACGGCAATATCACCTTGGATTTGGATGTGACGGCCGGCACGCGGCCTGGTTATTTCGGCATTCCTCAGTGCGGGCCGGTCTTCGTCGAGAACCGTTACACCGACTGGCAGAACTATTGGCCGCACCTGACGTTGCGCAATCTCTGGAAGCTGTCGCACTACGTTGATCCCGTGCGCCTGCGGATGGAATTTCTGAACAACACCCGCAACACCACGTTGTATGGCGATGACCCGCTCGCGCCCGCTCGCTATTCGCCGGATGCGCTCTTTGCCACGGTCATGTTTGCCAGTCCGCTCGGCTGGTTCGAGGTGTCAAACTTGCCGGAGGAATATAAGCAATCGGTCGGCGAACTGGTGAAAATTTGGAAACAGGAGCGGGCGCGACTTTTCTCCGGGCACATCCTACCCATCGGCGAAGCACCCGACGGCCAAAGCTGGACTGGCTTCTCCTCGGTTTCCAAAGATGCGAAGTCAGGCTACGTGCTGATTTTTCGTGAGCAGAGCCTTAGCGCCGAGTGGTCGCTGGACTTAAAAATGTTTTCGGGCGGACAAAAGCGCATCACCAAGCTGGCGGGCAAAGGCGAGGCGGCAATCTCCGGCAACACGCTCACTGTTCAAATCCCCGGGAAACTTCAATACCTCTGGCTGCGCGTGGAATAATCAATCCACTAGCTCCCGCTCGATTTGTTCCAGCGATTTATTCTTGGTTTCCGGCAACTTGAAGAAGATGAAGACCAAGCCGAGCACGCAGATCGCGCCGTAGAGCCAGAACGTGCCGGACGATCCCAGCTTCGCGTTCAAGATCGGAAACGTGAAGGTCAGGATGAAGCACGCAATCCAAAGCGCGGACACCGCGACGGAGATCGCCGCACCCCGGATTCGGTTTGGAAAAATTTCCGAGATCACCACCCATGTCACCGGCGCAAGCGACATGGCGTAGCAGCCGATCGCCGCCAGCACCAGCAGCAGCACGGGAAAACCATGCACGGCGTTCGCATAGCAATAGCCCATCGCCCCGTATATCATCGCCAATCCGGCCGCGCCAAAGAGCATTAGCGGCCGGCGGCCCAGACGATCCACCGTGCCGAGTGCAATGAACGTGAACGCCAGATTCACCGAGCCGGTCCACGCGATGTTGCTCAGCACGCTCGAAATGTCGTAGCCCGCTGCTTTGAAGATTTCCTCGGCATAATTGAAGATCACGTTGATGCCGCACCATTGCTGGAACACCGCCAGCACCACGCCGAGCAGGAGCACTTTGCGCAACTT
>CAIXPZ010000266.1 GCA_903921455.1 uncultured Verrucomicrobia subdivision 3 bacterium | reverse complement strand
TTTGATGACGTGCTGGTTATAGATGAGGTCGTAGCCGGTGGACTTGTCCACGATCCGGTGGATGCGCCCGCCGATTTCCGGCAGCACCAGCACGCGGAGGAATTCATTCTCAAGCCAAATCGCTTTCCATTTGCGGTCCACAGGTTTTTCCGCGATGCGATCGGTGAACGGCAGCGGATAGACCTTGCCGCTGCTGCCTTGATAGACGCGCTTCTCCAGGAACATCGGATTCTTGTCCGGCGCGGCGGGCAGATAAGTAGGCAGCGTTAAGACATCGGTCCAAGCGTGCACGGCGGAACGTGATTTCATGTAAGGTTGGAGAAATTTATACGTATTTATTGTGGGGTATTCCAAACACATTCGTCGTGCAACTCTTGTTTGTCCCTCCGGGCTTTGGCCGTGATGCGGTTTTCGCCGGGTGAGAGCGGAACATTGTTCCAGATGAAAACGCAGTTCGGCGCCGTGCTGGATTGGCCGACGGATTTTCCGTTCACGAACAATTCGACCTGCTTCGCATTGGAATAGATTTTTACGGACGTCACCTGATTGGTCCGCTCGGTGTAACGGCGGCTGGTGATGTGGAGCACGGGCGCATCGCTCCAGTTCGCCTGGTAGAAATAGAACGCATCTTTTTTCAACTGGCGATCGTTCGTGACGAGGCCTTTGTCGTTACGGCAGGGCACGCCACCTTCGCTGCGCCCGGCGACAACGAAATCAAACATGTTCCAGACGAAGCTGCCCCAGACGAACGGCCGCGCTTTGATGGCTGCCCAGTCATGCTCGTGGACGATGCTCTGCCATTCCTCGGGATGCCACTGACTGACAGTGTTCGTTTGCTGCCGGCAGTTGTCCTCGTGGTGGAGCGGATTCGCGCCCGCGCCGTATTCGCTCATGCAGATGCCGCCGCTGCGACTGGTGAAACGCAGTTGGTCGAGCATCGGACCAGCATCGTCAGGCGAGCCAAAATACCAACCGGGATAGATGTTCCATCCCATCAGGTCGGGAATTTTGGGCAGCTCCGGTCGCCTCAAGTAAATCTTTGGATCGGTGGGGCGGGGGACGAGTCTGCCGCCTTCCCAAACGTTCAGATCCTGCGCGCACACGGTCGGTCGCGTCGGGTCTTCGCCTTTGGCGACAACTTGCAGATCTTGCAACAGGCGATGCGTGTCGCCCGTTGTCGCCCGGAGTTCGTTGTAGAGTCCCCATGCAAAAATGGATGAGTGATTCACATTCTGGCGGATGAGGTCGAGGAGTTGGCCGCGCGTCGTCTCGGCAAATGCCGAGCCGGGCGTGATGTCGTTCACCCACGGAATCTCGGCCCAGACCAGCAGGCCCGCCTGGTCGCAAAGCGAGTAGAAGTAATCGCTTTGCTGGTAATGCGCGCAGCGAACCGCGTTTGCGCCCATCTCCTGAATCAGCTTCAGGTCGCGCTCGTGGTCGGCATTGCTCAATGCCCAGCCCTGATTCCAAACATCCTGATGTCGGCACACGCCGCGAATGCGATACGGCTTGCCGTTCAGGAAAAAGCCCTTGTCCGGATCAATATAATATGAGCGCAGCCCAAGCCGCTGCTCGACCGTGTCGCGCACTGTGCCGTTGTCGGAGAGTTCCGCGACTGCGCAGTAAAGATAGGGATCAGCCAGACCATTCCAAAGATGCGGTCGCGGAACTTTGAGCTGCAACCGGAACGGCGGGGTGATGCCCGGCTCGATGTGAACCTGCCGTGATTCGCTGGCGACAACTTTGCCGGCGGAATCCACCAGTTTCACGGTCAACGTGCGGTCAGCGGCGGATTTGCTTGCGTTGGAAACGTGAGCGGTCACATCAATGATGGCTTCCTTCGCTGACACCTTGGTCTGAAGCCAAGCCACCCCCGGCGAAGCATGATCCAGCGGCGTGAAGCAAACCGCGTCCGCTACCAGCAAATGAACGGGGCGATACAGTCCGCCAAACACGCAAAAATCTCCCGACAGCGGCGCGATGTCCGGTTCTGGCGCATTGCTCACCCGCACGGCGATAACATTCTGACCGTTGGCGTTCAGCGCCTCGGTGATTTCGTAACCGAACGCCCCGAAGCCGCCGCGATGTTGTCCCAGTTTCTGCCCGTTGAGATACACGTCGGCGACCGTGGCCGCCGCCTCGAATCGCAGGAAATAACGTTTGCCTGTTTCCGGCTGCAAGTCCAGCGCACGGCGATACCATCCCGGCCCGCGGTAATAATTCTTCGTCACCTGCGCCTCGTCCCAGCCCCAGCAATGCGGGAGAGAAATTGTTGGCCAGCCAGCGTCGGCGAGTTCGGGCACGACAGCATTGGTTTCGTCGCCCTTTTGGAAACGCCAACCATCCGGCAACGACTGACACTCCCGCGCCTGTGCGCTCCCCGCCGACATGGCGATGAGCATTGCCGCCAACAGGAATCGAATGGTTTTTTGTAGGCAACTTGACCGCACTTCCGCGATCATGGAAAATAGTGATCTTGTTGTGAGTTTCATGCGACGATATTAAGTTTAGTTTGTGAAACTCAAGGTGTAACTACCCGAATGGAGGGGGAGTCATTACCAGAGACATTCAGTTCGGATGCCTGTGAGTATTATGTGAGTCCAGAGCAACTACTAATCAAACGAACTCCGGTTGCCATCCTCGGCGATGTCGGCAGCACGATTGAACCGCTATGCGGGTGCTTCACTGGTCAGTTGTGCGGATCGGCTCTCGAGCTCTGAGGTATTTTTTGTGATTTAGTTTTCATGGTCTTATTTTTTTCTGATCGGCTGTGCGTCTTCGGTCTGTCGCCCTTCACAAAAAAGCGGAGACCCCAGCCCTTCCTCAGGGAAGTGCGCTTCAGCAGGGGCCCTGAAGGACGGGCTGGTGCGCTGGCCGACGCGGTGAGGGCGACAGAAAGAAGCGCCGAGCAGAAAAAGCCGGACCTGAAAACGAAGCTGCCCACACAAAAAAACCAACTGCTTAAAATTTCGAACGAAGTGAGCTAATTATCCACGACCGTAGGGAGCCAACCATTTAATGCGGATGCCTGGCCCGTGCGCAGCATCGCGGGCTACTGCCGCAACTCTGGCCGGACGAAGTCTCGCGGCCTGCGGTCACGCTGCCGGGTCCGTGCCGGACGGTGCCTACAAGTTTGACGCCCGGCAGAAAATCGCCATCATACATCAACAAAAACCAGTAAAATAAGGACTAATAACGTTTCTTGGCCACTGATATGCAATACCTGAAAATAGGCCTCAATGGGGTGTAAAAAGTCATATTTGGCAACTGTTGGCAACTGACGCTATTTCTTACCTAAAGGCCAAAGGTCAAAGTGACTTTTCTTTTCGCCGGAAGCATCACAGCCGGCAGCGCTACCCAACCGTCCTTCATCTGCATATTTTTTCCGGGATATTGCAAGCTCGTTGTGCCTTTCGGTAGACGCAGGCGCAGGCTTCGGGCGCAATCATTGGCCGAACGATTTTCCAGCGTCACGCAGACTCGATTCGTTTTGAATTCAGCCGAAACTAGGATGTTCCCCATGGCAGCCAGCTTTTCAAAGGCAATTCCCTGATGTACCCACTCTGCGGGGATCGCTGGAAAAATTGTGATGGCCTCTTCGTCGTCGGGATCCAATAACATCTGCGTCAGATTACAGATCAAGGCGGCATGCGCTGCCACTTCCGGGGTCTTCTTGAAGTCCTCAGCGTCGCTGACCAACTCGCCGAAGCACGAATCGTCGAACAAGGTGACTCCCGGCTGCAGAAAGCTTCTCGCCCAGCGAACAGCCTCTTCGCCCTTGCCGAGTTTCGCCGCCATCACGCCCATCCAGCCGTTGTTAAAAACATATTTGCCCGTCGCGGAAGTGCGGAACAGCGCGTAACTGTTGCTGACCAGCGGAGCATGCGCCGACACCACCAGGTAATACCAAACCGGACTGAGCCAGGTGGCGTCGCCGGAATTTTCAACGGGAATCGCGCCGGGACCGACCGTGAGGACTTTCTTCCCTTTGTAATCAGCGGTAGGCAACAAAACTTTCGAGATCATTTCATTCCACTCCGGCTCCGCCACGGCGCGACGAACGGAAGCCCGCAAGCCAAACAGCGTTCCGGCCTGCTGCACCGTGGCGGACATATTTTTGTTCAGGTAGGCGTTGAGTTCAGGACGCCATTGCAGATCTTCCACTGACACTTGGGTGGTCTCTTTGAGTATCCGCCTTGCCAGTTCGTCGTGACGGCTGTCGCCGCTCCAATCCACATAATTCAACGCCATGAGTGCGGCGTTGTTTCCTGAGAAATCCTCATGGGCCCAAACCCCTTCGCCTTCCGTTGGCGGCAACAGAATCGTGCCGTCGTAGCCCATGAGGGGACCAAACTTTGCGCCTGCTTTGTATTTCGTCGAAATCTTATGCAAGGTCAGTCCTTCCTTGGCGTAGCGCTCCGCCCGTGGCAGCGCACGCCCCAGCCAGCCCACGACCCGCCGCGCTTCCTCAAAATGATTTCCATAAAGCAGCGCCATCTGATTCAACACCAGGTCATACTCGGGACAAATCGCGCCGGCAAAACTCTCGATGCTACTGCCGTTGCAACCCGGAGGGACATCCGTGTTGCCAAAGAACACCCCCATATAATATGTGGACCGAGCGAACCATTTCGCAAGCTCGCGGTCGGGTAAATCCACTGCGGATTGCGCATAAAACTCCTTCCACCATTGCGCCGTCTCCACACGCAAGGATTCAAATCCACGCGCCTTTGCCGATTCAGCTTTTTGCCAAGCCGTCGCAGCGGGGTCAGCGCTCTCGTAAGACGAACCGGGAGCAATGTAGAAGGTGACGGTCTTTCCCGGTTTTGTGCTGCCTAACTTTAGAGTTTGCGGATCAAGAAACAAATCCGCGCTTTCGCAAGCTATGGCCAGTGTGGCCACGCAAGACTTCGGACGATTCGCCACCACCACCAAGCCATCGTTCTTGGCGGCGCCCGCTCCATTCCATGGCGCATTTTCTTTGGCGTAAACGCCGCCGTTTAGGTAGATCCGAACGTTCTGGTTGACGTCCACCCGCAACTGAAACGGCAATGGGGCGTTTGTGGAATCGTTGACGCGAATCACCAGCACCCCTTCCGGCGTGACGAACATCTCCCGATGACTCTGAAAAAAATGCGTTTCAGATTTGTGCAAATTTGTTTCACCAAAATCTGCCTTCAGCCCCAAGTCAATCGTGAGCAACCCCGTGGCAATGTCCAAGTGATGCCGGAAGTTTTTCACCTGCCTGGACTGTAGATTAGGCCCGTAACCGCCACTCAGATCAAAGGGGAGGTGACGATGCGCTTCCTCGTCCCACCAATACTGATACGAAAGGTAGGGCAGGTGCGTGAGCCAGCCATTGGTGGGAACCGCCACCGCTCCCGGTTTGGTAAATCCGTCGGGACCGACCCGCATGACCGTCCCCCCAAGTCCTAAACACTCATACTCGTATTGCGGATTGTGAAAGCGCTCCAATCCGTCCTTCACCAAGGCGGCTTGCTGAATTGTTTTCCTCCACGCTTCACTGACCCAATCGTCCGCGTTTGCAACTTCAGCAGTTGTAGTCGCTATGAGCACCAAGGCAAAAATCAGACGATGATTCACAAGCCGCCTCCACACTACAAAATAAACAAATGATTTCATGGTGCGAGGTTGCATCGGTAAGCCTTAAGCTGCTCCCGCATTTTATCCGCGACAGTAGCACAATCTCTGTCCGCGATGCGGTTAATCGTTTCATCCGGGTCTGCTATCAGATTAAACAACTGTTCCACCACCGGCGTTTCGCCGGGGTAGCGCACGAATTTCCATTCCGTCGAGCGGACCGCCTCGCTCGGGGCAATGCGCCCTTCGGCAGTCCAGGTGTGTTCATAGAACCAATCGCTCCGCCACGCGGGATGCTTACCGCGTAGCAGCGGCGTGAGGTCCTTGCCCTGCATCCCACCGGGTATGCTGCAGCCAGCGAGCGCCAACACAGTGGGCGCCCAATCAATGTTCAGCACCGTCTCCTCCAGTTTCACGCCACGCCGTTGCGCTGGCTGTCGAGGATCAAAGACCAGGAAAGGAACCCGGATGGAGCCCTCGTAAGGCAGCCACTTGCCCCAAAATCCGTGCTCGCCGAGGAAGTGCCCATTGTCGGACGCAAACAAGATGATCGTGCTATCGGCCATGCCTTCTTCCTCCAGCAGGCGACGCAGTTTCCCGACGGCAGCATCCACAGTTGAAATTGATCGATAATATTTACGGATTTCACCCGCCAAGGCATTGGAATCGCCGACCATTTCCATGCCATGCTCGGAGCCCATGGACTTTCGTAGGAACGCGGGCTGAAGTTTCGCGTCCGCGCTGGTAGCAGTCATTGGAATCGGCATGACAGCCGATTCATAGAGGTGGGCGAAACTTTCCGGGCAATCACCCCACGGGTCTTTTGGCCCACGAAAGGAAATGGAGAGGAAAAACGGCTTGGCCTTGTCGCGCCCTGCAAGGAACTGCTTCATCTTCATAGGGACAATATCCAGGTCGGTGTGGATCGGATCCTTCATTCCCACATGACCGGTGCGAGGCATGGAAGCTTCCGGCGGGCAAGTGCAACGAATATCAGCTTTGACCGGCGTCCCGTTGTTCGTCACGAAGGGACAATCCCGTTCGTGCCAATAGTTACCGTGAAAGCGATCTCCTCCCCAGTAATCGAACAACTCTGCGCCAAATCGAAACCCTTCTTCCCCGGTTCCCACATCCCATTTGCCAATGTGTCCCGTGTAATAACCTCCGCTCCGCAGCATCGCCGGGTAAGTTGCCAAAGCATCAACCGGCGTGACGATCTTATGCAAATCACCCACGCCCCGGCGTCGGGCATATTGCCCAGTCAAAATCGACGCACGGCTGGGACCGCAAACCGAAGTGGTGACAAAGGTGTTTTGGAAAAGCACGCCGGCTCGCGCCAGAGCGTCAATTTCAGGCGTGCGTATGACGGGATTACCCATGCACCCAAGTGTATCCCAGCGCTGGTCATCCGTGAGTAGAAAAATGATATTGGGGCGAGGTTGATTTGTGCTGGTTAACGATTCGGCAAAACTAGGGACCACCGCACTGGTCAAGCTGGCGGCAGACAACAGCAAAGTCACGACCCTGCACCATTGCTGGCGAGATCGGAATGCATGATTGCGGTAGCTCATGTGTTTCTTTCGCACAAAGATATAATCCTCATGAAACCGTCACAAAAAAACTGGACGATCCTAATTCCCGACAAGTCTCAATTATTCGCGGTCTGCTTTCCTTGCACTGGAAATTCCACTCGCACGTCCGGGCCAACGCCATCTTCGGAATACACATTGAACACACCATCCTTCGGCGGCGGCACTGGTTTGTCGCTAACCCCGCTATAGGCATAGGGAGTCAGATAAAACGTCGTGCTGATTTGTTTGCCATTGGCCGGTGAGTTGGCAGGGGTGGTCGAATCCGCACGGAAGCGAGTATAACTCGCGTTTACCGCTTTCAGTTTGGCCAGGGCTTCAAGTTGGATTTTGCCATTCGCGGCGATGGCGGGATTGATTGTTTCCAGCTTCACACCTGGATTGAGCTTCGCGGTCGCAGCGAGCAACAGCGGCCCGCGCTCCAAAGTCATTACGCTCTGGCCTGCATTCTTGGAAAACTCACGTCGGACGGCGTGACCGGGCATATCCAGAACCAGTTCCACCGTGTTACCGGTTTTCCATTGCCGATTAATTTTGCAGATGGTTCCCGGCACCGGCGGTGCTCCTTCAACGGGTTCACCGTTGACCAGAACCCGCGCGCTCTGACACCACTTCGGAATGCGCAATGAAAGATCAAATGTAGCCGGGTGTTCCGGTTTGATTTTAAGCTTCACGGTTCCATCCAGTGGATACTGGGTAGTTTGTTCGATTTTCACCGGCACATCAGCGACGCGGGTGGACAGCGCGGAGGATTCGTAGAGGTTCACCATGATGCCGTTGCTCGTGGTGAAGTAAGCCCAGTTCGGAATATAGGAAAGGCCAACCACCAACATGCTATAGCAACAATGAAAAATGTTGGTCTGCGGTAAATCTAGCCCCGGCCACACACTGCCGTCCGGCAGATCGCGAGAAAGCAGTGCGTTGTAGAGATTCCATTCCACGGCATCGAGATATTGCGAATCGCCGGTGATGCGGGCCATTTCCACATACCACCGCAACATGGGCACGATGTCGCAGGTCTCCAGAAAACCATAGTAGGTATCCGGTACGCGCATCCCCGGCGGCGGCGTTTTGAAACCGTGCAGTGAGATGGTCTCGTTCAATGGCGCGAAATAACCCGTGTAGAAATTGTGCGGCGGCGCGAAGAACTGCGGCTCACCGGTGCCGCGGTAGAGTTGGCACATCCCAGCGAGACAGAGTTCAAATTCGCAATGCTTGATCTGCGCCCAATCAGGAAACGGATAGCCATCCTTCGAGGTCGCGGTCATCTGGATCGGAACTTTACCCTGACGACCGTATTGAGTCGTGATGTAGTTGGCAAAGTCACGATACCGCCCGTCGCCGGTGAGAAGATACAATTTGGAAAACGGAAATACGCCCACTCCGGGACCAAATCCATGGTCGTGGTTGATGAGCATCAGGTCCTGCTTGCCTTCACCAAAGGTGGCGATGATCAAGTCAGCAATCTTCCGAACTGAATCCAACGCCGGCTTGCTGCCGGTGACTTCATAATATCGCATCAACCCGCCCATGGTCAGATAGTGGCACCAGATGTCGTAAAAAGGCCCGTTGTAGAACGGCTCATACTTTTTATCCACATTCGCCTTCCAGTCATATTTGTGAAAACGATATTCCGGGGCGTAGGACCCCAGCCATCCGTCCGGCTGCTGCAGTTGGATGAGGCGCTCCACCGTTTTATCCACCAATGAGCGCAGCTTTGCATCATCGGTGTAGGCCATCTGGTTGCAGGCGCTCTCCAGCCACTTGCCGATGTGCTCCGCCTGCCAGATGTTTGTATCAGTGGGATGCTCGAACACTTTGAGATAAGCCTCGCGCTGGCCGTTGAACAGCCGGCCGGGAACCGTGTCAACATGTTTGCCCAGTAACCCAGTCAACTTCACCTGATCAATCGCCACCGGCGTGAACTGGTCGCTGATGACCGGCGCAAATGCTTTTGGAGTCAACGCTTCCTGACTTGGGCTCGGAGTTGTAATATTCTCGGCGACAGCTGACCAGCCGATGGTTAGCGCAACCGTAATCGCTGGCACGGCATTTAGGATGCGTTTTTTCATATTCCCAGTTTACGGGTGTGGGCTATCTGCTGGTCAGCTCATGGGTTACCTTCCCGCTAATCCTGCCGCGGCACCCACTTGCTCCAGTCAATCGTGGTCTTGGTCTCGTAATCGCGGGGATTGAGATTGGCGGCCAGCCACGCCTTCGGATCGCGTTGAAATTCGGCAAGCTTTTGTGCCACGACCGTATTGCCGCCCTGATTCTCCACGTCCTTTTTTAATAATGCTTCCAACCGTTTCATCACGATGGGAAATTGTTTTTCATCATTCTGCACGGTCCGCGCACTCTGCGCTGCCAGTGTCATGAGGTAGTGCAGCGACTTCGCCCGCAATGAGCGAGAGGTTTTCCAAACGGTTTCTCGCTGGACGCGAATATCGTCCACCTTGGGGCCGCCGGCGGCGATGGCTTGGTCGTAAAAACCAACCGCTTTGAAACCCAGGGCGGCGGCGTCTTCCAGCCGCAAGCCGCAATCTTCAAACAACCACGGATGGGCCTTAGGTTCATCGGTCAGCATGAAATTACCGCGTCGGTTAGCTTTCCAAATCGGCGTATCCCAAGTGGTGCTGATGATTTCGACCGGTTCCCAGTCATGGCTGCCATCCCAATGCCGGTCCAAACCGATCGGCCCGATCAAATAAGTCGTATCCCAGGGATACGCTTCCACCGATTGAGCGGTGTATTCCCATGCCTGTTGCAATAGAGGCGCGGCCTGCGTCCCGTAGGGCGCGGCGATTTCGTTCAGCAGTTGATCAAGCGGCGCGCTCGGGGATTTCATCCACGCCTGCAGCATGGCCGCATTCACGGAAAAAACGCTCGGCGCAAATCCGTAATACTCCTTCACGCCGACGATACCTGGCATTTCCTTCCAGCCGTTCATTTGCTCATAGATCAGCCGCGGGAAATAATCTTCGATCAGATAAAGTGGTTTGTAGAACGTGTGATCAAATTCTCCGAGCACGGGAACGCTGCGCTCTTTCGCCAGTTGGACCAGACGCTTCACGCCGAGGTCGGATTTGAACGATCGATCGTTAAACGGATAGACCTCGTTGCTGGTGGACGGATTCAAAACCAGACCGAAATGCTCCGCCTTGACCTTGTTTAGGATGGCGACGACCTGACCCCGGGAAAGTTCCCACGGCTTCCACCAGAGCCGCGTGTTGGAACGGCATTTCTGCATCGTCTCATTGAGCAGATTGAGAAATTGCGGAACCCGTTCGTCCAAGGGCACGCCCGTGCAACGCGGACAAGGCCCATACTCACTGCAGAGCCAGGCGTGCTGGTCGAAGGTGTAAACAAGCACGTCGTCCACCTCGGGAAACGATTTCATGAAATCCGTCAGCAAGTCCTGATATTTTTTTTGCACCGCCGGATCGAGGATGCAGGCGGGGCGGACGGGATTCAAGTTGACCATGCGCGGGATGCCAAACTGTGCGATGGTTTTCAACCCATGCTTTTTGGCCTGCTTGATTCGGAAGGCAAACTTCTCGCGCTGGCCGGCGTCCAAATCCTCCAAGTTTAAAACCTCGTCCGCCGGCTTGTTCCCCCACGCAATGCTGAGTTGCATCATGTTCACGCCAAGCGCCTTGATCTTCTCCAGTTCGTCGTCGCTCCAACTGATGTCGGTCACGGACGGATTGCCGACGATGCCGACGAAATACTCAAAACCGCCCGGCCGCTCCATGACGGACGCATCGGCGGCAGAAGAAACCGATGTCAATTGCGTTATGAGGCCTAGCACTAATGCAGCGCGAGCAACTCCGGGGATAAACCGGGTGATTTGTTGTTTCATAAATATGTAAAAATAAATGCTTTTATTCAGAAAGAAAAACAACCGTTCTTGTGGACGGGTCAATGACGAGTTTTTTTCCTGGCGGAGGCTGGGGCAAGGTTTTGCCGCGAAGGGTTGGGAAGTTCGTCAGTTGATTGACATTAGTGGGTGCATGACTGGCTCCCATCGACATCACGGATAAAACCTGGTTCAACTCTTCTAGTGTTGCTTCGCCGGATTTCGCCGCCGTTTTCTTCCCACAACCGCTTATGGCCACAGTCAGCAACAAAACAAACAAGCAGTTCTTAATCATGGTGAGTATTCCAATATTGTGTCACGACGAAACCCGGAGACGGCTCAATGGTTTCTGGCCCACCAAGCTTCTTCCGGCTGCTGGGCACCGATGTTGTAAACCCCGCGATTGTAGAATTGATAGCCGGCCATGCTGTTCTTCAGGGTCTCCGCATGGCCGTCAAAAAATCCAAAATTGCACCGCCGGCCGTGACGCGGCTGCGACCGGACCCCAACCAGATAAGTGCCGGTGTCGCTGGGGGTGCGGAAATAGGTGGGGCCATAACCCAGACTCTGCATGCTGGCGTTATCAAACGCAAAGTCTGGCACCCAGTTGTCCGCGTTCACATCGTTTCGAGTTGAAGCTGTGATATTGCCCGAATCCGCGTAGATGATGAACGAACTGGGCCGGACGACTTTGTTTTCTTTCAACCAAGTAATGTTGGCATTGCCGGTCGTGGCGATGACGGCGGCCTCCTGCCAGTTCATACCGATGCCGAGGGCGTAGTTGACATCCACCCCTCCGCCGACATTCTGAACCATCGTCGGGCAACTGAAGATTGCTCGCGAATTACAATACCCCGCCACCCGCAATTGGTCCTGCCACCAGAAATCCTGGGAATCCAGGACGGCATACGTATTAGTGTCGTATTTAAAAGTTGCCGGCATGAAGGGGCTGCCGCCCTGAAAATATAGCGGCTGGAGGTTGCCCTGGTTGTCGTCCCGATACATTGTGCTGGCCAGTGATATTTGCTTCATGTTGCTGACGCAGTTGATGGTCTTGGCCTTTTCCTTGGCCTTGCTCAAAGCCGGCAGCAGCATTGCGGCGAGTATCGCAATGATGGCGATGACCACCAATAATTCAATGAGCGTGAACGCCGTTCGCCGTGTGCGTCGGGAAAGATTTGTCCCGGTTTTCGCGGATGGGGGTTCACATTTCATCGGTGCATCTCTAAATCAAAATGAATCGGGGGCAGTTATTTAATGAGCCGATAGAATTTCGTGCCGGATCCAATTGAATCATAGGCCGCATTCTCACTTCCTTCAATCGTCAAGGTCAACCCCGCGCTGGCATAGCCGCCAGAAACTGCGACGGAGCTCTGCAAGCTGTAGCCCGTAGACACTGCGGGCCAGGAAATCCTGATCTGTCCTCCGGTCCAGGGTTGAACCTTGAGTATCGGCGGATTGACCACGCTAACATAAACCAGATAAGAAACCGGTGTTTCCGCAAAACCGGCCGCAGGCGTTTCCGTGGCCGGAACGCCAGGGTTGGTCATCGGCCAGCGGCAAAGCTGATGCGTGCGAAGCGGAACAACCTGAACGTTAGCCGGGCCATAGTTCCAGTCCACGCTGGCGGACGGTAAAGCAAATATGCCGGTATTTGTATTGCCGGCGGAATTGGTCAATTGGGCGAGGCTGATGGTGAAATTGGTCACCGGCACATTGAACCACATCTTTGACTGCACCGCGCCCTGGGCGGTCTGCAAATAACCCGTGAGATTCAGCACATTCGCGGGGCTGGCAGTGTTGGTCAGGTGTAATTTGAATGGGTAATTGCCACCGGATACTGGCTGCCAGTTGGCACCGTCCGCAATCAACGTCACGCCGGGCTGGCTGATGCTCTGCGAACTGAAATTTTGCGCGGGATCATACGCCAGTAACTTGCTGTCTCGGGCTGAAGTGACATACAAAATGCCATTCGTGCCGATGCTGGGAAACTGCGCATAATCAATGCCCTTCACCACTTGCGTGACGGTGCCATTGGTCGCAATCTTGGCGAGCACCCCGGAATTGCCGTTGTCCCAGACGTTCGCTTCTGTGATGACATACAGGCTGCCATCCGGGTGTAGGGCGACGCCGCGTGCGCGGGCAAAGCCGCCAGCCAGCAGGCTGATGGTGCCGTTCGTGGCCCGCAACCAAACGGTGCCCTGCGTCAGGAATGTCCCGGCACTGGCACCGCGACCGTATGCGCTAAAGTATATCTTTCCATCAGGCCCGACCGCCACGCCTTGCGGTGTAGCCGGACACTGGTTCTGGTCAATGATCGTGGAGACAGCACTGGAATTCTTATCCCACTTCAGAATCTGCCGGGCCGATTCCAGCACGACATAAACATTCCCGCCCGCATCCGTCGCCAACTGGCGCGGACGGGTGAGGTTCGTGATGATGGTTTGCTCTGAGCCGCCGGAAGTGCGTTTTACAACGTAGCCACTCCCGGAATCCGAATCGATCGCGTAAAACAAGTTGCCATTGGTGTCAACCGCCACACCAAACACCCCCGGACGATTGGTCACTACGGTGGTGATCCCGCCTGTCACCGGATTGTATTTCCGGACGCTTTGGGCTGAATATTCGGTAAAATAAACTTCGCCATTGGTGGCAACAGCTGTGCCATAGCCGGATTGTGCATCAATCATCACGCCTAGCCCCGCTGGAACCAGCGGCATAGCTTGATCCAGCCCGGTAGGCAGGTTTGTCATCGTCTGCGGATTCCATTGTGGGAAGGTTTCCTTCGCCATCGTGGGATATTTTGACGTAATGACGAGGCTGCCCGGCACACTGGTCGTATCGAAATTAAAACTGTTCGTCGTGCCGCCGATGCCGTGCGCTGCAATGCTGCCGTCCCCGATCCAGAAATTAACATTCCCCTGTTGGCTGACCGGCACCACAAACTTGCCACCGGCAATGTTAAAGAGTGTGGGATGCGATTCGCTGATTGAGAATGCTCCGGTGTCGGTGATGGTTCCGCCGGTGAGCGCGACATAGGAACCCGCAGACGAATTGGCATCGTTGTTCAGATTGAGATAAAACCCGCCTGCCGTCAGCGCGCCGCCGGAAACGTTCAGTGCAGCGGTGCCGCCATTGTAGCCACCCACATCCAGATGGTTGGCGGCTGAAATTGAGCCGCCGGTCACATTGAGCGATGCCGAAGCATTTTGACCGACCTTAATGGAATACGACGCATCCAAGACGCCGCCGGCAGCAACAGTCATGTCTTTGCTCTGATAGATTTGCTGAAGAACCGCGTGCCCGCCATTATTGATCAACGGACTTTGAGTAGCCCAGGATTCGAGATAAACATCATTACCTGTCTCTGGCAGTCCTGGCAGATTGTAGCCTGAGGATTGAAAGTTATTTGCGTCATTCCAGTTTTGGGAAATATGGCCATTCCAATACCACGACGAAACCGCCGGTGCAGGTATGCCGGTTAGAATTATGTTTCCCGGGTTGCTGGAAGTGTCCACCGTCACGAAGCCGACCCATCCGTAAGCAGTGATGTTTCCATTTGCGATCCAATAGTTCGCATTGTTCAGATTGTTGTTGGCGTTGGTGAGGATCAAAGATCCGCCCGCCAAATTGATAACCGCCGGACGCGTGCCAACAGTATTGATGGAAAGCGTGCCGAGCACCGTGACCGTTCCGCCATTGAGCGTCAGATAGGAACCACCGGTGGCCGCCCCGTTCAGGTTCAGAAATAGATTGCCGACGGAAACAGAGCCGCTCATCACATTCATGCTGGCTATGCCGCCGCTGTAGCCACCCACATCCAGATGATTGGCGGCGGTCAATGAACCTCCTGTCACATCAATCGTCGCCGAGCCGTTCCAGCCGATTTTAAATGAATATGAGGAATTTAAAACCCCGCCGCTGGCGATCGTCATGTCCTTGCTCTGAAATACCTGCTGAAGAACCGCATGCCCGCTATTGTTAATCAGCGGGCTTTGGGTTGCCCATGTCTCCAGATAAATGTCGTCCCCAGTCTGCGGCACGCCGGGCAGATTGCTGACGTTGGCTTGGAAATTATTTCCGTCCGCCCAATTCTGGGAGACATTGCCGTTCCAATATCGGATTGCGGCCTCGCTGGTCAAAGGACTCAGCATCATGATCGTAAACAACAGTGCCATCCACCAATTATTGGCACCCGCAATCATATTATTTGTTTTTAGATTCATACTCTGTTCATTTCTTAAATTCTTAGACAGGGAGACAATTCGAGTTGCGCTTGTATTTAGCGGTGGCGACGACGCAGGAAAAGCACTGCCGCGCCTCCAGCGATGGCCAAAACCATGGTCGAAGGCTCCGGTATCGCTTCCACCGTCAGCACAATGCTACCGGGCTGACTGATTGAATCCACGTGGACTGTGCCCAGACCGCCATTTGCGGTGATGGCATTGTTGGCAATCCAATAATTGACATTACCCAATTGGCTGGCCGCCGTTATAAAGCTGCCGGAACCGGAAAGATCCATACTTGCACCGCCGGTGGTGTTGATTGAAAGACTCCCGGCGTTCACGGTTCCAGCAGAAATGATAAGATCACCGTCCCCGTGAACACCTGCGCCCATGTTCAGCAATCCATTTATGCTTAACGAACCGCCCGACACATTTACAGCGCCGCTGTTTCCCCAGTTACCGGTGATCAAATCGCTACCGATGCTCAATTGTCCACCGCTTACCACACTCAACCCGGCTGCTATGGAAATATACAATTGTCCCAATGTTGCATTGCCGGCAGTGCTGACCACCGGGGTGGCGAATGGCGTCCCCGGATTGATGACCGCGTTGCCAGCACCGCCGCCAGATGGCAACCCGCCTGTCCAGTTTGCTGGGTTTGACCAACTACTGCTCACACTACCGTTCCAATAAACGTCAGCCCGGGCTGATTCCGGCAGCAGGGCGAACGCAGCCATTGTTGCGACGGCCAACAAACCTGTTTTAATGTTAATGATAGTTTTCATGCTTTTTTTCTGATTTAGGGTTTTTTAGGACAACTTGGGATTAAATTTTAAATGATTTATTAAAAGCGTTTTGTTTTTATAGTGAGACCCCGGCACGCCACTGATGGCTTAAATTCGTATGGGTCATGTTTTTAATTTAGCATAATTCACCCTGAGGAGTTAGGACGACTTTGAGATATTTTAGCACAAAATTGAAATACTCTTTGAAACCTTGTTGTCGTTGGCCTAGATTTCGCCATGCGAAACTCGGCCATTCCCAATCAGCTCAACTGGACGGATTATCACCAGTCGGTTCGTCGCATCACCGCCAAATTCAACCCCAACCACGGCAACTACCGTATCCATGACCATGAATTCGTGGAACTTGCCTTCGTCGTCTCCGGAACCTGTTTGCATCATAGTGTTTTGGGCGATTCCCGCCCCGGCTCGGGCGACGTTTTTCTGTTCCGGCCCGGGGCCTGGCATGGGTATGCCGAAGTAAAAGACTTTTCAATTTATAATTGTTGTTTTGACACCGCCCTGCTTGGGCGGGAGTTGAGTTGGCTGGCCGACGACCCGTACCTCGGACGCTTGCTCTGGGGCATTCCCCTGTCCGCGAAACAGCACGGCATGGTCTCACTCCACTTGAAGCCGCAGGAATTCAAGCGCTGCTGTAAATTGCTGGACGAGCTCTGCTCTCTGTCACAGGGGGATTACCTCAGCCATTACGGAGACCACCTTGGGCTGTTGTTGCAGATTCTCAGTTTACTGGCCCGTAATGCCTCGGCTAACTCGGGAAAAAAACTGTCCCCGTCACACCGCTCCGTCGTCTCGGCCATCAAATTGATTGATGATGCCCCCACCGATCCGTGGACCCTGAAAAGCCTCGCCGCTCGCGTCCATATTGAACCTACTTATTTCACCCGTCTTTTCCATGCGGCAGTGGGATTGCCTCCCATGGCCTACCTGACTCGTCGGCGCTTGGAACTGGCTACCTCTTTGCTGCGGCGTGACAACTTTCCCGTGGGTGAAGTTGGTGCCAAGGCCGGATGGCTGGATGGTAATTACTTCAGCCGCTGCTTCCGTAAGCATTTCGGGATGACACCCTCACGCTATCGTGCGCGCTTTAAGGCGGAAATAAAGGACGCGGGTTAAAGGTCGGTCGTTGTTTGCCGTAGGGGCGTAAAAATTGGCTAATTTAGCTTTCAATATTTGCCCCGGCTGCAAGCGCTGCTTGTGACGCAGATCGTTTCGTCGCAAGGAATTCTCTGGTAACGTGGTATTCCTTAACCGTCAGGAGAGAAAGAAATATCATCATCGGGGCGACCAGAAATGTGGCTGCCGCCAAACGCCAAAGGGTCTCCGGCGATTGCGCGGCGGTAACCGCCTTGAATCCAACCGCAGTCACCAGCAGGCCGGCGATCGCAATTCCGGCCGAAACCGCCAGTTGCATCGCCAGATTGAAGGCGGCGGCGTGGCCCCCATCACGGTTCACGCCCGTGTCCAAGTGGTGAATTTCTGACACGTCCGCCATCATGGTGTTAACCACCGGAAGCATGATTCCCGCGCCCAGCCAAAAGCCGGCATGCAACGGCACGAATACCGCCAGCGGCACGGTGATGGGGAGCGAAACCAGTGTCGTCAACAATCCTTCGGGCACGAAGTGGGTCAAAAACAGGCTCGCCAGCAACAGATTGCAAGCAATGCAAACCCATCCCCCGACCCACAGGGCAAGCCGCTTGTCCAGCGTGGCAACCAACTTGGGTGCCATCATCGCGCCGATGGCAAAAAACACCATGGTGCTGCCTTGTGCCACCGTTTTTTGCCCGCCTGAAATATTCAGGCAATGCTCGTAATAGTATTGCTGCAAAGAACTCATCACCACCATGGCTGTGGTGAAAATAAAAATAAAAATGAGGACCTGTCGCGAGTCGTGCCCCCAAAAAACTGCGCGCATATCCCGCAGGAAGGTTTGCCTCCACGTCCTCTCGTCAGAAAAGGCCACGGCTGGTTCCTCGCTACCCCGCTGCCAGGTGGTTGCCACCATGGCCAGAATTAATATCACCATGGCCACTGCAAACACCCCGCCCATTCGGATATAATTTTCCAAAACGCTGACCCCGCGTTCCTTGCCTTGGTTGCCGAAGAAAAAAATCCACGCCAGCGCGGGTCCGGCCAGATTGGCCGCCATATTGAATACCTGCCGGAGACTTTGGAGCAACGCGCGCTGCCGGTCATCGCGCGTCACTTCATAGCCCAGCGCCAGATAGGGTATAAAAAAAATATTCTGACTTAGTCGCACCGCAATGTGCAGACCGATCAGATAGCCAAATAGCGTGTTGGGTTGATTCCGGAATTGCGACGGGACCGCCCATGCAAAATAAAAGCTCACGGCCATCAGCAACCCGCCCACAATGATGTAAGGACGCCGCCGGCCCCACCGGCTGCGTGTGTGGTCACTGATATGGCCAACCAACGGTTGGGTGAGCGCTTCCATGAGAACGGAAACCGCCAGGGCGGCACCCGCCATCGCCGGCGACAAACCCAGCGCGTTGGTATAGCACAACAGCGCAAAAGTGATCAGTCCATTCGTCACTAGGGAATTGGCCGATTCGCCAAGAGCGTAGCCTAGCAACAGCGGCAGACGGGAGGTTGTTGCAGATTTCCTCAAGTTGATTAAATGCGTAGTTTTGCTGTGCCCTTCCGCTCTGGGGCTGGATTACATTGACGGCAATTGAAAATCTTTTCGCCAGCCTATTTCGCTCGGCCCAGGTCCAGTTCCGCTTCAATTTCTGCCACCGTCGGCAGGTTGCCTTTCAAATTCTTCGGCAGTGACTCGACCAGTTTGGTCTGCCATTGGGCAACCCCGATCGGCTTTTTTAAATCGCGCAGCGCATACTCAACGGTCAGGTGATCCCGCTCCTTGCATAGCAACAGGCCGATGGACGGCTGGTCGTCGGCATGGCGCAGTTGGTCATCCACGGCGGAGAGATAGAAATTCATTTT